>JAJDYL010000154.1 GCA_022825195.1 Alphaproteobacteria bacterium
TCGAACCCTACGCCTGGCTCAAGGACACGCTCGAGAAAATCGCCGCCGGCCACCCCAACAGCCGCATCGATGAACTTCTCCCCTGGAGCTTCATCCCGCCGTCAAGCTGAAAGCCGGGTGCCTCCCCCGCACCGCTTACGAGGCAATCGGGGGCGCAGATCGAGAAGATGGACGCTTATTGCTATCGAGCCGTTCTTCGCCTTCACCATGCGTTCGGCCTCCTCCCGGAGAAGCGCCATCAATCCCTCCAAATCGATACGAGCGTCAGTGTCCGGGTGAACCCACTTCCGGTCTTTCGTCAGCGTTATCAACAGGCAACCCGATTTTCTGGACTCGGCGGCCATGTATTTCGTGATCAGTTGGGCATCGATCGTGTCTCGCAGATCGCGGCCGGACCGACAGTCGGCGCGCTTGATTTCAATGACCGCCTCGTGGTCCGACGCGACAGACCGCAGACGAATATCCGTTTCCTTTTCTTCCGCAGTAACGGCTTCCTGATCCACCGTGTAGAGACCGTTCGCCATACGGCCCAGCTCCCGCGCAATCGCCCGGCGCATGGTTTTTTCGTCACCGATCAGCGCCCAAACACCCTTCGGCGAGGCATCGGTCAGCAGCAAATCGTCCAGATCGGCCAGACGGTCATTCAGGATGGCGAACATGGCTTCGTTAGTCGAAGCCGGCGCTTCGCCTTCCCTATCCAACGCACGAGCCTGCTCCTCATCGAATGCGACCGAATCGACCCCCTCCGCCCAACGCTCTTCCGCCACAGCAAGAATCCGATGCTTGAAATGAGCGCATAGCGGGTCCTCGGCCAACTTCAATTTGGCTGCCCGCCCCTCTTCACCTTTCGCATCCAACAATGCGCTGACGATTGCGTTTCGCGCCGTTTCCGCCTGGTCGCGGGTATCCGGTGAATATGAGCCTTCGTGGTGGGCGTCGTCTGCTGTTCGAACGTGGTTATAGGCAAGACGGAGCAATCGCAGGAGCAGTTGGGGAGAGAAATCGGGGGTCTTCAGATTGACTGCGTTCCGGTGGTCGCCAAAAAGGACACTGAGCCATTTGACGGCTTCGCTCTGAGCCGCGGGGACAACTGATCGTGTCCGGTCTTCTAGCGCGGATACGCCAAGGCTGGCGTCGACCCGCATAAGCGCAGGCAACCAAACATAGGAAAGTTCTTCCGGCAGACTGTCCTGAAGGTGCCGACTCGCCAT
The DNA here is from genome assembly GCA_022825195.1 of Alphaproteobacteria bacterium. GTDB lineage: Bacteria > Pseudomonadota > Alphaproteobacteria > Bin95 > Bin95 > Bin95. Next base: position 1,212 of record JAJDYL010000154.1, read on the forward strand.
GGTTCGCACCAGATCATGCATACCTTCATCGCCATGATCGAGTATGACATCGATTACCCGGTGAAGACACTCGGAAAATCCTGCAAGATCGCCATCGAGACCCTTAGCGTCCCCGTTGTTGACCAACCATTCACAGAGCCGAGGCAAGAAAAGTTTTGCGACGGGTTCGGATGCGTACATAATATTCTGTAAGAGCATTGAATGACGGTTTGCAAGTGGCTTCCTATTCAGATCCCAACCCAATTCATTGCCAAGGATTTCATCCACTGCGCAGGGATGAGCATCTACAAGATTCTCCAGCCAAAGAGGAAACCGGCTAAGTTCTATGAGAGTGAATCTAGCCGCAAGCTTGGCTTCCTCTTCGGTTAATTTGATTGCCCATGAAAGGTCCTCGGCCTCCGCGTAGAGACCCGCAAGCCCAAACCGCCAACGTATAAGCAGCGTGTTGCGAGCGTTGTCCGGTCTTTCACTCGGAAGCGTGAGGCACTCAGCGCGCCAGATTGTTATCAAGGCGCGCCGCAGCCTGTCCGCTGTCTCTATTCCAAAGTGCGCCTCGATAAGCCGCCGGTTCCAGCCGGACGCCTGACCATTTTCATCGTCCTGACTCATTATCCGCCAGAGAGTCCACGCCGTACCACGGCAGCGCTCGGACGAAAACACATCGTCCGGGCGCTCGGCAACTTCGCGCCGAAACTGAATCAATTGAGCCCTAATTTTGGCACGACGGCGCTCGCGCTGCTTTTTCCGCTCTGTCTCTTTTTTCTCCCAATTCCTATATTGCTTGTCATACTTGGGCGGCTTCAGGTAGTTGTCGATGATCGCGATCAGAGTCGGTTGATCGGCGACCAGAGGTTTCAGTCCCGAAAGATGTGTCTTCCGGTCTTCGGAGGACGGTGCCAGGTGCACCGCCGCTTCCAAGAGCAGGGCCCGGTCGTCGATGGGGCGCGCTGTATCACCAAGACCATTATTGATCCAACCTAGATCACGGCCGGGCTGTAGTTCGACACAGCCGTGATGGAATACGACTTCCAGCAGCCGCTCCCAAGCAGTTTCAGTAGGTCTGACGGATTGAACGAGAGAATCTTCTACCCAGAACAGACGTTCATTTTCATCAGCTGTCAATTTGGCCAATATCGCGCGAAGCTGCTTGTGTGGTCTGTCGTTAACGCTTTGCGGATCATGGAGGCGAAGCGCCAGAACAGCGGCACGGAACCAATCGTCCGTCTTGCGCCCGTCTAATCCAAGCACGCAGGTTGCAGCCAATGCACCGCTCAGGTGAGGCCGGTCGCAAACAAGGCACGAAATTTCCGTATGCCAGTGAAACCCCGCAGAAAGCAACTCGACCAAGCCATCGCGGAGCATTTCAAGATTCTGGCGATCGAGTTCGGCCGTGGAAATCAGGTAAGGTAAATTCCAACTCAGATCGCCGCCAAACGTCTTCTCCTTTACTCGATCCAAAACCTGACAAAGTTGCTTGACCGAGATGTATTGCGGAAAAAGTCGAAAGATGGTGCTCCGGGCAATTTGATCGTCAATCCAGAGAACACCCGCAGCCGCCACATCGGCCGCAATACCCTTGAGCCGGGGATCGTCATTCGTCACCAGCGCATCGATAGCAATCATCCGCTCTGCTACAGAAGCTTCGATATTCCGGGCAACGGAGTAAGCTATATCGGTGCACTTGTGGAGGCAACCGGCTTCGATGAGACGCAATAATACCTCTCGAACGTCGGGGTTCTCGATTCCCCGACCCCAAAGCTGGACAATCTCATCAGCCAATTCGGAGGACGCGAAACGATGAATCTGGACCTGCGGAACATTCAACCCGCGCCAACCGCCCTGACCGTAATGCTCCACATAGGCGCACAGTGCTTGATTACGCCGGGTTGGGGAAAGGGAATCCGGATCGCCTTCGTTGAGGAGTACTGCAGGCTCGTTGTCCCGCAGCATCTCGAATATCGAATCTTCGGAAAGCGCCAGCCAACCCGCGACCGGTCGCTTCGAAGGACGAACAATCGTCCTGCCTTCGGTTTGTACGAAGAGCAGCCGCTTCAGCGCGCGAATGGACATGCCAAGCTCACGCTTCGTCCTGAGGCGCTCTGCCGCGAGATACTCGGCAACCGCACGATGATGAAAGCGAACGCGGCCATAGGAGGCAAACCCGAACAGGGGCCGTTCCAGTAACGCCTTTCGTTCGTCCGGGTTCCAGTCGGAAAGGATAGTCGCCGGATCGAGCGCGGGCCCATCCTCCATGTCGTCCGATGCAGCGCTGTGCCGGATCGTCATACGGCGCATGACCATCATCGCAAGCGCCAAACGGCTGGCGCCCTCAATCGCTTTGTCGACCGATAGTTCAGCCGGCTCGAACCTGCCGTCCCGTGGCAGTAACTTCACACGCACATTCGCGGCAACCTGATCGCGGTGGGTACGAAGGCGTTTGCAGCCTCTCCAGTCCGCGCATAGTTCAATCAGGTCCTGCGGACGCCGCGCGAATTCCTGGGCATTCCGATTCCTCAGGTCGTTCAGCAACGCCGCAGGGTCCTCGACTCCTTGATCTTGCGCAAATTCAGCGATCTGCTCATCCGATAGCGGTATAAGCGCAACCGTCCGCCAATCTGGATTGTCGTTGTCCTTTTCATCCACCTGCCGTGTCTGGCGGTCGCCCATCGCGATCTTCGCAAAAGCTTCTTCGTTCGACACGGTTGTGGGCGCTGGAGGAACCGGCAGAACCTCATGCATAAGCCGTTCGTCGAACACGGTCGGCCGCGTCGTTATGACAATCCGGGCGCGGCCGAGTTGGTCGCCGATGCCCTTCTTCAAGCGCTTGAGAGCCAGTTCAAAGGAACCGCGGGTCAGTTTGAGTTCGTCGATCGAATCCAGAAAGAACGTCGCGATGTCGGATTGCGACGAAAGCCAAGTATCCAACCGTCCTTCCTCGTCACTCCCCAACATGGTGCGCAGGTCGCCTGTAGCCAAGGTCGCCATCTCAATGAAGAAGGCGGGTTCACCGGCATCCCAAAGACGCTTCCTTTGCTCGCGACATTCATAGGTCTTCCCTGCGCCCGCCTCCGAGATCATCAGCACACGCCTTGAGCGCAACAGGTCTTGCCATGCCATCCCTCGGGACCAACCCAGCTGGATCAGAAAAGACTGCTGATCAGCCTCGCTGAGTTTACCCTCGGGGATATCCTGAAATGTTCTTTCGATCATCGTCAGGCTTGTTCGGCATCGGAGTAATACGGCGTAACGAATGCTGTATGGTGTTCCTCATACGCGCTCTCGTACGCGCCGATCTCTCCGCACTGCACGCCGTCACTGTCCTGTTGAGGTTTCCTTAATAGCAGTCCGCCTTATTAAAATTTCGCGCCGAAATTTTAATAGCCCCCCGCCCTACCCCGCGCCTGCGCGCTCGGCCAGCGCCAGCACGTGGCGGGCGGCCTTGAGGTGGGGCATGTCGAGCATCTTGCCGTCCAGGCCGACCGTGCCGGCGCCGCCGGCATTCTCCATCGCCTCGACGACGCGGCGGGCGTGGGCGATCTCGTCTTCGGTCGGCGCGTAGGCGCTGTTGATCGGGTCCACCTGCGCCGGGTGGATGGCCACCTTGCCGGTGAAGCCCGTCCTGCGGCCCTGCAGCGCCTCGGCGTGCAGGCCGTCGAGATCGCGGAAATCGGGATAGACCGAGTCCACCGGCTCCGTGCCGGCCGCCTTGCAGGCCGCCAGGCAGAGCGCGCGCGCCAGCCGGTACACGTCCTCATACTGCCCGTCCGGCGCGCGGTTGGTGGAGGCGCCGAGCGCGGCCGAGAGGTCTTCCGCGCCCCAGGTCATGCCGTAGATGCGCGCGCTCGCGCCGGTGAAGCTGTCCATCGTGAAAAGCGAGCGCGCCGTCTCGGTGGCGACGACCAGGATTTGCGTCGAGCCGGGCGCGATCCACTCCCGCACCTCCAGCGCCGAGAGATAGTGATCGAGCCTGACCGCCTCGGCGGCGGAAAAGGTCTTCGGCAGCACGATGCCGTCGGGCGCGCCGGACATGACGGAAGCCAGGTCCGGCAGCGCCAGATCGGTGTCGAGCGGGTTGATCCTCACCCACAGCTGCTGGGCGCGGTCGTCCCGGCTGGCTTCGAGCCGCTCGCGCACCATCTGCCGCGCCGCGGGCAGGTTGGCCTGCGCCACCGAATCCTCCAGGTCGAGGATCAGCGCGTCGGCCGGCACGCCGCGCGCCTTCTCGAACTTGCGCGCGCTGTCGCCGGGCACGAACAGGAAGCATCGGAGCGCCGCGCTCATGACGGGCGCTTCTTCATCATGCCCTGGCGCTTGCAGCGGGCCACCTCCTCGCCGCGCTGGTTCACCGCCCAGTGCTCGAAGGTGACGATGCCGACCTCCGGCCGCGAGCGGCTCTCGCGCTTGTCGAGGACCTTCGTGCATGAGGTGATCGTGTCGCCGTGGAAGACCGGGTTGCGGAAGACGCAGTCGGTCATGCCGAGATTGCCCACCGTGGTGCCCAGCGTCGTCTCCTCCACCGACACGCCGATCATCAGGCCGAGCGTGAAGATCGAGTTCACAAGCCGCTGGCCGAACTGGGAATTCTCCTTCGCGAATTCCTCGTCCAGATGCAGCGGCTGCGGATTGTGGGTGAGCGCCGTGAACAGGATGTTGTCCATCTCCGTCACCGTGCGGGTGATCGGGTGCTGCCACTCCATCCCGATCTCGAATTCCTCATACCAAAGACCGGCCATCGCCGCGTTCCCTCCCTGTCGTCCTTGTCTCAGCCGGTGTCCCGATTCCGACGCCCCCGGATTCCCGGAACAAGTCCGGGCATGACGAGATAAAGGCGTGACGGAGGGGGCGGGACACCCGCGGGCTTCTTCGCCTCAGCGCTTCCGGTATTGCGCCGCGCCGAACATGTTCTCGCGTTCCTCGTCGGTCATGGCGCCCTGCCGGCGGCGGTCGGCCAGCACCGCGCAGCCGCGCTCCACCGCCGGGCGGGCCTCGATTTCCCGGAACCAGCGCGCGAGGTTCGGATGCGCCTCGAGGTTCTGGCCCTGGTTTTCCCAGCTGCGCAGCCACGGCCATGTCGCCATGTCGGCGATCGAATAGTCGGCGCCGCCGAGCCACTCGCTCTCAGCCAGCCGGCGGTCGAGCACGTTGTAGAGGCGCGTGCCCTCGTTGACATAGCGGTCTATGGCGTAGGGGATCTTCTCGACCGCATAGTTCCGGAAATGGTTTATCTGCCCCAGCATCGGCCCCACATGGCCCATCTGGGTCATCAGCCATTGCAGGGTGGCGTAGCGCGCCGCCGGGTCGGTGGAGAGGAACCGGCCGGTCTTCTCCGCCAGATAGATCAGCATGGCGCCCGATTCCGCCAGCGCGAACGGCCTGCCGCCCGGTCCCTCCGGATCGACCATCGCCGGCATCTTGTTGTTCGGGCTGATCTTCAGGAAGTCGGGCGCGAACTGGTCGCCCTTGCCGATATTCACCGGGATGACATTGTACGCGAGCCCGGTTTCCTCCAGCATGATGTGGACCTTGTGGCCGTTCGGCGTCGGCCAGGTGTAGAGGTCGATGGCGGCGGTCATGGGCGCGGGCCTCCGCTGGGCTACGGGACGGCGCCATTCTAACCCATCGCCGGCGGCCCGCCCGCCCCCTGCGACAATGGCGATACCGGCGCCGGGGCTTGCCGCCTCTGCCGTCCTGCCGGATCATGCCCGCACGCGAACGAAGGGCGGGGAGGCCGTTCATGGCCCTCAAGATCGACGCGCAACTGCGCGGCTTCGACCTCAGGCATGTCCCCGCGCAGGCAAGGCGCCTGGAGGAGCTGGGCTTCGACGCCGCCTGGACCTTCGAGGCAGCGCAGGACCCGTTCCTGCCGCTGGCGGTGGCGGCCACGGCCACCGTGAAGCTGGAACTCGGCACCAATATCGCGGTCGCCTTCGCGCGCAGCCCGTTCTCGATGGCGGGGACGGCCTGGGATATCCAGCGCGCCTCGCGCGGGCGGCTGCATCTCGGCCTCGGCACCCAGGTGCGCGCCCATGTCGAGCGGCGCTTCTCCATGCCGTTCGACCGCCCGGCGGCGCGGGTCACGGACTATATCCGGTGCATGCGGGCCATCTTCGACACCTTCCAGACCGATGCGCGGCCGAACTATGAAGGCCCGTTCTACCAATTCCGGCTGATGAACCCCTTTTTCAATCCGGGGCCCATCGACCATCCGCACATCCCGATCTACCTGGCGGGCGTCAACCCGCGCATGTGCCGGGCGGCGGGCGAGGCGGCGGACGGCTTCCATATCCACCCCATGCACTCGGTCTCCTATGTCGAGGAGGTCGTCAAGCCCGCCATCGGCGAAGGCACGAAGACGCGCGGCATGACGGTGGACGACCTGGACCTCCAGACGATGGTCTGGCTCGTGACCGGCGACAGCCAGGCGGAGATGGACGCCGCCTTCGAGCAGGTCCGGCGCGACATTTCCTTCTACGGCTCGACGCCCAGCTACCGGCGCATGCTGGAGCATCACGGCCTCGCCGACCTCGGCAAGACCCTGAGCGGGCTGGTGCGCCAGGGCGCGTTCGACGAAATGGCCGCACTCGTGCCCGACAGCCTTGTCGAGGAGGTCGCCGTCATCGGCAGGCCCGGCGAGATCGGCGAGAGGCTCCGCAGCCGCTATGACGGCCTCGTGGACCGCGTGGCGCCCTACCGCCCGATCCCGGAAACCGACCAGGCCGAGCGCTGGCAGGCGTTCACCTCCGCAGTTCGAGGCTGAGCGCGCGGGCCGCCTTCGCCTGCGCGCGGGCCATCGCCGGCGCCTCTCCCGTATAGCGCGCCGGGTCCAGCAGTTCAGCCACGCGCGGCGCATCGAGATGGGCGGCGATCTCCGGGTTCGCGGCCAGCAGGTCGGGGAACCGGCCTTCGCCCCGCGCCGCCGCCTGGGCCGACTCGTAGATGACATCGTGCGCTTCCTGCCGGCCGAGCGTCTCGCCGAGCGCAAGCATCAGCGGCTCCGCCATGATGAGGCCGTCGGACAGGTCGAGATTGGCGCGCATCCGCTCCGGCTTCACCGTCAGGCCTTCCATGATGGCGACGAGGCGGGAGAGCATGTCGCCTGCGCCGACGCAGGCCTGCTCCAGCCCCCGGCGGATCAGCATGGAGGTGGCCCGGTCCGCCTCGTGCTCGGTCTGCATGCCCTCCAGCACCAGCGGCAGGGCGGCGCGCACCTGTGCCGCGGCGGCGACGACATCCTGGCTGAGGATCGGATTGCGCTTCTGCGGCATGGTGGAAGAGCCGACCGTGCCGCGCGGCACCGGCTCCTCCAGTTCGCCGAACTCCTGCTTCATGGCGGTATAGACCTCGCGCCCGATCTTGGCCGAGGTCGAGGCCAGCAGGGCCAGCATCGCCACATACTCGCCGAAATGGTCGCCCTGGGTGCGGGACGGCACGGGCATCGAGCCCATCCCCAGATGCCGGGCCATGCGCTCCTGCACGCGGAAGCCGTGCGCGCCGAAGGAGGCGAGCGTGCCCGCAGCCCCGCCCAGCATGGCGACGAAGGTGCGCCCTTCCAGGCCGCGCAGCCGCTCGACATGGCGGGCCATCTCGTCGATCCACACCGCGACCTTGGCGCCGAACGTGGTCGGCACGGCGTGCTGGCCGTGCGTGCGGCCCGGCAGGGCGGCGTCCGCCCAGTCTTCCGCCAGGCCCGCCATCGCCGCGAGCAGGCGCCCGATCTGGCCGAGCAGCACGCCATGTACCTGCCGGAGCAGCAGCAGGTCGCCGGTCTGCACGATGTTCTGCGTGGTGGCGCCCCAGTGCACATACTTGCCGGCGTCGCCCTCGCAGAGTTCCGAGAGCTCCCAGACGAGCGGCACCAGCTGGTGCGCCGTCCGCCGGAACCCTTCGGCCAGGCTCTCCCGGTCGATCAGTTCCAGCTTCGCCTTGGCCGCGATCTCGTCTGCCGCTTCCTGCGGAATCATGCCGAGATCGGCCTCGGCGCGGGCCAGCGCCGCCTCCACATCGAGCCAGGCCTGCCACCGCGCTTCGAGATGAAACAGGGCGCGGATGCCCGGATCCGGGATGCGCAGGTCGGTCGGATTGACGGTCGCGGTCATCGCATGCCTCTTCGTTCAGCCGGGCCGGACGATGCGCTAGACTTTCCCTGGCGGCAAGCGCCGGAAAGGGCGGGACGAACATGACGCTTCGGGTAGGCATAGGCGGCTTCGGGACGATCGGCCGGCAGGTGGCCGCGGCCATCGACGGGGGCATCGAGGGCCTCGCGCTCGCCGCCGTATCGGCGCGGGACGCGGCCCGCGCGGTGGCGCGGCAGGCGGAGTTTCGCGCGCCCGCGCCGGTCGTTTCCCTGGGCGAACTGGCGGCCTGCTCCGACCTTGTGCTGGAATGCGCGCCGGCCGCCGTGTTCGAGGATGTCGCGCTGCCCGCCATCGAGGCGGCGCGGATCTTCATGCCGACCAGCGTCGGCGCGCTGCTGCCGCGCATGCACCTTGTGGACCGCGCGAAGGAGACCGGCGCCCGGATCGTCGTGCCGACGGGCGCGCTGCTCGGCCTCGACGCCGTCAAGGCGGCGGCGGAGGGGACCATCCACCGCGTGACCATGGTGACGCGGAAACCGCCGGGCGGGCTCGCCGGCGCGCCCTACCTGGTCGAGAACGGTATCGGGGTGGACGGCCTGACGGAGGCGAAATGCGTCTTCAGGGGCAGCGCACGGGACGGCGCGCGGGGCTTTCCCGCCAATGTCAACGTCGCCGCCGCGCTCTCGCTCGCCGGCATCGGGCCCGACCGCACGGAGCTGGAAATCTGGGCGGACCCGGCCGTGGACCGCAACCAGCACCGGATAGAGGTCGAGGCCGATGCCGTGCGCTTCACGCTCGAGATCGCAGGCGTCCCCACCGAGGAAAACCCGCGCACCGGCAGGATCGTCGCCCCGAGCGTGATCGCCTGCCTGAAGAGCCTCACCCAGACGCTCCGGGTCGGGACCTGACGGCGGTCCCGCGCGCCGGCGCACCGGCTATGGATCGGCCTTGCCGTCCGGGCGCCCGTCCGGGTTCCGGTCGCGGCCGTCCACCCCCAGCAGGGGGCCGAACAGGTCTCTTAGGAAGCCCGGCGCGAGAACGGTGAGCGGATTGACCCTGGTCCGGGGGTCGTCGAGGTTGCCGGACAGTTCGTAGCTGGCGGCGAACAGGCCTTCGCCGCCGCCGGTCAGCAAGTCTCCGAGCACGGGAATTTTGCGCAGGACCCGGCTGACGTAATAGACCGGAACCAGCACGCCGCGTATCGCAACCGTGTCCCGGTCCCGGTCGAAGTCTCCGCGAAAGGTGACGCCGATGGAGCCGCCGAAGGCCCGTCCCGGACCGACTCCGATCCGGCGGTCGTCCAGCTTGAACGGCGCCTCCAGCCGCTCGAAACTGAGGCCTGCATCGCTGGACAGGGCGTCGCCGATGCCCGTCAGCGACGCCGCGGCGAGAAGGCGCGTCAGAACCGGCGCGTCCTTGATCCGGAAATCCTTGATGACCACCGAGCCGTCGAGGCTCTCCGTTTCCCCGGCGGGACCCTCCGCGTTCAGACGGAGCCGCCCGCCCCGCATGTTGCGGTACCAGCCGAGCGCCTCAAGCAAGGCGCCGGTGTCGTCCGCACGGATGCGCAATCCGGCCTTCTCCGCTTCCGGCCGGAGCGCGAGCGAGACAGCGCGGCCGTTGGCCGTTTGCGCTTCCGCCACGACTTCCATCCGCCGCTTCCCGTCCATCCGGACCTGCGCGTTGAGCCCCTGGACGGGCACATCGCCTCCGAGCCAGGCCCGGTCCGTCTCCAGGCGAATGGCAAGACGGGCCAGCCCTTCCCGCTCGCCCTCCTCACCGTCCTCCCGACGCAGGTAGCGGGACAGATCGATGCTCGGACCCTTGGCGGCGATGGATATCAGGCCGTCCGGCCGCGGCTGGACGCTGACTGCGAGATCGGTTCGCTCCCCGAGCCGCAACCGGTCCAGCGACCCTCCGACAAGCCGGTTGGCGGCGAGGTCGAAGCGGCCCCTGCCGGCAAATTCGAGGCCCGGCCCCGCTGCGGCGATCGAATGCGCTTCGAGCACGCCGTCGGACCCGCGGCCGATGTCCGCCTCCAGCCAGGCCGGTTCGCCGGCCGGCTTCGTCCACCCCAACCGCTCCAGCAGGATGGCGCTGTCGGCGAGGCCCGCCCTGACCTTGTATCCCGTTCTTCCGTCGCGAAATTCGGTTGCCCCGATGTCGATCTCGACAGGACCGTCGACATAGGGCGCCAGTTCGAAACCGAGGCGCGCGCGACTGTCTTCATCGAGGACCGTGTGCAACCTGTAGCCGGTTTCCACCGGTTCGCTGTCCGGGAAACGCCGCTCGAAATCGAATGAAGCCGGGCGCCCGTCGAGCGAGCCGCCGCCGGAAACGGCGACATGCTTCTTGTCCACCTTCACTTCGATCCGCGCGTCTTCGAGGTTCGTCTTGAGCGCCGCAACGGGCAGGCGGACCCGGGCGGCCTCGCCTTCCGCCCCGACCTCGATATCGTCGAAGGCCAGCGCGGCGAGAAGCGGCAGGCCCACGCGGAGACGGAATCGGGCATCGCCCCGGACCGCGGCCGGGTCCAGCTGCAATTCCGCGGCATAGCCGAGCGGCTCGCGGTCCAGCACTTCGAGAATGCCGTTCAATGGCCCTTCGAACCGCACATCCGCCGCCAGCCTGGAGGGCGGCTTGTCGCGGTCGAGGCCGGTAAATTTCACATTGCCGCCGGCGACCCGGATGCCGCGGTATCTTCCCCCCGACAGCGTCAGCGCAAACGTTTGCGTATCGAAAGCGGCGGTGCCGCCGATGTCCTCGAAGGACGGGAGCGGGCGCCAATAGCGCGCCTTGACCCCCGAAAAGGACAGGCTGCCGTCGATATCGGGCGTTCCGAGGTCGAGGCCGGGCCCGGCGGCAAGGTCGGCATCGACAACGATCCGGGCCTCGTCCACCCGGCCCTGGCTCAGGTTGGACAGGATCCATTCCCGGGCGCCCTGCGTCCCCATGCCCTGCGGCCACAGAAGGCGGAAATCGTCCACCGGGATGGCCGCCGCCCCGGCCTCCAGATGCACTCTCCATCCGGACTTCAGCCGCTTGCCGGAGCCGCTGGCGCTCACGCGGCCGCGGTCCAATTCCAGATCCAGGCTCTCTATCAGCACCTGCCCGGCCGCGAGGTCCGCCTGGAGAAGGACGCCGCCGCCCGCGACCGCGACGCCTTCCGACTCCGGGCCGGCGACCCGCAGCCTGCCGGCGCCGACGGTCAGCCCCGCGTCCAGCGTCGCCGGGCGGAAGTTCGAATCGAACCCCCAGGTCACGGTGCCCGACACCGGCGCGTCCAGGGCATTCGCAGCGGCGAAACGGGGCGGCAGGACCGGAAACAGCAGCGCGGGCGGCACATTTTCGAGGTGCGTGAAGGCCGACAGCGTTCCGTCCTGGCGCGCTCCTCCGCCGGTCAGCCGGGCGGTATGTCCGAGCGCCTTGACCTCGACCGTCTCGATCTCGAGCCGCGCAAGCCCGTCGATGGCGCGGGCAACGATCGCGATCCCGTCCACCGGAACGCTGCGCCCGGAGTCCTCCGGGTCCACGATAGCGCCGCCGGCCCCCTGCAGATGGACGCCGAGCGCGACCGCATCGAGGCCGGCGTCCAGATGGACCGAGACATCGCCGCTCAGCGGCGTGGTCAGGTGCCGGAGCAACGCCAGCGCCGGATGCGCCTGCGCGACGGTCCGGGGGCTCAGTCCGTGAAGCCGGGCGGAAAGCGAAGGACCCCCCGCCTCGCCGGACGGCGACAGGGTGAAGCCGATGTCCGCCTCCGCTTCGCCCAGGCGCAGCGAGGCGGCTCCTTCCGCGACCGTGCCTTCCGGAGCGTCCCGGAACACCATGTCGAGCCGGGGCACGCTCCATTCCGCCTCCATCACGTCGTCGACCACGGTCAGCGCCGCCCGGCGCACCCCGAACTCCGACAGGCCGGGCATTCCGGCCGCCGCGCCCGGGACCAGGAGCCCCCGCAGGTCGATTTCCCGTCGATTGCCCTCTGCTTCCCCTCCCTCCACGGCAAGGAGAACGATGGCGCCGTCCGTCCGGCGGCGGACGGTCGCCCGGACGCCGAGGAGTTCGATGTCGCGCGGCACGACCCGGCCGCTGAGGAGCTGCCCGGCATCGAGCGCGAATTCCAGTCCCTGCGCCTCTACCAGCGGCGTGCCTTCCAGGTTCACGACCCGCGCCTCGGAGACGTTGAAACGCAGCAGCCGCTGCCAGCCGGCCCAGCTGGCCTCGACCGACTCGAACTCGACGCGGTAGCCGTTTTGCGGACGGGACAGGGCCGTTTCGACATGCGGCGCCAGCAGTGCGAGATTCACCGGCCCGTGGGAAAGGCGCCACGCTGCGGCAGCCGCCAAGGCTGCAATGACGACTGCCAGGGCCGCCAATGTCCACAGGACGTGCCGGGGCCTTACCCGCAATGCGCCGCTCCGCTTGACCGGACCTCACTATATGGGACCTATGGGAAGAATGACGACCGCAGACAACAACCCGGAGCCGACCGACCCGGAATTGACCGCCCGGCGGCTGGACGACTGGCGCGCGCGGGTCGGCGCACTGGACCGGGACACGGCCAGGGGCCGGGCCATATGGGCGGCGCTGGGCTCCAGCCCGTTCCTCGCCGATTGCCTGCTCAGGTTCCCCGATTTTGCGCGCGAACTCGCCGCGGAAGGACCCGACGGGCCGGTCCGGGACCTGTTCGCCCGGTTGCGGGACCTTCCGGCCGACTGCGATACGCGCCGATGGATGCGGTGTCTCAGGGAAGACCGCGCCCGGCTGGCAGCGGCGGTGGCCATTGCCGACATCGCCGGGGAATGGCCTCTGGAGCGGGTGACCGGGACCCTGAGCGATTTCGCGGCGGCTGCGCTGGATGCCGCCGTCCGCCACCTGCTGGCCACCGGACGCGATTTCAACGGCGCCGGGCCGGAAGGATCGGGCATCGTCGTTCTCGGCATGGGCAAGCTCGGCGCCGGCGAGCTCAACTATTCGAGCGACGTCGATATCGTGCTCATCTACGACGAAGAGGTTGCGCCGTTGCGCCGGCGGGACCGGGCCGGGCAGGCCATGGTCCGGTTCGCCCGCGACCTCGTGCACCTGCTGCAGGAGCGCACCGCGGACGGCTATGTGGTGCGCGTCGATCTGCGGCTGCGCCCCGATCCCGCATCCACGCCGCTGGCGGTTCCGATCCGGGCTGCCGAGGCCTACTACGAGAGCATGGGCCAGAATTGGGAGCGGGCCGCCATGCTGAAAGCCCGCCCGGTGGCCGGCGACCTCGCTGCGGGCCACGCCTTCCTGGACTATATCCGCCCCTTCGTCTGGCGCCGCAGCCTCGACTTCTGGGCGATCCGGGACATCCATTCGATCAAGCGCCAGATTCACGCCCACCGCGGCCACGATGCGCTGGCGGTGGCGGGGCATAATGTGAAGCTCGGACGCGGCGGAATCCGCGAGATCGAGTTCTACGTCCAGACGCAGCAGCTCATCTGGGGCGGACGCGACCCGGCGCTGCGCGTGCGCCCGACCTGCGAAGCGCTGGAAGCGCTCGTCTCGTCGGGCCATGTCGAGCGCGGCGCGGCCGACAGGCTCCAGGGCGCATACCGGTTCCTGCGCAGCGTCGAGCACCGCATCCAGATGGTCGACGACCGCCAGACCCACGAATTGCCCGGCAAAACGGGACTCGGCGGCTTTGCGCGCTTCATGGGTTACGGCAGCGAAAGCGGCTTTTCGGAAGCCCTGCTCCACCATCTGACGACCGTCCAGCAGCTATACGACAAGCTGTTCTCCGACGCGGACACGCTCGCCGAACCGGGCAATCTGGTGTTCACCGGCACCGATCCCGACCCCGGAACGACGGCCACCCTGACAGAACTGGGATTCGCCGATCCGCAGCGCGTTTTCGAGATCGTGCGCGCATGGCATTCGGGGTCCATCCGGGCCACGCGCAGCGAGAGAGCGCGCGAAATCCTGACCGAGCTCGTCCCCGCCCTGCTGAAGGCCCTCTCGGCCGCGCACGGGCCGGACCGCGCGCTGGTGGATTTCGACCGGTTCCTGTCCCGGCTGCCGCTCGGAATCCCGGTGTTCGCAATGTTCCAGGCCAACCCGCAACTCATCGACCTGGTTGCCGAGGTGCTCGGGAATTCGCCCTTTCTCGCCGAACACATGACCCACCACCCGGCCGTGCTCGAAGGCATCCTCGCCGGCAGCTCGGTCGCCGACAGCCCGGTACGCGACGAGTTGAGGAGCGCGCTTCGGGTTGCGCAGACCTACCAGGACGTTCTCGACGCCGTGCGGCGCTGGGCGAACGATGCGCGCTTCAATGTCGGCGTCGGCCTTCTTCGCGGCCGGTGTACGCCGTGGGAAGCCGGCACGAGCCTCTCCGAAATCGCGGACGCCACCGTCGAAGCGCTGCTGGCCTCCACCCTGGAGGAATTCAGCGGGCGCCACGGCAAGGTCCCCGGAGGCGGTCTCGCCATCCTGGCATACGGAAAATGGGGAAGCGGGGACCTTACGCTGGGCTCCGATCTCGACCTGGTTGCGGTCTATGACGCCCCCGGGGAAGCGACGCATTCGGACGGCCCGAAACCCTTGTGGGCCTCGACTTACTTCAATCGGCTGATGCAACGCCTTCAGACAGCGATCACCGCCCAGACGGGAGAGGGACGGCTGTTCGAGGTCGATCTGCGCCTCAGGCCGTCCGGGGCGGACGGGCCGCTTGCCACCCATGTCGACGGGTTCGACCGCTACCAGAAGGAGAATGCCTGGACCTGGGAGCATCTGGCGCTTGTCAGGTCCCGTGTCGCGGTCGGCCCGCCGCGACTGGCGGCGAGACTGGACGCCATACGCATGGAAATCCTGGCGCAGCCGCATTGCGGGCTGCGCCGCTCCGTTCGCGAGATGCGGGCAAAGATGTCGGCGCAGCGCAAGGCCAACGAGCCCTTCGACCTCAAACACCGCCCCGGCGGCCTCATCGACCTGGAATTCCTGGCGCAATATCTGGCGCTGGAGCATGCCGCCCGCCACCCGTCCGTAGCGGAGCGCTCGGCGGCCGGCATCTTCAACGCGGCGGCGGCAGCCGGGATCGAAAGCGGTCCCGCGCCCTGGGAAGACCTCGCGGCCGCGGCCCGGCGGCTGGCGGGCTTGCAGGCCCTGTTCCGCCTGTCCGGCGCGTCGCCGCCGGATCGGATGCCGGCGCTGGCCCGGCTTGCCGCGGAGCTGTGCGACTGTCCCGACTTCGCCGGCGTGCAGGAACGGATCGAAGAGGACGGCATTCTGACCCGCAGCTTCTTCCAGCATCATCTTGGGGAAAGGTAGGACGACATGACCCTGAACATCGGCGATCCGGCTCCGGACTTCGAACTGCCCGCCGACGGCGGCGGCAGGGTCGCGCTCAGCGACTACCGGGGACGGAAACTGGTGCTCTACTTCTATCCGCGCGACGACACGCCAGGCTGCACGACGCAGGCGCAGGCGTTTCGGGACGCGCTGGACGATTTCGACCGGGCGGGCGCCGCGATCCTCGGCGTATCCCCGGACACGCCGGCGAAGCATGACCGCTTCAAGGCGAAGCACGCGCTGACCTTCCCGCTCGGCTCGGACGAGGACCATGCGGTCGCCGAAGCCTATGAGGTGTGGGTCGAGAAGCGCATGTACGGCCGCACCTATATGGGGATCGAGCGCTCGACCTTCCTGATCGACGAGGACGGGCGGATTGCGCGGGACTGGCGCAAGGTGCGCGTCAAGGGCCACGCCCGGGCCGTGCTCGACGCCCTCACCGGCGATTGAAGCCGCCGGCCAGCATCAGCAGCTTCGCCCCGGCCATGACGGCGGCGCAGGCAAGGCCGATTTCGGCAAGGCCGGCGCCGGCATCGATGGCGCGGCCGAACGCGGCCGGGGCGAGCGCGCTCGAGAACACCATCAGGGCGAAATAGACCGAACGGATCGCCCCCAGGTGCCCGACGCCGTAGACCTCCGCCCAGATGGCGCCCAGCAGGGTCTGCGTCACGCCGCCCGACATGCCGAGAAACGCCATGAACAGGAACGCGATCCAGACCGCTGCCCCGGCCGACAGGGCGAGGCACGCGGCGATCAGCGGCAACAGCAGCGCCGGCAACAGGGCGCGCGCGCCGAAGCGGTCGATTGCGGGGCCCATGGCGAGCGACGTTGCGACCTTGACGACCGCAAAGGCGCTGAAGGCGGCGGCCACCAGCTTCATGTCCCAGCTCCGCTCGGCGGCCAGCGGCGCAATGTGGAAGGCGAATCCGGTGGACACGAAGGCAGGCACCAGCATCGCCGGCAGGGTCAGCAGGAACCGCCTGTCGCGAAACAGCATGCTCCAGGCTCCGGAGCGGGCGGACGCGGAGCGGGCCGGCGCCGGCATACGGGGGAGCAACAGCATCGCCGACGGCAGGATCGCGACCACCAGCAGGATCGAGGCCGCCCACCAGACTTCGCGCCACCCGAGCCACGCCGCCGCCGCCACGGCGACGGGCGGCAGCAGGGCCTCGCCCAGCGGATGGCCCAGCATGACGATGCTCAGCGCCTTGCCGCGGTCTCCCTCGAAGTGCCGCGCCGTCGCCGTGTGCGCGGTATGGGTGACGAGCCCCTGGCCGAAGAAGCGCAGCCCGCACAGGGCCGCCGTCAACAGGATCGCGCCGGCCGCGCTTGCCATGAGCGCGCAGGCCCCGGCAAGGCCGGCAAGGGCGAAGGCCGCATAGCGGCGCAGCGCAATGCGGTCGATGGCGCGCCCCGCGAACGCGAAGATCGCGCCGCTGACCAGGGTGCCGGCCATGTAGAGCGAGCCGAAGCCCGCATGGTCGAGCCCGAACTCGGCGCGGATCGGCGCTCCGAACAGCCCGATATAGAAGGTCTGCCCGAAGCTCGAAAAGCAGGCGAGCAGCAGGCCGAACCCGAGAAAGGGCGCGTTCGCGGCGACGAAGCGGAAATAGGAGACCAAGGACCTGACCGGTTGTATCGGAGGCGTCGACAAGCCATAACCGGCCCGCACGCAAAACCTAACGAGGAAACGGGCGCATCTCCATGTCGCAATCCGATTCGCTGTTCGATCTCACGGGCGAAGTCGCCGTCGTTACCGGTTCCACCAAGGGCATCGGCAAGGCCATAGCCTGCCGCATGGCCGAGGCCGGCGCGCATGTCGTGGTTTCCTCGCGCAAGGCCGACGCATGCGAGGCGGTGACGGCGGAAATCAACGAAAAGTGGGCGCGCAACGGGGCGGAAGCGGTGTCCTGTCCGGCGCATGTCGGCCACAAGGACCAGCTGCAGAAACTGGTCGATTGCGCGGTCGACCGCTGGGGCAAGCTCACCGTCGCCGTGCCCAACGCCGCGGCCAATCCCTACTACGGGCCGATTGCGGGAATTCCCGACTCGGCGTTCGACAAGATCATGGAGACGAATATCCGCTCCACCCACTGGCTGTGCATGCTCGCCCTGCCGCACATGGAGGCCGCCGGCGGGGGCTCGATCGTCATCATCGCCTCGATCGCCGGCCTGAAGGGCAACACCACGCTCGGAGCCTATGCGATCTCGAAGGTTGCGGAGCACCAGATCGCGCGCAACATCGCCGTCGAGTACGGGCCGCAGAACATCCGGGCCAACGCCATCGCTCCGGGCCTCATCAAGACCGATTTCGCCAAGGCGCTCTGGACGGACCCGGTGCGGCTGGAGGGCGTCAACAAGTCGCTGCCGCTCCGGCGCATCGGCGACCCGGACGAGATCGGCTCGGTCGCGGTCTTCCTCGCCAGCCGGGCGGCGTCCTATGTCACGGGCCAGGTCATCAATGTATGCGGCGGCGCGGCCGTTGTCTGACAGGCCGATGAAGATCGCCGTCGCCGGCCTCGGGGCCATGGGCGGCATGATCGCCGCCCTGCTCGCGCGCGGCGGCGCGGAAGTGTCGGGCCTTGCGCGCGGCGCCACGCTGGAGGCAGTGCGGTCGCGCGGGTTGATCCTGGATTTCAAGGGCGAACGGCATGTCGCGCGGATCGCCGCTGCCGCCGATCCCGCAGCCCTCGGCGTCCAGGATGCGGTCATCGTCGCCGTCAAGGAGCCGGCCCTTGCGGGACTCGCGCCGTCGCTGACGCCGATGATCGGCCCGGAGACCGCTATCGTCACCGCGATGAACGGCCTGTCCTGGTGGTTCTTCCACGGCCTCGGCGGCCGGCGGATCGCGTGCCTGGACCCGGAGGGCGCGATCGAGGCCGCGCTCCCTTCGCGCCAGGCGGTCGGCGCCGTGCTGCATCTCTGGGCGACCGTGCCGGAGCCGGGCCGCATCGACGCCGGCCCCGGAGACCGCGTGATCCTCGGCAGCCCCGGCGCAATGGATGTTTCCGCGCTCGCCGCCGCGTTCGAAGCCGGCGGTTTCCATGTGCAGCGCTCGGACGACATCCGCGCGGAGGTCTGGAGCAAGCTGCTCGGCAACCTTTCCGGCAACCCGATCAGCGCGGTCACAGGCGCGACGCTCGACCGGATTCTGTCGCCCGAAGGCACGCTGGATGTCGCGATGGCGCTGATGGCGGAGACGACGGCGGTCGGCCGCGCCGTCGGCATCGAGCCCGTGATCTCGCTGGAGGCGCGGGTCGAACTCGGGCGCAGCCTCGGCGCCTTCAAGACCTCCATGCTGCAGGACTTCGAGAACGGCAAGCCGCCGGAGATCGCGGCGCTGCTGACCTGCGTCAGCGAAATCGGCGCGGCGGAGGGTGTGCCGACGCCCCTGATCGACGCCATGAGGGCCATGGTGACTCTGCGCGCGGAAACCGCCGGGCTCCTCTGAATCCGGGAACCGCGCGGAACACGCGATTCCGCCGCTACAATCCGCGCCCATGCCGCGACCTTCACCAGCCGAGCGACGCTGCCTGATCTGGATGTGCGTGCTGATCGGCGTCAATCAGCTCGGCTTCGGCGCCATCGTGCCGGTGCTGCCGCTCTACGCGCAGGCGTTCGGCGTCACCGTGTCGGCAGTCGGCATGGCCGTCGCCATCTACGGGTTCGCGCGGTTCCTGATCGCCATGCCCATCGGGCGCCTGTCGGACGCGCTCGGCCGCCGCACGGCGCTGGCGCTCGGCGGGCTGCTTTCGGCCATGGGCAACATATGGTGCGCCTGGGCGGCGGATTTTCCCGAATTCGTCATCGCGCGCTTCATCGCCGGCGCCGGCGCCGGCGCGATCATAACGACGGGCCATGTCGTGCTCGCCGACATCACCCGGCCCGAATGGCGCGGCCGGGCCATCGGCATCTATCAGGGCACCTTCATCTTCTCCGTCGGCATCGGCCCCTTTCCCGGCGGATGGCTGGCGGAGAACTGGGGACTGGACGCGCCCTTCATCGCCTGCGGGCTCGCGAGCCTCGTCGCCGGCGCCATCGCCTGGTTCGCGGTCGGCGAGACCCGCGACCTCGCGAGCGACGGAAAGGGTCACGGTCCAAACCCGGACTTCCTGCGCCAGTTGCGGCTCGTGCTCTCGAACGGCCCCATCCTGCTGGTCAGCTGGATCACCTTCATCAACGCCTTTTCGCGGACCGGCGGCCTCTTCACCATCGTGCCGATCCTCGGCGCATCGAGCCTGGCGCTCGGGGCCGACGAGATCGGACTGGGCATTGCGCTGGGCAGCGTGCTCGGCCTGCTGGCGGCGTGGCCGGCAGGCATGCTGGCGGACCGGTTCGGCCGCAAGACGGTCATCGTTCCCTCGACCGCGATTTCCGGCGGCGCGATGCTGCTGTTCGCCATCGCTCCGACCTATTTCTGGTTCGCGGCCGCCTGCGCGCTGTGGAGCGTCGCGACCTCCGTCGGCGGCGCGGCGCCGGCGGCCTATGCGGCGGACAATGCGCCCGCCGGCATGAACGCCACCGCCATGAGCAGCTACCGCATGATCGGAGACGCGGGCTATGTGCTCGGGCCGATCCTGCTGGGCGTCGTCGTGGACGCCGGAGGGGAGCATGCCGCGCTCTACCTGGCTTCCGGCCTGCTGGTCGCGGCGGCGCTCGCATTTGCGGGCTTCGCGCGCGAAAGCCACCGTTTGTGAACGGCGCCGACTCCTCGCGAATCACGGGGCGGCAATGGCTGATTGTCGTGACGGTGCAATCCGTCACCCTCCTGTTCGGCGTCACGCTGACCAGCGTGACCGTCATCCTGCCGCAGATGAAGGGCGCCCTGTCGGCAACGCAGGACCAGATCTCCTGGGTGCTGACTCTCAACCTCGTCGCGACCGCCGTCGCCACGCCGCTTACCGGTTGGCTTGCGGGGAAAATGGGCCAGCGCAACCTGCTGCTCGCTTCCGTGCTCGGCTTCACCGGCGCATCGGTACTGTGCGGGTTCGCCGATTCGCTGGAAACCCTGATCGCCATCCGCATCGTCCAGGGCGCCTTCGGAGCCCCGATCTTCCCGCTCGGGCAGGCCATCCTGCTCGGCAGCTTCAACCGCGAGCAGCAGCCTTTCGTGGTCATGATGTGGGGAGTCGGCGGCGTCTTCGGACCGATATTGGGACCCACTTTCGGCGGGATCGTCGGCGAGTGGCTGGACTGGCGCTGGACCTTCTTCCTGATCCTGCCGCTGGGCCTTGCGGCCTGCATCCCCATCCTGCTCGCCATCGGCCACAAGGAACGCGGCACGGCGCGGCACTTCGACGCCGCCGGCTTCGTCATGATCGCGGTCGCCATCGGCGCCACCCAGCTCTTCTTCGACCGCGGCCAGCGCAATGACTGGTTCGACTCGCTGGAAATCGTCGTGGCGGCGGCGCTCGCGGTCGCAGGCTTCTACCTGTTCATGGTGCACAGCTGGCTCGCAAGGGCCCCGCTCTTCGCACCCGCCGCCTTTACCGACCGTAATTTCGTCCTCGGGCTCTTCTTCGCCCTGGCCATGGGCATGCTCCAGTTCACGCCGATGATCCTGTTTCCGCCCCTGCTGCAGGAGTTGCGGGGCTACCCGGAGGCCGTCGTCGGCTACCTGATCGCGACCCGGGGCGTCGGCAACCTGCTGAGTTTCCTGGTCGTCGCCCAGTTCACCCGCCGCGCGCCGCGGCTCTGCCTCGCCACCGGCATGGTCATTCAGGCCTGCGCCGGAGTCTGGATGGGATCGCTGGACGTCAACCTCAGGAGCGAGGACGTTTTCTGGTCCAACCTGTTGCACGGGTTCGGCTTCGGCCTCTCCTACACGCCCCTGGCGATCCTGACCTTTTCGACCCTCTCCCCGGTGTTCCTGACACAGGGCAACGCCGTCTTCAGCCTGCTGCGGATGCTGGGCAGCAGCATCTTCATTTCGCTTACCCTGGTCCTGTTCGTCCACACGGCCGCAGAGGCGCGCGTCGCCATGACCAGTGTCATCAGCGTGTTCGATTTCGGCCTGGGCGCCCCCTGGCTCGCACCGTTCGCCGACGCGGGCGGCAACGCCGATGTCGGCCGGCTCGACCGGGCCCTTTACCGACAGTCCAGCATGATCGGCTATCTCAATACCTTCCACATGCTGACCCTCGCGCCTATCGTCGCCGCGCCCTTCGCCTTCATGTTCACCTCCCGGCGCGCCAACGCATTTGCGGCGAGCAAACAGTCTTGATAGACCCCGCCAACCCTTCATTCCGGAGCCTTGAGTGTCATGGTTGAACGAGTGCGAGTCGGGCGAAGCCGGATTGCCGCCGAGCTCCACGCCTTTGTCGAGAACGAGGTCATGCCCGGTCTCGACCTTGCAGGCGACGCCTTCTGGCAGGGTTTCGACGCCCTGCTGCACGATCTCGCGCCGGTCAACCGGGACCTGCTGGCCCGCCGCGAGGCGCTCCAGGCGGAGATCGACGCCTGGCACAGGGCCCGGCGGGGCCAGCCCGTCGACCCGGACGCCTACCGCGCCTTCCTTGCCGGGATCGGCTATCTGGTGCCCGAGGGGCCCGACTTCGCCATCGAGACCTCCCATATCGACGAGGAGATCGCCCGGATCGCGGGGCCCCAGCTTGTCGTGCCGGTGACCAATGCCCGCTATGCCCTCAATGCCGCCAACGCGCGCTGGGGCAGCCTCTACGACGCGCTTTACGGCACGGACGCGATTCCGGAAGACGGCGGCGCGACCCGTGCCGGCGGCTACAACCCGGTGCGCGGCGAAAGGGTGATCGCCTGGACGCGGGCCTTCCTGGACGAGGCCGCCCCGCTCGCCGCCGGCTCGCATAGCGATGTCACGGCCTACCGCGTCGAAGGCGGCGCCCTGATCGCGAACCTGCCCGGCGGCGGGTCGCCGCTCGCCGACCCGGGCCTGTTCGCGGGCCACCGGGGCGATCCCGCGGCGCCGGAAGCGGTGCTGCTCCGCCATAACGGGCTGCATATCGAGATCGGGATAGACCGCGCCCACCCGGTCGGACGCGACGACAGGGCCGGCGTCTCGGACGTGCTGCTGGAGTCCGCCGTCACGACCATCGTGGACTGCGAGGATTCCATCGCCGCCGTCGATGCCGAGGACAAGGTGCTCGCCTACCGGAACTGGCTCGGCCTCATCAAGGGTGATCTCGCAGCGAGTTTCGACAAGGATGGCGGGGCGGTCGAGCGCCGCCTCAACCCCGACCGCCGCTATGCGGGTCCCGACGGCGGAGAAGTCGTGCTGCCGGGCCGCTCGCTCATGCTCTGCCGCAATGTCGGCCACCTGATGACGAACCCGGCCGTGCTGGACGGCGAGGGCCGGGAGGCGCCGGAAGGCATTCTCGACGCCGTGTTCACCTGCCTGATCGGGCTGCACGACCTCAAGGGCAGCGGGGCATACGGCAATAGCCGGGCCGGTTCCATCTACATCGTCAAGCCCAAGATGCACGGGCCGGAGGAAGTCGCGTTCGCCGACACGCTCTTCGGCCGCGTCGAGGACCTTCTGGGCCTGGAGCACCACCGCATCAAGATCGGCATCATGGACGAGGAGCGGCGCACCACCGTCAACCTCAAGGAGTGCATCCGGGCCGCGCGGCACCGGGTCGCCTTCATCAACACGGGCTTCCTCGACCGCACCGGCGACGAGATCCACACCTCGATGGAAGCCGGCCCGATGATCCGCAAGGCGGACATGAAGGCGGCGCCCTGGCTGGGCACCTACGAGGACTGGAACGTCGATATCGGCATCGCCTGCGGCCTGCGCGGCCGGGCGCAGATCGGCAAGGGCATGTGGGCCATGCCGGACCTGATGGCCGACATGCTGGAGCAGAAGATCGGCCATCCGATGGCCGGCGCCGACACGGCTTGGGTGCCCTCGCCCACCGCCGCCACGCTGCACGCCACCCACTACCACCGCGTCAGGGTCGAGGAGCGCCAGGAAGCGGCTGCCGGCCGCACAAGGGCCGACCTCGGCCGCATCCTGTCGATCCCGGTGGCGCCGCGCCCCAACTGGTCGGCGGAGGACATCCGCGCCGAACTGGAGAACAACGCCCAGGGCATTCTCGGCTATGTCGTGCGCTGGGTGGACCAGGGCATCGGCTGCTCGAAGGTCCCCGACATCAACGATATCGGCCTGATGGAAGACCGCGCCACCTGCCGCATCTCCAGCCAGCACATGGCCAACTGGCTGCATCACGGCGTCTGCACCGAGGAAGAGGTGCAGGCGACCATGCGCAAGATGGCCCGGGTGGTGGACCGGCAGAACGCCGGCGACCCGGACTACAGGCCGATGGCGCCCGCTTTCGATGGCCCGGCCTTCAGGGCCGCCTGCGATCTCGTCTTCCAGGGCCGCGAGCAGCCTTCGGGATACACCGAGCCGGTGCTCCACCGCCGCCGCGCGGAGGCCAAGGCCGCCGGCTGACGGCTTCGGGTCCGACCTGTCCCGTCCTTTCCCGCAGGCGGGAGTACGCAGCTCGCCGCTGTATCGGAATATTTTCTCATTGAAACGACATTGAGGCCAAGCCCAAACCTGTCGCCCCGGCCCCCGAGCCGTGGGCCCAGCACCGCCGGCACGACCCGGCAAAGACCTCGACAGGCTGGACCCCGGAACTCCGCTTCGCTCCGTCCGGGGTGACAAACAGGGTGGCGCATTCGAAATCGTTTCAGAGCGAACGGATCGCGCGCTAAATCCCCCGTCCGAGCGCGAGGAAACGTTCGCGGCGGGTGCGGCGAAGGGCGCTGCCCTCGATGCCGTCGAGGTCGCGGAACGCCTCCTCGAGGGCCTCGCCGAGGGCGGCTATGGCCGCCTCGGGGTTGCGGTGCGCGCCGCCAAGCGGTTCGTCGATCACGCGGTCGATGACGCCGAGGTCCAGGAGGTCCGCCGCCGTCAGCTTGAGCGCCTCGGCTGCTTCGACGCCGTGCTCGCTGCTGCGCCAGAGAATCGAGGCGCATCCTTCGGGAGAGATCACCGAATAGATCGCGTGCTCCAGCATCAGCACACGGTCTGCCGACGCCAGCGCCACGGCCCCGCCCGAGCCGCCCTCGCCGATCACGGATGCGATGTAGGGCACGCGCAATTCGAGGCCGATCTCGATGCAGCGCGCGATCGCTTCCGCCTGGCCCCGCTCCTCGGCTTCGACCCCCGGATAGGCGCCGGGCGTGTCCACGAAGGTCAGCACCGGAATGTCGAAGCGGTCCGCGAGACGCATGAGACGCTGCGCCTTGCGATAGCCTTCCGGGTGCGCCATGCCGAAATTGTGGCGCCTGCGCGACTCGAGGTCCGCCCCCTTCTCCTGCCCCAGAACCAGTACCGACCGGCCCCGGAACCTCCCGATACCGCCGACCACGGCCGCATCGTCGCGAAACGCCCGGTCGCCCGAGAGCGGGAGGAAGCCGTCGATCAACCTGTCGACGAAATGCGTCAGCCGCGGGCGCCCCGGATGGCGGGCCACCTGGACGCGCTGCCAGGGCGACAGCTTCGAGTATGTCTGGACCAGCAGCTTTTCGGCCTTGGACCGCAGCTCTGCAATTTCCTCGGCGATGTTGAGATCGCCATTGCCGCTGAGCTGGTTCAACTCGTCGATCTTGGCCTCGAGTTCCAGCACGGGCCGTTCGAACTCCAGGGGCACCAGCATCAGCAACCGCTCCCCGACGCCAGCGGATGATGGTCGAAGACGGTGCGCCGCAACTGCTCCTCCACGACATGCGTGTAGATCTGCGTCGTCGCGATATCGGCGTGGCCGAGCAATTGTTGGAGACTGCGAAGGTCAGCCCCGCCTTCCAGAAGATGCGAAGCGAACGCATGGCGCATGACATGCGGCGACACCCTGTCCGGGTCCAGTCCCGCGCGGACCGCCAGTTCGTCCAGCAACTGGCCGACCCGGCGGCGCGTCAGGTGGCCCTGCTTGCTGCGGGACGGGAACAGCCAGCGCGAGCGTTTGCCGCCGCCGGCATGGCGGGGGTGGCGGACCGCCTTCCAGGCATCGATGGCGGCGCGCGCCGGACCGCCGACCGGGACAATCCGTTCGCGTCCGCCCTTGCCGCGCACCGTCAGCCAGTCGCGTCCGGGCGGCACGTCGGACATGGCAAGGCCCACCAGCTCCGACACGCGCAGCCCGGTGCCGTAGAGCAGTTCCACGATGCAGCCGAGCCTGAGCCGCGCCACGCCGTCATAACTCTCGATGGCCTCGATCAGCGCCCGCAATTCCTGGACGGCCAGATGGCGCGGCAGCGGTCGGCCGATCTTGGGCGCGTCGAGGCGGTCGGCAGGATTGTCGGGGCGATAGCCTTCCGCCGCGCAGAACAGGAAGAACTGGCGCAGGGCCGAGCGCCTCCGCGACACCGTCCGGGGAGACAGCCCGTCCTGCAGCAGTCCCGCCAGATAGCCCCGCAGGTCCTCTTCGCCCGCAACCTCCAGGCCGCCGCCGACCGCCGCCCCCGCGTCTTCCAGGTCGCGGCGGTAGGCGGCGACGGTATTGACGGCCGCTCCCCGCTCGACAACGAGCGCCTCGAGAAAGGCGTCGAGCGCGGTTGCGGTCACCGGGCCGCCTCGACAAAACACTCGAGCGCATAGGCGCGAGCCTCGGCCGCCAGCCCGACGCCCGCCAGGGCCCGGACTATCGCAGTCGCGGTCGGAACATCGCTTCGGGCCCTGCCGCCCGAGGCAATGACGGCATAAAGCGCAGCCTCGCCTATCCGCCCTCTCCTGCCGGCGTCGTTCAGCCCGCGCCAGACCACCGGCGCCGGAAACTCGCCCGTCACGCCGTCGAGCCCGGCCAGCAGCGGCGTCCAGTCGTCCGGGCGAACCGGCTCGCCCACCGCCTCCATCAGCGCAAACAGCATGACTGCGCGTGCGGCGGACCTGTCGCCGCCGGCCTCCAGCCACCGGCTCAGCCCGTCATCCGACCACGGCACGCGGTTCCCCGCGTCGGCGAGCTTCATCAGCGGCCAGGCGAGAACCGCGTACGCGCCCTCCCCGTCCGGCGTCCCGTCCCGCTCCGCCGCGGCGAGATACCAGCGTTCCGCAATATCCGGCCGGCCGGCCGCAAGCGCGGCGAGGACGACGTTCCCGGTAACCGGCGCCAATTCCGGAGACGGTACCACCGCCTCCACGAGCTCGATGGTTGCGGCGGCCAGCGGCACCATCAGTCCGGCACCGAGCGCATCCTCCCAGAGCAGGGACAGGGCTTCCATCATCGTCTGCGGGTCGGCGGCCGTCGCCTGGACAGCGGTGCGCGCGAGCTTTGCGCGGGGATTGTCGGAATCCCCGGCCCGCAGATAGCGGGAAAGCAGGGCCTTCGGCTCCAGCATACCGTTCCGCGCGGCTTCCTCGGCCTCCTCGTCCGTCCGGACGAGGCCGGCGCGCGCGCGCACCGCGGCAGGGTCGCTTCGCAGGCTCCATACCTCGGGCGGTTTCTCCTCCAGCCAGGCCAGCATCGCCACATTCAGGGGCGTGATCGGCCCGTCGTCCGGCAGCGGCGGCGTGCCTTCGCCGACCGCGCCCAACGCGCGCAGCATCAGGCCCTCGAACAGCGCGTCTCCCTCCGCTTCGACTTCGCGGAGGATGTCGAGGATGAGCCGCGCCCGGTCCGCATCGCCCGCCTTCGCGGCGCAGAATGCGGCAGTGCGCTGCACATAGGCCGAAGGCGCGCGCATCATTTCCTCGTCCGCAGCCGCGCATGCGGCTTCGAGGTCGCCCGAGGTCAGGGCCGGGTCCACCGCCTCCAAATCGACCGCCGGAGCCGACGTCCCGAGTCCGGCCGCGTCGGCCAGCAGCGCCGCTTCGCGTTCGCGGCCCAGGTTCTGCAAATGCCGGACCCGCAGCGGCACAAGACGCGGGCCCTCGCCCTCGGGCGGCGCCGCACCGGCCGCCAGCACCCGGAAGAGCACTCGCCTGAGCGATGGCGACGCGACGGTCTGCGGCAGGCTTTCCAGCAGGCGTGAGACCGCCGCCCTCGAACTTCCGCCCCAGAGCGGCAGGCCGAACCCGCCCTCGAACCCGGGCAGGCCGGCCGAATCGGGGTCGCTCGGCTCGGCCGGCGCAATCAGAACGGTCTGGACCGCCGAAGGCTGCGCCTGGGGCGGCTGTCGTTCCTGTTCCTGCGTCTCTTCGGCGGCGGGCGGGATATCCGCCGGCATGAGCCGGACGGGCGTCCGTTTCTCGGCAGCCCCCGCGCTTGCGGCGGCGAGAGCCGCGACGAGGCCGCAAATCAGGCCCCTAGCGAGGGAAACGGTCATCCGGCAGCACTTTCTCCACCTCCCTTTCGGGCGGCGGCGATTCGACGAAACCGAAATACAGCAACCCGGCCACCACTGCCGCGCCGAGTAGCCCGGCCAGCACGTTCAGGACCAGTCTCCGAGCGTCCATAGCCCTTCCTCGCAATCGCCTTCCGGGGTGACGGTCCAGCGCTCATTCCCGATAATGGATTCTAACCAAAGTCGTTCAAGGGCGCGAATGCGGCAAAAACGAGGCTTTGCTTCCCGCCCAAGACGCCCATATCCCGGGAATGCGATTCATAAGTCTGTCCAAAACCGTCGTTCTGATCGGCATGATGGGAGCCGGCAAGACCAAGGTCGGCCGGCTGTTGGCGCAGCGCCTCGGGCTCGGATTCACCGATGCCGACAATGAAATCCAGGAAGCGGCCGGCTGCTCCATCGAAGTTATTTTCGAAACGCGGGGCGAAGCCGTTTTCCGGGAAGGCGAGCGCAAGGTCATTGCGCGCCTGCTCGACGGGCCCGTGCAGGTGCTCGCTACCGGCGGCGGCGCCTTCCAGAACGCCTCCACGCGCGCCGTCATCGCAGAGCGGGCGGTGTCGGTGTGGCTGAAGGCCGATTTCGACGTGCTCTGGGAGCGCGTATCGCGGCGTAGCAACCGTCCGATGCTGATGACGGCGGACCCGCGGCGCACCCTCGCCGACCTGATCGAGCAGCGCTACCCGGTCTATGCGCTCGCAGACCTGACCGTGGTCAGCGGTGCGGGGCCGGTCGAGGACACCGTGGCACGGGTGGAAGATGCGCTGCGCGGGGCAGGTTTTCTGGCGGGCGCGCATGCGGGGACCAACCGATGAGCGGGGCGCGGAAAATCGCGGTCGGTCTCGGCGAACGCAGCTACGACATAATCGCCGGACCCGGCCTGATGGAATGCGCGGGCGAGTATCTGCTCCCGGTGCTCAAGCGCCGCCGCGTGGCGGTGGTCACGGATGAGAATGTGGCCTCCCGCCACCTTCCGCGACTGGCAGCCGGCCTCGACTCGGCCGATATCGGGTTTACGCCGGTTGTGCTGCCGCCGGGCGAGGCGACCAAGTCCTTCCGCCACCTCGAAGACCTGCTGAACCGGTTGCTCGACGCAGGCCTGGACCGCGGCGGCTGCATCCTCGCGCTCGGCGGCGGCGTGGTGGGCGACCTGGCTGGCTTTGCCGCAGCCATCCTGCTGCGCGGCATCGACTATGTGCAGATACCGACCACCCTGCTGGCGCAGGTGGACAGCGCCGTCGGCGGCAAGACGGCCATAGACGCGCCGCAGGGCAAGAACCTGGTCGGCGCCTTCCACCAGCCGCGCCTCGTGCTCGCCGACACGACGTCGCTCGGCACCCTGCCCGAACGCGAACTCCGGGCGGGCTACGCGGAGGTGGTGAAATACGGCTTGATCGATCGCCCCGACTTTTTCTGCTGGCTGGAGGCCAACGGCGCGCGCGTGCTGGCCCGCGACGACGACGCGCTCGCCCACGCGATCGCCGTCAGCTGCGAGGCGAAGGCCGATGTCGTGGCCGCCGACGAGCGCGAGGCCGGGCGCCGCGCCCTGCTCAATCTGGGCCATACCTTCGGGCACGCCTTCGAGGCGGAAGCCGGCTTCGGCGACGCGCTGCTGCACGGCGAAGCGGTTGCGCTCGGCATGGTGCTGGCATTCCGCCTGTCGGCGCGGCTGGGCCTGTGCCCCGAAGCGGACCTGGAAAGGATGCGCGGGCATCTCGCGGGCGCGGACCTGCCCGTGGACCCGCCGGGCGCCAACGCCTCCGCCGGACGCCGGGACGCGCTGATCGGCCGGATGCGCCGCGACAAGAAGGCCGAGGCCGGCAGGATCGTGCTGGTGCTGGCGCGCGGGATCGGGCGCGCCTTCGTCCACCGCGATGTCGGGGAAGCAACGCTCGCGGCCCTGCTCGACGAGGCGCTGGCCGCATGACGACGGAGTTCTGGATCGTCATCGGCGCCATACTGGCGCTGCTGGTGCTCTCGGCGTTCTTCTCCGGGTCCGAGACGGCGCTCACCGCCGTCAGCAGCGCGCGCATGCACCACCGCGCCCGCCGGGGTGATGCGCGCGCCGCGGCCGTGCGCCGCCTCCGCGCCGACCGGGAAGGGTTGATCGCCGCGATCCTGCTCGGCAACAACCTGGTCAACATACTGGCCGCCTCGCTGGCGACGAGCCTGCTGATCGGCCTGTTCGGGGAGGCCGGGGTCGCCTACGCGACCGCGGGAATGACCGTGCTGATCCTGGTCTTCGCCGAGGTGCTGCCCAAGACCTACGCCTTCAACCGCGCCGACCGGGTCGCGCCGGCCGTCGCGCCGGGGATCGCCATTCTGGTCCGGGTTTTCGGGCCGCCGGCGCTGACCGTCCAATGGGTCGTGCGCGGCATCCTTCGCCTGTTCGGCATCGCGGGCGGTTCGCCGGGCGGATCCGAGGAGCATGAGGAAGAGCTCAGGGGGGCGATCGAACTGCATCGCGGCGAGGGCGAGGAAATCCGCGACGAGCGGCGGATGCTGCGCAGCGTGCTGGACCTCGGCGATGTGTCGGTCGGCGAGGTGATGACCCACCGGCGCAACATGGCGATGGTGGACCTCTCGCTGCCGCCGGAGGACCTCGTCGCCCAGGTGCTCGCCAGCCCCTATACCCGCCTGCCGCTCTGGCGCGACGATCCCGACAACATTGTCGGCGTGCTGCATGCCAAGGCGCTCCTGCGGTCGCTGCACGAAACGGGCGCGGCCAGCCTGGATGCGGCTGCGCTCGCGGCCAGGCCCTGGTTCATCCCCGACCAGACCACCCTGCTCGACCAGTTGCACGCCTTCCGGCGCCGGCGGGAACATTTCGCCCTTGTCGTGGACGAATACGGTGCGCTGATGGGGCTGGTGACGCTGGAGGACATTCTGGAGGAAATCGTCGGCGACATCGCCGACGAGCACGACATCGCCGTGCCGGGCGTGCGCGCCGAACCCGACGGCTCCTATGTGTGCAGCGGCGGCGTAACCATTCGCGACCTGAACCGCGAATTCGAATGGTCGCTGCCGGACCAGGACGCGACCACCATCGCGGGCCTGATGCTGCGCGAGTCGCGGCGCATCCCGACGCCCGGCCAGGCCTTCGATGTCCACGGCTTCCGCTTCGAGGTGCTGCGCCGCAACCGCCAGCAGATTGCGACCATCCGCATCACGCCGCCCAGGCGGTGACGACAGGGCCGCGCCGGCGGCTATAATCCGCGCGACTTCGAGGGAGGGCCCCCATGGCCGAGCGCGAATATTGCACCGTCGAGCGCGACGGGCGCCTGCTGATCGTCACGCTGAACCGCCCGGAGCGCTACAACGCGCTGCACTGGCCGGCGCATTTCGAGCTGGCGGAAGTCTGGGACGAGTTCGCCGCCGACCCCGAACTCTGGGTCGCCATCGTCACCGGCGCGGGCGACAAGGCGTTCTGCGCCGGCAACGACCTGCGCTTCCAGGCCGAAGGCAATGTCCGCAAGCGCTGCCCGACCGGTTTCGCCGGCCTTACCGACCGCTACGACCTGAACAAGCCCGTCATCGCCGCCGTCAACGGCTTTGCGATGGGCGGCGGGTTCGAGATCGCGCTTGCCTGCGACCTGATCGTCGCGGCCGAGAACGCGATCTTCGCTCTGCCGGAGCCGCGCGTCGGCCTGATGGCGGGCGCCGGCGGAGTCCACCGCCTGCCGCGGATCATCGGCCCGAAGCGGGCGCTCGGCATGATCCTGACCGGACGGCGCGTCGGCGCTGCCGAGGGTCGGGAACTCGGCTTCGTCAACGAGGTCGTTCCCGAGGGCGAGGCGGTCGCGGGCGCGCGGCGCTGGGCCGACCAGATACTCGAATGCGCGCCCATCTCGATCCGCGCCTCGAAGGAAGCGGTCTATGCAGGCATGAACGAATCGACCCTCCAGGCGGCCATTGCCCGCACCTATGAGGAGCAGCATGTGCTGATCGACAGCGCCGACTATATCGAGGGCCCGAAGGCGTTCGCCGAGAAGCGCCCGCCGGTCTGGCGGAACGCATGATGGAGCCGCAAACCTGGATCGACGGCGTCTGGCACGCCGGCAACCCGCCGATCTTCGGGCCGATGACGCACGGGGCCTGGATGGCCTCGGTCGCCTTCGACGGCGCCAGGGCCTTCGAGGGCGTGACGCCGGACCTCGACCGCCACTCGCAGCGCGCCATCGACTCCGCGCGCTCGCTCGGCCTCGCGCCGGATATCCGGGCCGAGGAAATCGCCAGGCTCGCCGTCGAGGGCGTGCGGCGCTTCCCGGAGGGGACGGAACTCTACATCCGCCCGCTGTTCTGGGCCGACCGCGGCTTCGTGGAGCCGGACGCGGACTCGACGCGCTTCATGCTCACGCTCTTCGAGCTGCCGCTCCCCGCGGCCGACGAGACCGTGACCGCGGCCGTTGCCGAAGAGCGCAGGCCGCGCCCCTCCATGGCGCCGACCGACGCCAAGGCGTCGTGCCTCTACCCGAACGTGCAGCGGATGCTCCGCAAGGCGCGGCAGCGGGGGTTCTCGACGGCGGTGGTGCTCGACCCCGACGACAAGGTGGCGGAGTTCGCGACCGCCAACCTGTTCATGGTCCGCGACGGCAAGGTGGCCACGCCCGCCGACAACGGCACTTTCCTCAACGGCATCACCCGCCAGCGGCTCATCGGGCTGCTGCGGGAGGACGGACACGATGTCGCCGAACGGACCGTCGGGCTGGAGGAGCTGATGGAGGCCGACGAGGTCTTCGCGACCGGCAACGCGCCGAAGGTGGTCTCCGCGAGCCGCATCGAGGACCGCGACTTCCAGCCCGGCCCGGTGGCCCGGCGCGCCCGGGAGCTTTACTGGGAATTCGCCCACGCCCACGGGAAGCCGGAGGATTTCGGCCTCTAGACCAGGACCTGCCCCGTAACAGGAGAAACGCCCAACATGGCGCTCACGATCTACGGCATCGCCTTCAGCCGCGCCTTCCGCTCGCTCTGGGCGGCGAACGAACTCGGGCTCGACTACACCCACGTGCCGACGCATTTCATGAAGGAGTCGAAGCAGCCGGACTATCTGGCCGTCAATCCGAACGGGCGCGTGCCGGCGATGGTGGACGGGGATGTCGTCCTCTTCGAGTCGATGGCGATCAACCTCTACCTGGCCCGTACCTACGGCGCGCCGCTTCGCATCGACGATCCCGTCGACGAGGCGCGGGCGGTGCAGTGGAGCTTCTGGGGGATCACGGAGCTGGAGAGCACGCTGCTCAGGGCGATGTTCACCTCGCTCGGCCTGTTCGGCGAGGAGGCGGACCCCGCCAAGGCCAACGAAACGCTGAACAAGGGCGCCGGCCGCGCGCTCACGGTGCTCGACCGGCATCTGGACGGCCGCGACTGGCTCGTGGGCGGCAATTTCAGCGTCGCCGACCTGAATGTCGCCGGCGTGCTGAACCTCGCGCTTTCCGGCCGGCTGGACCTTTCCCCGTGGCCGAATGTCAAGGGCTGGCTCGACCGCTGCTACGGCCGGCCGGGTGCGATGAAGACGCTGGAAATGGCCCGCTCGGCGAGCCGCTGAACCTTCCGGCGACGGGAGGCGGCAATGAAGATCGCGCATGTCGAGGCCGTCGCGCTCGCCGTCCCGATGAAGCAGGGGATCGCGGCCCCGATCAGCATGCCGCGGGCCGGCGAGACCGCCGGAATCGTCTTCAGGGAATACCGCTCGGTCATCGTCCGCATCCGCACGGATGACGGCATCGAGGGCGTCGGCGAGTGCATGACGCGCCTCTCGGGAACGGCGCTCAGGGATATCGTCAACTATGTCGCACCGCTGCTGGTTGGCAGGGACCCGCGCGATGTCGAATATCTCTGGGACCTGCTCTGGTCGGTGATGATGAACCGGGGCCACCAGAAGGGCTTCTACCTGGAGGCGATGGCCGGCATCGATACCGCGCTCTGGGATATCTGGGGCAAGTCGGCAGGGGTGCCGGTATGGCGGCTGCTCGGCGGCAGGACCAACCCGAAGCTCTGGGCCTACGCTTCCTCGCTCCGGCTGCGCGACATCGGCATCCTCCGCGAGGAGATCGACGCGCACAAGGCGGGCGGCTTCAACGCGATGAAGGTCAAGATCGGCAAGGATCCCATGGACTGGCGCGGGGAAATCCGCACCGTCGAGCAGATCCGGGACCATGCCGGCGACGGCATCACCCTGATGGCGGACGTGAACTGCGGCTACGGGCACGACCGCAAGACCGCGCTCCAGGTCGGCCGGGCGCTGGAGGCGCTGGGCCTCTACTGGTACGAGGAGCCGCTGGCGCCCGACGACATCGACGGCTACGCCTTTCTCCGGGAGCATCTCGGCATCCGCATCGCCACCGGCGAAGCCGACTTCAACCGGTTCAGCTTCGCGCGCTTCTTCAAGCGCGACGCGATAGACATCGTGCAACACGATGCCGCACGGGCCGGGGGCATAACCGAGGCGCGGAAGATCGCCGACATGGCGTCCGCCTTCCGGGTGCTCTACGCCCCGCATACCGGCAGCTCGTCCAACATCGTCATGGCGGTGTCGCTGCACCTGGCGACCTATGCGCCCAATTTCCTCATCTACGAATACATGCAGAGCGACTGGAACCGGGAGGAACCCAACCCGTTGCGGCGGGACCTGTGCGATCTGCCCGTGAAGTCGTTCGAGGACGGCTACCTGGAAATGGAGGACCGGCCGGGCCTCGGCATCACGCTCAACGAGGAGATCGTCGAAAGATACCGCCTGCCCTGACGGCCCGTCCGGTCAGGGCATCACGCCGTGGCGCCATGTCGGGCCCGGTGCCTCGGTGCGGCGCATTTCGGCGCGGTCCAGCGCTTCGATCAGGCGCGGGCGCGTTTCCGCCGGGTCGATCACATCGTCGATCTTCATGGCCTCGGCGGCCGGCCAGGCGCCGCAGAGGCGCCCATATTCCCGGACCAGGCGCTCGTAAAGCGCATCGGGGTCCTTGGCGGCCTCGAGTTCGGCCTTGTAGGCCGCGCGGATGCCGCTCTCCAGGGGGATGGCGTTGAAGTCCGCCGCCGGCCAGGCCAGCACCGCCGACTGCCCGGCACCGTAGCCGCCCATTGCCGCTGCGCCGTAGCCGAACGCCTTGTGCAGCAAGACCGTCACCAGCGGCGTGTTGGCGAAGGCGAAGCTGCTGGCCACCGCCATGCCGACCCTGAGCGCTCCTTCCCGCTCCGACTTCGGCCCCGTCATCACGCCGGGCGTGTCCGTCAGGAAGACGATGGGCAGGTGGTAAGCGGCGGCGAGGTCGATGAAGCGGCGGAGCTTGTGGCCGGCCGCCGCCGTGATCGCGCCGGCCATCACCATCGGCTGGTTCGCCGCGACGGCCACCGCCCGCCCCTCGAGGCGCGCGAAGCCGGTAATCATCATGCGGGCATAGTCCGGCTTAAGTTCGAAGAAGCTGTCGCGGTCGAAGACCGCCGCAATGGCCTTCTTCATGTCGTACGGGCGGCGCCGGTTGGCCGGTATGAGGTTGCGCAGGACCTCCCCTGCCCCCTCGGGCGCCGGTTCCGCTTCGGCCTTCGGCGGCCAGGCCCAGGCGTTTGCCGGCATGTAGGACAGGTAGCGCTTCAGCTGCCGGATCGCGTCCGCCTCGTCCTCGGCGGCGTTGTCGGCGACGCCCGAGATGCGGCAGTGGACCTCCCAGCCGCCGAGTTCCTCCTTCGAGACGCGCTCGCCGGTGCCCATCGCGACGAGGGGCGGGCCGCCGGCGGCCAGCATCCCCTCCCCCTTTACCATGACGATGAACTCCATCATCGACGCCAGCAGCGAGCTGTCCCCGGCGGTGGGGCCGAGGACCGCCGCGATCGTGGGCGCGGCGCCCGAGAGCCGCGCCACATCCATGAAGTGGTGCATCGGCGCGAGCCCTTCGCCGATATACTCGTCCGTGCGCGCACCCGCCCCGTCGAACAGCCAGACGAGCGGCACCCGGTCCCGCCGCGCCAGCTCGATCATCCGGTTCTTCTTCTCGAAGTTCACCAGCCCGAGCGAGCCGCCGAGCACGGTGAAATCCTCGGCGACCACGCCGGCAATGCGCCCGTTTATGCGCCCGAAGCCCGTGACGACGCCGTCGGCAGGCGTCACCTTGTCCTTCACCGGCGTGACCCGGGTGGGCGCATGGGTCGCAAGGCCGCCGATCTCGGTGAAGCTGTCCGCATCCATGAGCATCGCGACCCGCTCGCGCGCCAGCCGCTTGCCTGCCCGGCGCTGGCGCGCGACCTTCGCCTCTCCCCCGTGCGCCCCGGCCGCGGCCCTGCGGCGCGCGAGTTCTTCGAGCGTCCCGTCCGCAAAACCCCCGGTCATGCGCGCCGCGCCCCCTCCGTCATGCCCGGACACCCCTCTCCTCTACCCCGGCCTGCCCCAAGGGAGATGCCCGGAACAGGTCCGGGCATGACGAACAGAGGGCATCAAGAGAAGAAGGCATGACGGCGGGAAGCGGCCGTGCGGCAGTCCGGGGACTCAGACCGCGGCCCTGAGCTTGAGCTTCAGGCCCACCACGTCATAGCGGTCGAGGCCGGTGATCTCCGCAATCTCGGAGAATGGCAGGCGCGTTTCGTTGAGCAGCACGGTTGCATGCTGCACCGGCTCCAGCCGGCGCCGGCTTCGCCAGACGAAGCCCGGCCCCGGCTCCCTGCGCGGGCGTTTGTCCTCGCAATCGAGCCCCCGGCGCACCGCATCGTCCCAGGCGACGCGGAAGCGGGCACGGTCTTCCTCCGCCTGCCGTTCGCTTTCCCGGAAAGCCTGCGCGCGCGCCGCCGCTCGCTCCCGGCGCATCCGTTCGAACGGCGTCTCCTCGCGAACCGGGTCCGGTTCCCGCCCCCACCTTGCCGCTTCGGAAAGGGACATGCCGTGGCGCTCGGCCAGCCGCCGGGCGGCCGCAAGCGCCGC
Organism: Alphaproteobacteria bacterium; assembly: GCA_022825195.1. Lineage (GTDB taxonomy): Bacteria > Pseudomonadota > Alphaproteobacteria > Bin95 > Bin95 > Bin95. The sequence goes on from JAJDYL010000154.1 coordinate 37,767, forward strand.
CTCGCGCTCGCCGTCGTAGGAGCTGCCGGCGGCCAGCGCCAACAGGCTCCTGAAACGGGTCCGTTCCGACTCTGCAAATCCGGCCGGGATGGCTCTTCTCCCAACGCGCGAAGAGCCAAGCCTACAATCCCCGCAGGCCGATGGGAAACCGATAATCGGCCAATGTGAGGGCCGGCGGATCCCGTTATGCTGGCCAAAACAGGGAGGCTGCAGCATGACGGATGGAGTATTCGGCTTCATCGGCCTCGGCAACATGGGCGGGCCGATGGCCCGGCATGCCGCATCGACCGGCCGGGAGACGGTCGTGCACGACATTGCCGGCACCGCCGACCGGGCGCCGCCCGGCGCCGTCATCGCGCAATCCAACGGCGAGGTCGCCCGCCGGGCCGGCATGGTGGCCATTTCGCTGCCGACGGTCGCCGCCAACCGCAAAGTCGTGCTGGAGATCGCCGCCGCCGCGCATTCCGGCCAGATCGTGATCGACACCTGCACCATCGGCCCCGCCGCCGCCCGCGAGAACGCCCGCATCCTGGCGAAGGCCGGCATCGCCTATCTCGACAGCCCGGTTTCGGGCATGAAGTTCCGCGCCGAGGAAGGCACGCTCGCCAGCATGGCGTCCGGCCCGCAGGAGGTGTTGGAGAGGGCGCGGGCGATGGTCGAGGCCTGGTCGCGGACGGTCTTCCATGTCGGACTCGAACCGGGGCTCGGCCAGACGATGAAGCTCGTCAACAACGCGCTCAACATCTCCGGCCTCGTCGCCTCCACGGAAGCCGTGGCCTACGGCGAGCGCGCCGGCCTCGACATCGCGACCATGCTGGAGGTCATCAATGCCAGCACGGGACAGAATTTCACGACCCTGCACGCCTTCCCGAAGCATGTCGCGACGGGCGAGTTCAGCGGGTCGGGAGCCGAGGCCCATCTCGTGAAAAAGGACCTCGGGCTGTTCGTCGAAACCGCCGACGCGGACGGCGCGCCCTGCCCGACGATATTCCGCGCCTATGACACCGTCGCCGCCTTCGCGGACTCCGACCCGGCACAGGACATGATCCGGATCTACCCCTTCGTGCGCGACGGGACCTCGTAGCATGCGTTCTTTTTTGGCGCGGGCCGTGCCCGTTCGGGGGTAAGGTCCGGCGTTCTCCCGTTCCGGCCGGTCTGCGATGCTCAACGATCCCGTCAGACGCAATGTGCTGCTGCTTGCCGTCTGCCAGGCGCTCTACATTTCCGCCACGACCCTGATGATCGTGACGGTGCCGCTGGTCGGCAAGACGCTGGCGGACGATCCCGGGTGGGCGACCGCGCCGCTGTTCTTCCATCACGCCGGCGTCATGAGCGCCTCGATTCCGGCCTCGCTGCTCATGCGCCGGATCGGGCGCCGCGCGGGCTTCATGCTCGGCACGGTGATCGGATGCGTGGGAGCGCTGGTCGCCGTCCAGGCGATCTACGACATGAGCTATTGGGGCTTCTGCCTCGGCGTGGCCATCGTCGGCTGGTTCAACGGTTTCGCGATCTTCTACCGGTTCGCCGCCGCCGACATCGCAACGCCCGAATTCCGGCCCAAGGCGATTTCGCTGGTGCTGGCCGGCGGGCTGCTGGCGGCCGTCATCGGCCCGGAACTGGCAAAGCACACGCTCGACTGGCTGGCGCCGGTCTTCTACGCCGGCAGCTATCTCTCGCTGGTCGGACTCTACGTCCTCTCCTTCTGCCTTCTCGCCTTCGTGAAGATTCCGAGGATGAGCGCGGAAGACCGCCGCGACACGGGACGTCCGCTGCTCGAAATCCTGAGCCAGCCCGCCTGCATCGTCGCCATCCTGGCGTCGGCGGCCGCCTACTCCACCATGTCGCTGGTGATGAGCCCGACGCCGCTGGCGATGGAGGCCTGCGGCTTCGACACGGACGACACCTTCACCGTCATGCAGGCGCATGTCGTCGGCATGTATCTGCCCGCCTTCTTCACCGGCCATCTGGTGTCCCGTTTCGGGGCGCGGCCGATCATCCTGGCGGGCATTGCGCTGATCGCCGTCTGCGCCGCCGTCAACCTGTCCGGCGTCGCGCTCGTGCATTTCGCCGTTGCGCTCTTCCTGAACGGCGTCGGCTGGAACTTCATGTTCGTCGGCGGCTCGTCCCTGCTGACCGAAGTGCATACGCCGGCCGAGCGGGCCAAGGTGCAGGGAGTCCACGACTTCGTCGTCTTCGGCTCGATCGCCGTCTCGGCGCTGTTCTCGGGCCGCATCCTGGAGGATTTCGGCTGGGACTGGATCAATATCGGCATCCTGCCGATGATCGCGGTATCGCTCCTCGCAACCCTGATTCTCGCAGGTCCCCGCCGACAACGGTTGGCCTGACCTGACGCGCGGTTGTCACCCATGCCCGCTGGAACGAATTGTTGGAGCACGATTTGTTCCAGCTGAAACGGCTGCCTTGGCCGGATAGCGTCCGGCCTTGACCTCACTCGTCACCCCGGCCTCCGACCCGGGGTGACAGTTGGGGGCCTGCGATGCGAAGCCAGCGCCGGAGATGTGTGCATCCGGTAGCCCCGAAACCACGGTCCCATGCCTGAAAGGACCATCGCATATGCACCAGGCGCATTCAGACCATGACACCGCATGACATTTCGTAACTGCCCAGGAGGGGTTGACGTGGGAATCGAAAAATGAGTCAACCTTTGGATGAGTCGTTCCGAAGCGTTTGACCCTTTGCGGGTATCCGGTTCCGAGACCTCGGAGCAGAAGATTGCGCGTCTTGAGTTGGAGAA
>JAJDYL010000166.1 GCA_022825195.1 Alphaproteobacteria bacterium
GAGTTTGGCGGTGCGTTCCGCCGCGCGCTGCGAGTCCGGCAGGCGCCCCCGGAGCCAGGCCGACGGCGCATTCGCGATCAGCGCATGCAGCGCCAGCGTCCGCCGGTCCTCGTCTTCGAGCCCGTCGAGCGCCGCGATCTCCTCCGAGACGATCACCGCATGGGCGGCGATGGAGTGGTACTGCCGGCAGCACCCGCCCCGGCGGCAGGTATTGGCCAGCACATGGGCCAAAGCCTCGAAGTCGACGTCCTCGGCCGTCACCGTCTCCGGGTCCTCCGGCCAGTTGAGCGGACGTTGTCCGCCGTCAGTCGACTTCGGCGTCATGCGGCGTCTCCTTGTTCGGTCGTCTCGGACTGCCCGGAAGAGCGCGGAGCAAGGGCGCCATCCCCGGCGAGCCGGTCGATGGCCTCGACGGTGGAGAGGCCCCCGGCTTTCAACCGCTCGACCGCGGCGAAGGCGGGCCCGCGCGAAGAAAAGAGCGCCACCGACCATTGATCGAGCACCAGCCTTGCCACCCGCCAGCCGTCGGGGCCGTGCAGCACCAGCTCGGCATAGCGCCCGTCGGCGGTGGTGAGGCTCTTCAAGGCGCGCTCCATGCCCGGATCGCAATGGATGCGCTTCTCCTGCTTCAGGAGTTCGACCGACTCGTCCTTCTGGGCGAGGAAGATCACCCAGTCGGAGTTCTCCCAGGCCGCCCGCGCCGCCGGGTTGGCGTAATAGTCGTTGACCGACTGCGTGCCGGTAATCAGCGCGCCGCGATACTTGCGGGCGCGTCTGGCGGCGCCTTCGAGGAAGGCGCGGCTGTCCTCGCCGGAGAGCAGGTCCCAGGCCTCGTCGATGACGATCGCCTTCGCCCGGGTGCGGGGGCCGTGATACATGCGCTGGGTGGCGAGGAAGACCACCAGCATCAGCACGACGGCCTGGACGTCGCCCCGTCCCTTGAGTTCGGCGAGTTCGAACACGGTGAGCGCGCGGTCGAGCGCCGGGGTGTGCGAGCCCGCAAACAGCCGCCCCATCGCCCCGCCCGGACACCAGGGGCCGAGAGCGGTCGCCATGTCCTTCGCCCGGCGGTCGTCGCGGGCGTCGAGGTTCTTTCTGACACTGCCGAGATCGGCTTCGTTGCCGCCTTCGTCCCAGGCCTGCGCGATGGCCTCGGCAATGAGCGCGGCTTCGATATCGTCGATCGAGCCCCTTCGCCTTGCCATGCGGCCGATGACGCCGGCCAGCATGGCGAAGCACTCCTCGCGGTAGTCGCCGTCATGCTCTGCCGTCCCGGCATCGATCATGGCGAAGGGGTTGAGGCAGGCCGGGTCCTTGCCGAAGGCGATGAAGGCGCCGCCGAGCGCCTCGGCGGTGTGCTGGAACGACCTTCCGTCGTCGATCACCACGGCCTCGCCGCCGGCGCCGACCAGGCCCGTCACCAGTTCCTGCATCAGCACCGACTTGCCCGAGCCGGACTTGCCGGTGACGGCGACATTGTAGTTGCCGGCCTCGTTGGCGAAGGGCGACCAGCTGGCCGGCTGGCCCCGGCGGCCGATCAGGAAGAGGGCGGGCGGATTGTCGGGGCTCTGCGGCTGTCCGCGCCACTCGCCGTGGAGCGGCGCGAGGTTGACCGCGCTGGAGGTCAACAGGGTCTTCATCCGGCCCATGCGTTCGAGATCGGCGTCGAGGCCGCCGGCGGACGCCATCGGGAGACACGCGAGCCAGGAGGGCAGCTGCATGTAGCGCTCGGCCCCGACCCGCCAGCCCTGGCCGTGATAGATGGCGCGGACCGCCTGCTCGGCCTCGTCGATGGCATCCAGCGGCGCATAGACCGCCGCCATGTAGCAGGCTCGGACCAGCCGTTCGCCGTCCTTGAGGCGCTCGGTGACGGTCTGCCAGTCGCGCGCCTTCTCGGGCAGGCCGGGGAGGTAGCGGGCGATGCCGGTGCCGGCCTGCTGGGTCGCCCTGGCCGCCTTGAGGAAGGCGCGCTCGCCCGAGGCGGCGTCGCCGGTGGTCACGGTGAGGCAGGTCAGCACCGGGCAGCCGGGCTGGAGGAAGTCGCGGTGGAAGTCGCCGATCAGCGCATTGCCGCGCCAGCCCGGCCAGACTTCGGGGAAGGCGAGCGCCGAGAGCACCCGCACCGCCACGTCTTCGCCCTCGGCATCGTGGAAGGCGAGGCCGCGCGGGGTCACGGTGAGCGCGCGTCCGGGGGCGACGCATTGCTCGTGCAGGGGATCGCGCGGCGCCCAGCGCCGGACCGGGCGTTCGGTCGCGCCGTCATGGCGGCCGGCGATATCGGGCATGACCAGTTCGGCGGCGAGCGACAGCAGCCCGTCCGGCTCCAGCCGCCTTGCCGCGGCGCCGGCGGAGGCGAGCGTCCCCTCCAGCGCCCGACGGAAGGCGCCGAGCGCGGTCTCCGCAGCCGGGCCCGGCCCGCCGGCGAGGCATGCGGTCACGAAGACCCGGTAGTCGGAGAGGGTGAAGGGCGGCCCGCCTTCGTGCAGCCGGCGCCAGCCGCCGGGGGCCAGCAGGTCGGCGCGCCGCCGGCCCATCCGGGCGAGCGCGCCTTCCGTTCCGACTCGCGGTTCGGCCCAGGCGCGGAAGGCGGCGCCGAACCTTGGGCTTGCCCATTGGATCGCCTGGATCGTGCAGCGTTCGGGCGCGGCGTCGGCCAGCGTGCCGGCAAGCGCGCCCAGGGTCTCGGCGTCGATCCCGGCGAAGGGCGGCAGCTCCAGCACGAAGCCGACCGAGCCGGCGTCGACGTAGAGCTCGCTCGACTCGTCGAAGGCGCGCCAGGGCAGCAGGGAATGCAGCGCGGCCGGCATGGCGGGCGGCGACCACGGCCCCGGTGCCTCCGGGCCCTCGAACAGTTCGAGCAGGCGTCCGAACGCCGAATTGGGGGACAGGCTCACTTCAGCCTCCAGCCGGCCGGCTCCAGCACGACCCGGACATGGGAGGCCTCGCGGTAGATGCCGTCCGCATCGACGAAGGGCGCGATCCAGATGCGCGCCACCGTCTCGCCGGTGCGGAGATCGTCGGCGCCGATTTCATGATCCGTAGGGGCTGCCGCTGCTGGTTCCGGTTTCGGGGCGGCCGGCGGCGACCCGGCCGTGGCGTTGGTCGGCGTTGCGGTTTCCGCCTTCTCGGCGTCCTCCGTCCCGAACAGCCGCGCGAGCCATCCGAAGGGATCGAAACCGCACTCCGTCTCGCAGGAGCGGATTGCAGTCCCCGGTGCAGCAGTCGCGTCCGCGAGGTCCGCGTTCCACTCGCGGGGCAGCAGCCGGATCGGCTGTCCGGACGTCCTTGCCGGTGCGGTATCCGTCTTCGGCACCGCGGGATCGGCGGCGGCGACGCTGGCGCAGGACCCGCCCGCCGCCAGCGGGCACTGCCACTCCTCGCCCACATGCCCCGAGGAGCAGCCGGCCAGCAGCAGCGCGGCAAACGCGGCGGCCGATATCGCCGTCATGCGCGGCGCGTATTTCGTCCTTCCGGTCATCTCACTTTCCTCCCTGACTGGATTCGGTCCGGACGGCGCGGCCGTCGATGCGGGCGCCTTCGAGGAACACCAGCGTCACCTTCGTTCCGGCCTGGAGCTGGATCACCGGCTGGTACTGCTCGGCGCGGCGGATCATGTAGTCGGCCACCTTCTGCCCGGCAGACGACGCGCCCGCCCCGAGGCCGGCGCGGCCGATATCGCCGAGCGCGGTGTTGGCGACCGCGGCGCCGCCCGCGCCGGTCGCCACCGCCTGGGGCTGGAACGCCTGGCTCACGCCCTGGCCGACGCCCGAGACCATGCCGGCGAGGAAGGCCTTCTCGACCAGCGCGCCCTCGCGGCTCACCACGGGTCCCCGCACCCCGGTCTTGCCGGACCCGGCGACGAAGCCCGCCACCGGTGTCTCGACCACCGTGCCCGGACGCGGCCCGGCGCAGGTCATGGTCCGGAAGCGCACATAGACCTTCTCGGAGGAGAGATCGCCATGGGCGGCGCCCGTCACCGTGCAGCCGTCGACATCGACCTTGAGCGCCACGCCGTCCTCGGCGGCGGTCCAGGCGGGACCGGTGATGCGCATCAGCACCGGGCGGGGATCGCCCTGGGAGGAGATGCCGGCCGAGGCGTCGACCCCGGCCAGCACGATCGCCGAGGCATGGGCGCCGGCCGGCAGCCAGGCGCCGACCGGCCTGGCCACCGAATCGGCGACCAGCTCGGGACCGCTGCGCGAGCCCGCCGCCGAGGATTGCGACCCGTCCTCCAGCTCGAAGGTCTCGATCATGAGCCCCGGCGCGGCCGATTGCATCTGACCGCCATTGCCAGCCGGAGACATTGCCGCCGGCACGCTGAAATACCCGCCTGCCGCAGTGCCTTCGCCCGGTGCCGTGCCCGCCTGCGGGCTGCCGCCCTGCAAGCGGCGTTCGAGATCGGCGATCGTCGCGGCCTGCCTGTCGATCACCGTCCGCGCATTGTCGGCGTCCTGCTCCAGCCTCGCCCGGAGTTCGGCATTCTCGCCTTCGAGTTCCCTGGCCTCCCGCTCCATGTCGTTGAGCCGTCTCTCAATGCCGCCGAGCCGGGCCTCGGAGCGCCTTGTCCAGACCTTCTCGGCCATGTCGGGCTCGACGATGCCGGCCTCGATGCCGCTCCGGGGCGCGGGGGCCGTGCCGCCGCCGGCGCCCATCCAGAGCGCCACCGCGAACAGCCCCGCCGCCGCGATGACCGAGAACAGCAGCAGCTGGCGACGCCGCACCGCGCCGGGATCGCTTGCCTCCCCGGCTCGGGGGCCG
>JAJDYL010000097.1 GCA_022825195.1 Alphaproteobacteria bacterium
TTCTCCAACTCAAGACGCGCAATCTTCTGACCGGAAGGCTCGGACCCCGACACTCTCAACGGGTCAAACGGCTCGGAACGACGCATCCAAAGGTTGACTCATTTTTCGATTCCACCGTCAACCCCCTCCTGGCCAGTTACGGAATGTCATGTTTTGTCATGGGACCGGCCTCCGTCCCGGCCGTTTGCGCCGGTCCGGCGGTCGTTCGCACGGCATTGCAGCTTCCTTTCCGCCCTTGGTCCCGGACGCCCGGTTGCCGGATGAGCGTGCCTCCCTCGCGCATAATGCGCGCGCGCGCCTCGCGGCGGCGCGCGTGCGCCCGCGAGCGCGAGGCGGCGGGCGGGACCCCTGCCGGAGTGTCATGGAATGTCATGTTTTGTCATGGGGCCGGCCTCCGCCCCGGCCGTTTGCGCTGGTCCGACGGTCGTTCGCAAGGCATCGCAGCTTCCTTTCGGTTCGCGGTTCCGGACGCTCCCGTTGCCGGAGGAGCGTGCCTCTCCCGCGCATAATGCGCGCGCGCCTTTCGCGGCGGCGCGCGTGTGCGCCCGTGCGCGCAAGGCGGCGGGGGCGGGGCGCTCCGGCAGCATCGCCGCCGGTTGGGGCCGGGGGCCGGTGTCGGTCATTCGTGCCTCCTTGGGGGCAAAGGGCGGGACGGGGTGTCCCGGTTTCGCGCGCGCGACTGCCCGCGCGCGCATGCGTGCAGGCCGGGCAGAGGGCGCACCCCTCCCGTCCGCTCACGCCGGGGGTTTTGCGGCCCCCAGCCATTGCTTTCTGCAGAAAGCGGAACGGCGGCCCCGGAAGCCGCCTTTCCCTCATGCCTATTCTACACCATTCCTCAGAAAGTCAAGCTATTCGGGAACAAAAAAAGATAACTCTGGACAACTTTCTCATAACCCGTTGAATCCGGGAAGAAACAGCGGCCTTACCCGGAGCGGCGGCGCCGGCCGCATATCGGGGAAGGCGGCTCAGGACGGGAATGGGCGGGCGGCCGGGAGGCGGAGCTTGTCGCTGTAGAGTTCCACCACGGCGTCGAGGTCCGGGTTCTGCGTCGTTATGTCGATGGCGCGCACGCCGAACATCGCCGGATTGTGCGGCAGGAGAGGCTCCTTGCCGTCGGCCAGGTCGCGGGCGAGGCCCAGCAGCCGGCGCCGGGCCGCGATGATCGCCGCGTCCGAGGGGCCGAGATGTTCGTTCTCGCGGTCCGCGATCGGCCCCATGCTCTCGACGATGGCGCGGTCCTGGTTGTTGACGCCGGGAATCCCGGTCGCGTTGCCGGCCCGCTGCGAGTCGCGGTCGAGCCTGTAGCCGTTGTCGCGGTTGACCTCGGGCGTGAAGCCGCCCGGCAGGGTGCGCGGGGCGGCGCCCAGGCCCGTTTCCAGATAGTCGCGGTCCTCCTCCGTCATCGGCGCTTCCGGGTTGTAGGAGGTGCCGAAGACGAAGCTGTTCTCGTCGTCGATGGGAATGTAGGCGCGCGAGGAGATCGGGTATTCCGGGTGCGGGATGATCGAGTTGCTCGGCAGGATCCACTGCGTGATGCGCCAGTTGAACCCGTCGTCCGCGGCGCCGCGCTGCGAGCCGTAATAGAAGCCGTAATCCGTCGGGCGGATGTGGATCGACGGCATGCCGTCCTTCTGCCAGTTGCCATGTGCGGCGGCGAGGCCGGGCGACAGGGCGGAGGTGTCGGCGAAGCGGTGCAGGAAGGTGGTGTGGCGGGTGTCGATCTCGCCCTCGAAGCCCTGGAAATAGTTGGCGCGCAGGTGCCACTTCTTCTGCCAGCGATGCTCCGGCGCCAGCATCGCCCATTCGAATTCGGGCAAGGGCGGCTGCCTGTCCTTCGGCCCCATATAGACCCAGATCCAGCCGCCCCACTCGGCGGCCGGATAGGCCTTCATGCGCACCTTGCCCCTGTAGTCGGTCTCGGGCGGCTCGTTCGGCATCTCGACGCAATTGCCGTCCACGTCGAATTTCCAGCCGTGATAGACGCAGCGCAGGCCGCATTCCTCGTTGCGCCCGAAATAGAGCGAGGCGCGCCGGTGGGGGCACTTCTCGTCGAGTATGCCGATCCGGCCTCCCGTGTCCCGGAAGGCCACCAGGTCCTCGCCCAGCAGCCTGAGCCGCACCGGGTCGCAGTCGGGCCCCGGCAATTCCTCCGGCACGAGCGCCGGCAGCCAGAACCGGCGGAACAGTTCGCCCATCGGCGTGCCGGGGCCGGTCCGGCACAGCAGTTCATTGTCTTCCGGTCTCAGCATCGCGAACGTCCCGCTTCGGGCGGATTTCGGCCAAGCATGACGCCGCCCGGCCGCCCCATCAAGCGGTCGCCGGCCCGCCGCACGCGCCCTTTCGCGCGTCCGGCGGTGTTAGGGTAAGCTCGCCCGCAAGGGGCAGGAGCCGGGAGGGGCAGCGCAATGGGCTGGCGTATCGGGGTCGATATCGGCGGGACGTTCACCGATGTCGCGGTGCTGGAGGAGGAAAGCGGGCGCTCGGGCATCGCCAAGGTCCCGACCACGCCGCGCGATTTCGGCGCCGCGGTCGTCGACGGCATCCGGACCGCAATGCGCGATTACGGCATCGAGCCCGGTTCGGTCTCCCTCGTCTCCCATGCCACCACGGTCGTCACCAACGCGCTGCTGGAGGGCAAGGGCGCCAATGTCGCGCTGGTCACGACGGAAGGCTTCCGCGATGTGCTCGAACTCCGCCGCTCGGCCCGCGCGGACCTCTACGACCTGTTCCAGAACGCCCCGGCGGTGCTGGTGCCGCGCCGCCAGCGGTTCGAGGTGGCCGAGCGGATCGACGCCCAGGGCGAGGTCGTCGCCCCGCTCGACGAGGCCGGGCTGGACGCGGTCGTGGACCGGGTCCGGGGCCTCGGCGTGGATGCGGTCGCGGTCTGCCTCATGTTCTCCTTCCTGAACGACGCGCATGAGCGCCGGGTCGGCGAACGGCTCCGGGCCGCCCTGCCCGGCGTTCCGGTGTTCCTCTCCAGCGAGGTGCTGCCGGAAATCCGCGAGTTCGAGCGCACCAGCACCACGGCCGTCTGCGCCTATGTCGGGCCGGTGCTGGCCTCCTATCTGGACCGCCTCGAAGCCGCGCTGGGCGAACTCCGCCTGCCTTCGCTCTATGTCATGGGCTCCAACGGCGGGGTCTTCGATGTGCCCGAGGCGATCGGGATGCCGGCGGCGGCGGTCGAATCCGGTCCCGCCGCCGGGGTGATCGCCGCGCAGCGCATGGGCCGGCAGCTCGGCCGCGCCAACCTCATCTCCTTCGACATGGGCGGCACCACCGCCAAGGCGAGCCTGATCGAGGACGGCCGCATCGAGACCACCTCCGAATACGAGGTCGGCGGCGAGGGCAATGTCGGGCGCTGGCTCCACGGCACCGGCCACCCCATCCGGGTGCCGGTCATCGACCTGGCGGAAGTGAGCGCGGGCGGCGGCAGCATCGCCTGGCTCGACCCCGGCGGCGCGCTCCGGGTCGGCCCGCAGAGCGCGGGCGCGGAGCCGGGGCCGGCCTGCTACGGGCAAGGCGGCACGCTGCCGACCGTGACGGACGCCAATGTCGTGCTGGGTTATCTGAGCCGCACGCACCTGCTCGGCGGGCGGCTGCCCATCGACGCTTCGGCCTCGGAAGCGGCGATCCGCGAGCATATTGCGGACCCGCTGGGCCTGGATGCGGCCGAAGCCGCGGCCGGCATCGTCCGGGTCGTCAACAACAGCATGGCGGAGGCGCTGCGGATCGTGTCGGTGGAGCGCGGCCACGATGCGCGCGAATTCTCGCTCGCCGCCTTCGGGGGCGCGGGGCCGGTCCACGCGGCGGCGCTTGCCGAGGAGCTCGGCATAGAGGAAGTGATCGTGCCGCCGATACCGGGCGGGTTCTCGGCGCTCGGGCTCGTCGCCACTGATCTCCGCCGCGACTACTCGCATACCTTCTACGCCCGGATCGACGAAGCGGACCTGGACGCGCTGAACCGGCGGCTCGACGAACTGGAAGCCGCGGCCCGGACCATGCTGCACAAGTCAGGGCTGCCGGAATCGGACCGGTCCATCGAGCGCTCGGCCGACTGCCGCTACACGAGGCAGGCCTACGAACTCACCGTGCCGCTCGGGGACGGCGCCGTGACGCGCGCGGCGCTGGACGCCCTTGCAGGCGGGTTCCACGACCGGCATCTGCGCACCTACGGCCACAAGAACCCCGACGAGGCGGTACAGATGGTGAATATCCGCGTCACGGCGACGGGCCGGCTGCCGGGTGTCGAGTTCCATGCGGATGTCAGAGAGGCCGCCGCGCCCGCCGGAGAGCACGAGCGCGAGGTGGTGTTCGGCGAGCGGGTGCGCTGCCCCGTTCTCGCCCGCGGCGGGCTTCCCGCCGGGGCGGAGGGCCGTCCGGGCCCGTTTATCGTGGAGGAGATGGACTGCACCATCGCCGTGCCGCCCGGCTGGCGGGCCCGGCGCGACGGGCGCGGATTCATCCTGATGACGAGGAGTGCGTGACATGGCCGCCCATCCGTCCGTGGTGAAGACCGACGCGGCCACCTTCGAGGTGGTCAAGAACAGCCTCTACGCCGTCGCCGAGGAAATGAAGGTGGTGCTCGCCAAGACCGCCTACTCGCCCATCCTCAAGGTGGCGGGCGACTATTCCTGCGGCGTCTTCGACGACCGGGGCAACATGGTGGCCCAGGGCCCCGACCTGCCGATCCACCTGGGCTCGATGCCGGACGCCGTGCGCGCGGTGGTGCGCGCCTGGGACGATATCGGGCCCGGCGACGTGTTCGTCCACAACGACCCCTATTTCGGCGGCTCGCACCTGCCGGACGTGAATGTCGTCTCGCCCGCCTTCGTGGACGGCAGGCTGCTCGGCTTCTGCTGCGTGCGCGCCCACTGGCCGGACATCGGCAGCGCCACGCCCGGCAGCTACGGCGCGGTGACGGACGTCTATGGCGAGGGGCTGCGCCTGCCGCCGGTGCGCATCCACCGGGACGGGGCCGTCAACCGCGATGTCGAGGACATGATCTTCGCCAATGTGCGCACGCCGGCCGAGCGCCGGGGCGACCTGCGCGCCCAGATCGCGGCCAACCGCCGGGCCTGCGAACGGCTCGTCGCGCTCGCCGGCAAATACGGGGCGGACAACCTCAAGCGCATCATGCAGGAGGTGATGGACTATTCCGAGGCGATGATGCGCGGCCTGCTCCGCGACATCCCGGACGGGGAGGGCTCGTTCGAGGACTTCTGCGACGGCGACGGGATCGTCGCCGAGGGCTCCAACCGGGACGAGACCTTCGACATCCGGATGCGCGTCATCAAGCGGGGCGACGGGGTGACGGTGGATTTCGAGGGCTCCGACCCGCAGGTCGCCGGCCCGATGAACGCGCCGCTCTCGGTCACCTCCTCGGGCGTGTTCGCCGGATTGAAGATGGCGGTCGATTCGGCGGGCGTGGTGCCGCCCAACTCCGGGGCGTGGCGGGCGGTAAGGGTGCTCGCGCCGGAGGGCTCCGTGGTGAACGCGCAATATCCGGCCCCGGTCGTCTATGCCAACCATGAGATGTCCCACCGGATCTGCGACATGGTGTTCGGCGCGCTCGCGGCGATCATCCCGGACCGGGTGATGGCCTGCTCGCAGGGCACTTCGGCCGTGCTGACGCTCGGCGGCACGGACTACCGGACGGACGAGCACTATGTCAGCTACGAGACGGTCAAGGGCGGCTTCGGCGCGCGGCCCGACCGGGACGGCATCAGCGCGGTCGCAAGCGGCATTTCCAACACCATGAACACGCCGGTGGAAGTCATCGAGATGAGCTTCCCGGTGCGGGTGGAGTCCTACGAGCTGCTGCCCGATTCCGGCGGCGCGGGGCGCTGGCGGGGCGGGCTCGGCGCGCGCCGGACTTGGCGCATCCTGGAGCGCGACTCGCGCGCGACCGTTTGCTGCGAGCGCACCAAGTCGGCGCCGTTCGGCATCGAGGGCGGGGCGGCCGGCGCGCCGGCGCGCATCTCGGTCGTCGACGCCCACGGCGCCGAGCGGGTGCTGAACAGCAAGGGCTCGTTCGACGCCCCGGCGGGCGCGCTCGTCGTCTTCGACGTGCCGGGGTCGGGCGGCTACGGCCCGCCGGCGGAGCGCGACCCGGCCAGGCTCGGCGAGGACCTTGTGGACGGCTATGTCACCCCGGAAGGCGCGCGCCGGGACTATGGCGTGTCCGACCCGGAGGCCCTGCTCGCGGCCGCGAACGGCAAGGCCTCGGAAGGTTAGGGCGTGGTCCGCCCGGGTTGGAACGAGGGCGCCGGCGCGGACAACCCGGCGGAGCGGCTGGCGGCGTTCGCCGCGGACCTGCGGGCGGCGGCGGTGCCGGCGGCGGTCCGGGACCGGGCGCGGCACCTGATTCTGGATGCGCTCGGCGTGGCGGCGGCCTCCAGCCGGCAGGAGTTCGCGCGGGTCATGCTGGAGGGCTTCCGGGCGGCAGGCGGCGAGGGCGCGTCCGGCGTGGTGGCGATGGGCGCGCGGCTCTCCCTCCGCGATGCGGCGGCGCTCAACGCCGCGCTCGTCCACGGCCTCGATTTCGACGACACCCATCCGGGCGCGGTGGTGCATTGCACGGCGGTTTCCCTGCCGGCGGCGCTGGCGCTGGGGGAAGAACGCGATGCGCCCGGCGCCGAGATTCTGACGGCCTATATCGCCGCGATGGAATGCGCTGCCCGGATCGGCCTGGCCGCCGATTACGGCTTCCACCGGCGCGGCTTTCATGCCACCGGCATCGCCGGACATTTCTCCTCGGCGCTGGCCGCCGGGCGGCTGATGGGCCTCGATGCGCCGGCGCTCGCCTCGGCGCAGGGCATATGTGTCTCGACCGCCGCCGCGAGCCGGGAGTTCTGGTCGGACGGGGCCTGGAACAAGCGCCTCCATCCCGGCTGGGCGGCAGAGGCCGGCATTACCGCCGCGGGCCTCGCCGGCGCCGGCTTCAAGGGCTGCGAGCGGCCCTATGAGGGACGCTTCGGCCTCTTCCGCATGCTGATGGGAGAGGAAGCCGACGCGGTGGATTTCCCGCTGCTCGCGGACGGCCTCGGCGAGCGCTGGGAGTTGCTCGAGTCCGCCGTGAAACCCTTCCCGACCTGCCACTACACCCATGCGATCGTCGACAGCGCCATCGCGCTGCGCCGGGAACACGGGCTCCGGCCGGACGACATCGCCCGCGTCACGGTGCTGGTGCACGAGGACCTGATCGCGGCGCTGATGGAGCCGGAAGCGCTGAAGCGAAGCCCGCCGGAAGACTATGCGGCCCGCTTCAGCGCGCCCTGGGCCGCGGCCTGCGGGCTGGCGCTCGGAAGGCTCGGCCTTGCCGAACTGGAGCCGGAGGCGCTGCGGGACCCGCAAGTGCTGGCGCTGGCGGCCCGCGTCGACTGCCGGCCCGACCCGGACTCGCTCTTCCCGCGCTATTTCTCCGCCGGCCTCGAGGTCGAGACCCGGTCCGGGGAGAGGCTCTCGCACCATGAGCCGGTCAATCGCGGCGCCGGCGACCGGGCGCTCGCCAATGCCGAGATCGTCGAGAAGTTCCACGCCAACGCCGCGCCCGCGCTCGGCGAGGCGCGGGCCGAAACCATGGCCGCGCATGTGCTGGACATGGAGAGGCTGAAGGGCAAGGCGCTGATGCGGGGGCTCATGTAGCGTCGGGCAAGAGGCTATCTCCCCGGGCGCCATTCTCGGCCGGCGACCGTCCAACGACGCGACCCCAGGTTATCGGTAAACGCTTCGCCGGTGCGCGATCCTCAGAACCAGAATGCGCCGGCCCGGTTCGTCTATTTCCGTAATGATCCGATAGTCCCCGACCCGGAACACCAGAGATAGCGATACCGGGACTCCCGAAGCGGCGCGCCGGCATGGCGCGGGTCTTCGGCGCCGGCCAGACGTTCCTCCAGATAGCGTCTCAAGCGATGCTGGGTTTGCGTATCCAGTCTGCGAACGGACCTCCGGACGCTCCCTGCATACTCAATCGTCCATGCCACGCCACATTTCTTCCGAAGTCAGGGCGCGTTCTCGTCCGTCTCGAACTCGATCCAGAACCTTTTCCGCCAGATACATATCTTCCATATCCTCGATTTTCTCGACTATGGCGGCGCGGGCGAAATGGCTTTTCGTGCGTCCCGTCTCCCTGGCAAGCCGCTCCAACCGTGTTTCAATATCTTCAGGAAGCCTGAGCGACAGCATGACAAACATCTCCTCACCGTCATGGATTTGGGAGAATTCGGGCTTCCGGGCAACCGCCGGCAGTAATCCCCGCTCCGGTTTGCGCCGGTCTCGCGGCGCCCGCTATTCTCGCCGGCCCGATCCGGAATTCCTGCAAGGCGGACCCCATGACCCGCGAAACGGCCCTCTATGAACGCGACGGCGCGATCGTGACGATCACGCTCAACCGGCCCGAGAAACTGAATGCCTTCGACGATGCGGCGGTGGAGGCGCTGTCGGAGGCGCTGGCCCGCTTCGATACGGACCCGGACGCCAATGTCGCGATCCTGCACGGGGCGGGACGCGCGTTCTCCACCGGGGCGGACGTGCTGCGCCGCCAGCTGCGCCCGCGCGAGGAGCTGGAGCGGTTCGGCGGTCCGCAGGGGCGCGGGGCGGATTCCGGGCGGCTTTTCACCCATGCCGTCAACTGGAAGCCGGTGGTCGCCGCCGTGCACGGCTATGTCATGGGGCTCGCGGTCGGCATCGCGCTCGATTGCGACCTGCTCGTGGCCGGGGCGGGCACGCGCTTCCAGATCACCGAGACCTCGCGCGGCCTCGGCGGCTCGGTCTATTGGGGGCTGATGCGGCTGCGCGGCGCGGGCGCCTTCGGCGACGAGGTGGCGCTGACCGGCCGGTGGTTCACGGCGGAAGAGGCGGCCGCGGCCGGCGTCATCAACCGGCTCGCCCCCGCCGGCGCCCATCTCGAAACCGCCCGCGAGCTCGCGGAGACACTGAATGCCAACCCGCCGCTCAGCGTGCGTTCGACCGTGCGGGCGCGCCGGCGCGAGATCGTGCGGGTGCGTTCCGAACTCTCCGCCGCCGCGCAGCCGGAACGGCTCTATCTGACCGAGGATTTCCACGAGGCGGCGCTCGCCTTCAAGGAGAAGCGCCCGCCCCGCCCGTTCAGGGGCCGCTGACGGGGTCCAGCCCTTCCACCAGCGGGCGGAAGCCCACCAGGATATGCTTCAGCCCGGCCGGACGGCTGTGGCGCGCGGCCGGGCGGCAGACGCCGCAGCCGCTGTCGTCCCACGATCCGCCCTTGACCAGATAGCGCCCGGACCGGGCGGCGGTCGCAGTCCATTCGAACACCTGCCCGGCCGCGTCCAGCAGTCCGAAAGGCGAGGCGCCGGCGGGAAACTGCCCGACCGGCAGCGTGTCGAACGGCCCGCCGTCATGGCTGTTGAGCCGCTCCGGCGCGAATTCGTCGCCCCAGGGGAACCGCCGCCCGTCCGCGCCGCGCGCCGCCTTCTCCCATTCCGGCTCGGTCGGCAGCCGCCAGACGCGCCCCGTGCGCGCCGAAAGCCACGCCGTGTAGGCCCGCGCATCCTCGTGGGAGACCAGCACGACGGGATGCGCCTCCCGCCCCTCGGGCGGCCGCCCGCCCGCCCAGGCATGCCGGCGGGTGCGCGCATAGGGGTGGATCAGGCCGTAGCCCTTCCAGGTCCCGGCATCGACATCGGGCGCCCGGCGGCCGGTTTCGGCGATGAAGGCCGCATATTGCGCATTGGTCACGGGTGTGCGGGCGATCCGGAAGCCGGGCAGGGACAGGGCGCCGCGCTTTCGCTCGCCGTCGTACCAGCCCTGCCTGCGGGTGACCGAGTGGCCGTAAGCGGCTTCGTCCAGGCGGTAGGCGGCCTCGCGCTCCGCACCGTCCGAGCCGGCGACGAAGGAGCCCGCCGGCACCGGCACCGTTTGCGGCACTTCGGCGACCGCAGCGCCGGAGGCCGCCAGAACCAGGATTCCTGCAAAGGCAATGCGCATCCCTACACTCCGGCCTGCCGCGAAGAATGCTCTTCGGCAGGCGCCGAAAAAACGCTTCTCACGCAGTTGTGACCGACAATGTCCGTTTGTCGAGCCGACATATCGGTTAGCATCGAGGAAAGGCGGTTTTCGAATCGCCTGACGCATTATCGGGAAAATCGGTAAACGGGAGAACAGTCATGAAATCCTACAAGGCCCGCCTTCTCTCCACGGCGGTCATCGGCGTCGGCATGGCGATCGGCGGCGTCGGCGCAGCCAGCCTTGCCGGCACGGCCTATGCCGCCTGCAAGCCCGCCGCCTGCGCGTGCAACCCCTGCAGTCCGGAATGCGTTTGCAGCCCCTGCAAACCGGCCTGCGGCGCGTGCAGCCCGTGCCAGCCCGCCTGCGGCGCTTGCAACCCCTGCAAGCCGAAAGCCAACTGAAGCCTGAAAGGGCAGCGGCCGGGTCCCTGGCCGGCCGCGCATTCCGGGGGCGCGGCGCAGGAATGCGCCGCGCCCTCTTCATGCAGCGTCGGGAACCGCCCGGGCTTCCGGCTCCAGGTCCAGCTGCAAGGCGTCGTTGAACCGGTTGAACGCCCCGCACAGCGCGATCCGCCAGGTCAGCTCGACGATCTGCTCCTCGCTGAAATGCGCTTTCAGCCGCTCGAATATCCCGTCGCGCATCCGCCCGGCCCGGTCGTTCACCTGCACCGCGAATTCCACGACCAGGCGGTCGACATCGTCGAGCTCCGGGTGGTTGTCCGGGTCGTCCAGCAGGCTGGCGACGCCGGCGGGGCTCATTCCCTCAACGGACAGCATGGGCCCGTGATGGGCCACGCAATAGTCGCAGGCATTGCGTTGCGAGACCGCCACCAGCGCCAGCTCCAGATAGCGGCGCGGCAGCACGGCTTCCCGGCGGAGCGCGGTCAGCATGCCGAATGCGTGCTCCAGGATGGGCGGGCGCCGGCCGAGCGCGCCGACCAGGCTGGCGAACGGCCCGTAGGACGCGGCGTCCTCGACAAGCGGATGCAGGGCGGGCGGCAGATCTTCCCGGCTGGCATAGGCGATGCGGGCCATCGGCGGAACCTCCGTCAGCTGATTTCGATGACGATATTGCCGTCATCGTCCAGCCGGGCGGCATCTCCCGGCGGGACGAGGCAGGTGGCGTCATATTCCTCGACGATGACCGGGCCCGGAATGGCGTCCGGCCCGAGGTCGCCGCGCGCCAGCACCGCCGCCTCCCGCCATCCTTGCTCGCGGCCGAACCATGCCCGGCGGCTGCCGGCCCCGCCCGAGGCGACGGGGGGCGGCGGCGGCGGCGTCCGGTCCCGGGAGAGACCGCGCCCGACGACCTGCACGGTCATCAGTTCCACCGGCTCCTCCGGCCCGGCCCGGTGGCCGTAAGTGCGCTCGTGCTCCACGCCGAAAGCCTCTTCCAGCGCGGCGATCCACTCCCTGTCCACCCGGCCCGGCGGCGCCATGACCTGGAGCTCGAAGATCTGGCCGTGATAGTGGAGCTGCGCGCTGCGGGCGAGCGTCCGCCGGTCGGGCGGGATGCCGTCGGCCTCGAGCTGCGCGTTCGCCTCCTCCTCCAGCGCGGCCCATGCGCTTTCGAGCGCCGCCGGGTCGGCGCCGCGCAGGATGCGCCGGTGCGCGTGGGAATAATGGTGCTCCACCTCGGCATGGAGCAGCCCGAAGGACGAGAACAGTCCGGGCGAGGGCGGCACCAGCACCCGCTGGATGGCGAGTTCGCGCGCCATGCCGGCTGCGAAGAGCGGCCCGTTGCCGCCGAAGGCGAACAGCGCATAGTCGCGCGGGTCGCGCCCGCGCTCCGAGGACACGGCGCGGATGGCGCGGATCATGTTCGAAGCGGCAATGCGGTGGGCGCCCAGCGCCGCATCTTCCGGCGCGAGGCCCATCGGCTGCGCGACGCGGCGCTCGAAGGCCTCCCGCGCCGCCTCGAAGTCGAGCTTGAGCGCGCCGCCGACGAGATGGCCGGGGTTGAGGTATCCGAGCAGCAGGTTCGCGTCGGTGAGGGTCGGCTCCGTCCCGCCCGCGCCGTAGCAGACGGGTCCGGGATCGGCGCCGGCGCTCTCGGGCCCGACCTGCAGGGCGCCGCCGGCGTCCAGGCGAAGCAGCGAGCCGCCCCCGGCGCCGACTTCCGCGAGGTCGATAGCCGGCGTCTTGACCACATAGCCGGCGCCGGTCATCAGCCGCGAGCCGGCGATCACCCCGGCGCCGACGCTGAATTCGAGCGCGCGGGAAACATCGCCGCGCTCGACGATGGACGCCTTGGCGGTGGTGCCGCCCATGTCGAAGGTCAGGACATTGTCGAGCCCGGCGGCCCGGGCCAGCGCCTGCGCCCCGATCACCCCGCCAGCCGGCCCCGACTCGACGATGTGCATGGGAAGGCTGCGCGCCGCCTGGGACGGCATGAGCCCGCCGCTCGACTGCATCAGCAGCAGCGGCGCGCCGGCGCCGATATCGGCGAAGCCCTCTTCCAGACCCGCGAGGTAGCGCGAAACCACCGGCTTGAGGCACGCATTTACCACCGTCGTGGAGGTGCGCTCATATTCCTTCGCCTCGGGCAGGACGCGGTGGCTGATGCTGATCTCGACGTCCGGCGCCAGGCGCTCGACGATTTCGGCGACGATGTCCTCATGCGCGGGATTGGCGTAGCTGTGCAGCAGCGCCACGGCGATGGCCTCGACGCCCTCGTCGAGCAGGCGCCGGACCGCCGCTTCCGCATCCGCCGGGTCGAGCGGCCTCTGCACCTTGCCCTCATGCGTCATGCGCTCCGCGACCGTGCGGCGCAGATAGCGCGGCACCAGCGGCGGCGGCTTCTGCCAGGCGATGTCGTAGAGGCGCGGCATGCGGAGGTTGCGTATCTCCAGGATGTCGCGGAACCCCTCCGTGGCGATCAGCCCGGTTTTCGCGCCCTTGCCTTCGAGGATGGCGTTGGACGCCACGGTGGTGCCGTGGCGCAGCTCGGCGATGTCTTCGCCCGCAAACGCTCCTTCCGCGATCAGCCCGGCCAGCGCCTCGACGATGGCGCGGGCGTAATTGTCCACGGAGGAGGAGACCTTGCGGGTCAGCAGCCGGCCGTCCCCGTCGAGGCACACGATGTCGGTAAAGGTGCCCCCGATATCGATTCCGAGCCGCCAGCGGGCTCCAGCGTTTTCCATGCGTCTTCGCTCTTGTCGGTCTGCCGCCCAGCGTCGTTGCCGGCGCGTCGCGCGTAAATTCCCGGCGGCCGCGACGAATTCGCGCCCGCTCGTCCCTTGCCGTCCCGTCGAAGCGGCCCGGCTGTGGCGCGCGAAAGGTAGCAACGGATCCCGGGGCCGTCACCCTGCGGCCGGCCGGGCGCGCTACTCCGGGGCGGGACTCCTTACACGCTTCGTCCGAGGGCCGTCTCGCGCACGACCTGCACCAGCCGGCGGAACGGCGGCAGCTCCTCGGCCGAGCGCCGCACGACATAGCCGGACCGGTAGCGGCAGAGGCCCAGTTCGACAGGCAGCGGCCGCAGGAACCGTCCCGGAAGCCGGTCGAGGCAGGAGAGGGGCAGCAGGGCGAGGTAGGGCGTCTGTTTCATGACGGAAAGGCCGGCGCTGCCCGTTTGCAGCACGATCTTCGCCCGGATGTTCGTGGCCGCGTAGAGCCGGTCGTGCAGGTCGGCGAGCGGGGGCTCCTGGGAGAACCAGGCCCAGGGGCAACGGGCAAGGTCTTCGTCGGTGACAGTCCGGGACAGGAGCGGATGGCCGCGCCAGGCGACGATGCCGGCGGTCACGTCGAGGAACCGCTCCCGCCTCAGCGATGCGTCCAGGAACTCGCCGGCATCGGCGCCGCCGCAATGGAGATCGGTCTGGCCGTCGGACAGGAGCCGGAGCCCTTCGGCGCGGCTGGCGGTTTCGAGCCTGATCTCGATTCCCGGGCAGTCCCGGTGAAACCGGGCGAGGACCTCGGGCAGGATCGTCTCCCCCCATGTCGGGCTGGCGGTGATGCGGAAGCTGCCGGTCCGCCCGGACCGGGCCGCCTCCAGGGCTTCCTCGGCGGCTTCGACCTCGCGCAGGATGCGCCGCGCGAGCAGGGCGACGGTGTTGCCCAGCGCGGTCATGCGCACGCCATGCGGCAGCCGCTCGAACAGCCGGCCTCCGAACTGGCGTTCCAGCCGGGCGATGACCCGGGTCAGCGCCGGCTGGGTTATGGCGAGCCGGTCGGCCGCAGCGGCGATCCTTCCCGCATCGACAACGGCAAGAAAGCGTACGAGGTCGCTGCGCTTCTCGAACATGATGGCCGCTCAGCGCGGAACCCGGAAAGGCGAAGATCGAGGAAAACAGGGCATCGATTGTTGCGCCGATCGGCTTCGTTCCCGCGTGCCGGACCGCAGGATGAGGACATGGGTCGTTGCCGACATCCCGATATGGCACGCAGCAAATCCGATTGGATAAAGGACAAGAAACGGAAAAGAAAATGCAGTCGGGGGGAAAATCCATGCCTTAAGGGCATAGGCCGGGGCGCGACTCCGTCATGGGGACGGCCGCCGAATGTCCCGACCCGGACCGGGCCGCTTCCGGCCGGGAACGGCAGCCTGCGCTCAATTGCCGCTTTCCGGCGCCAGGCGGGTCAGCCGCGCATGGTTGCAAAACCGGCCTTCGCCGCCTGGATCAGCAGGCTGGCATCGGTGCCGTAGCAGATGAAATCGACGCCGTCGTCGATCAGGCGCCGGCCTTCCTCGGGCGAGCCGACCAGCCGCCCGATGCCCTTGCCCGCCCCATGGGCGGCATCGACGATCCGCCGGTGGGCGGCGATGAAGTCGGGATGGTCGAAGGCGCCCGGCACGCCCAGGCTGCAGCTCAGGTCGAAATGGCCGATCCAGAGCAGGTCCACTTGCGGCAGGGCGGCGATGGCCTCGACATTCGCCACGCCTTCGGCCGTCTCGATCAGCGGGATGCAGACGGTGCGGTCGTTGGCGGCGGCGAGCGCGTCCGCGGGCCGGCCGGCGGCATAGCGGTCGTGCGCGATGCCGAGCGCCACGCCGCGCACGCCGTCCGGGGGATATTTCATGTAGCCCGCAAGCTCCCGGACCTCTTCGGCGGACCCGGCCATCGGCAGCAGCAGCCCCTCGGCGCCGGCGTCGAGCGCGGTCGCGATGTCGGGATAGGTCTTGCCCGCGCGGCGCACGAAATGGGGCATGCCGGCGGCTTCCAGATAGCGCAGGATGCGCTTGAGGCCCTCGATGCCGATGCCGCTGTGCTCGCAATCGACGAAGACGAAATCCGCCCCCGCCGCCCGGTAGATATGGCCGATGCCGGGGCTTTCGAACTCCATGATGCAGGCTCCGAGCTTGACGTCCCGGTGGCCGGCCATTTCTTTCAGGCTCGCCATAGCGGCTCCGTGTGTTGCAGGCTTGGGCATTACGCTATCCCGGAAGCCGGGACGAGGAAAAGGCAGGAGAAGCCATGACGGCGCGATACGACTTCACGAACCAGGTGGCCGTGGTGACGGGCGGGGCGCGCGGCATCGGCCTTGCCATTGCCCGCCGGCTCCATGGCGACGGCGCGGCGGTCGCCGTCTGGGACAGGGATGCGGCGGCGGGCGAGGCGGCCGCGGCCGGACTGGGCGGGCGGGCGGCCTCCTTCGCCGTCGATGTGACCGACTACGCCGCCGTCGAGGCGGCGCTGGCGGCGACCGAAGCCCGGCTCGGCCCGGTCTCGATCCTCTGCAACAATGCCGGCATCGCCGGGCCCAACAAGACGACCTGGGAATATCCGCTGGAGGACTGGCGCGCCGTCATGGCCCTCGACGTCGACGGGGTGTTCCACGGCTGCCGGGCGGCGGTGCCGGGCATGATCGCGCGGGGCTACGGGCGCATCGTCAACACGGCCTCGATCGCCGGCAAGGAGGGCAACCCCAACGCCTCGGCCTACAGCGCGGCCAAGGCGGCCGTCATCGGGCTCACCAAATCGCTCGGCAAGGAGACGGTGGGCACCGGCGTGCTGGTCAATTGCGTCGCCCCGGCGGCGGTCGAGACGGACATCTTCAAGCAGATCACCGAAGCGCACATCGAGATGATGCGCTCCAAGATCCCGATGGGCCGCTTCGGCACCGTGGAGGAGGTCGCCAACATCATCGCCTGGCTCTGCTCGTCGGAATGCAGCTTCCAGACCGGCGCCGTCTTCGACGTCTCCGGCGGCCGCGCGACCTATTAGCGCCGGCCTCCGCGCCCTCAGCGGTGCTGCCAGACGGGTTCGCGCTTGGCGATGAAGGCGTCGACGCCCTCTTCGGCGTCGCGCATCTCCATGTTCGCCGCGATGACGCCGCTGGTGTAGTCGTATGCCTCGTCCAGCCCCATTTCGAGCTGGCGGTAGAAGGCTTCCTTGCCGATCTTCACCACGGCGCCGGACTTGCCGGCGATCTTCGCCGCAAGCGCCTGCGTCTCGGCTTCGAGCGCGGCCGCCGGCACGACCCGGTTGACGAGGCCGAAGCGCAGCGCCGTCTCCGCGTCCATCAGGTCGCCGGTCAGCAGCATCTCCATGGCGTGCTTGCGCGAGACGGTGCGCGAGAGCGCCACCATCGGCGTCGAGCAGAACAGGCCGATATTGACGCCGGGCGTGGCGAACCGCGCTTCCTCGCTGGCGACGGCAAGATCGCAGCTCGCGACGAGCTGGCAGCCGGCCGCGGTCGCGATGCCGTGGACGCACGCAATCACCGGCTGGGGCTGGCGCACGATGCGCGTCATCAGTGCGCTGCACTCGGCGAACAGCGTGTCGTAGAAGGCGCGGTCCGGCGTGGCGCGGATTTCCTTCAGGTCGTGGCCGGCGCAATAGCCGGGGCCGTTGCCGGCGATCACCACGGCGCGCACCGAGCGGTCCTGCCCGATGGCGTCCAGCGCGCCGGAGAGCGCCGCGATCATCGGGCGGGAGAGCGCGTTGCGCCGCTCCGGCCGGTTGAGCGTCAGCGTGGCGACGCCCTCCGCGTCGCCGCGCAGCAGGATCGGTTCGCTCATCGGTTCGGTCTCCCGCGCTGCAAAAAGGCCGCGCCGCGTTGACAGGCGCTGCAAGCCCGTTATGTTGCGCCGCCGTCTCGCTCCAGTGAAGAGGGACAGATGAACACATACTCCGCCAAGCCGGCCGAGGTCGAGCGGAATTGGTGGCTGGTCGATGCCGACGGGCTGGTGCTCGGGCGGCTTGCCTCGATCGTCGCCATGCGCCTGCGCGGCAAGCACAAGGCGATGTACACGCCGCATATCGACTGCGGCGACCATGTGGTGGTCGTCAATGCCGACAAGGTGGCGCTGACCGGCGCGAAGGAAGACGGCAAGGTCTATAACTGGCACACCGGCTATCCGGGCGGCCTGCGTTCGCGGACGGCCCGCGAGCAGCGCGCCCGGCGCCCGGAGCAGCTTGTCGTCAAGGCCGTTGAGCGGATGCTGCCCAAGACCAAGCTCGGCCGGCAGGTCATCACCAAGCTGCATGTGTATGCCGGCCCCGAGCACCGCCATGCCGGCCAGAAGCCGGCGCCGCTCGATGTCGCCGCCATGAACCCCAAGAACGCCAGGAGGGCCTGAAGGCCATGGCCGAGGAGACCCGCACGCTTGCCGACCTGAAACAGGTCCTCGACGGAGACGACGCGCCGCCGGAGCGGCCCGTCCCGGTAACCCCGGCGGCGCCGCAGATCGACAATTTCGGGCGCGCCTACGCCACCGGCAAGCGCAAGGAGTCCATCGCGCGCGTCTGGATCCGCCCCGGCGCCGGCCGGGTGACGGTCAACGGGCGGCAGGGCGAAGACTATTTCCCGCGGCCGACCCACCGCATGCTGATCGCCCAGCCCTTCAGCGCGGTCAACCGCACGAACCAGTATGACGTGATCTGCACGGTGCGCGGCGGCGGCCAGTCGGGCCAGGCGGGCGCGGTGCGCCACGGCATCGCCAAGGCGCTCACCTGTTTCGAGCCGGGCCTGCGCCCGGCGCTGAAGCAGGGCGGGTTCCTGACCCGCGATGCGCGCCGGGTCGAGCGCAAGAAATACGGCAAGCCGAAGGCGCGGCGCAGCTTCCAGTTCTCGAAACGCTAGCCCGGCGCGGGGATCCGCGCCCCAAGGGGAGGGAGACCCGCCCATGCCCCAGATCGGAAACCGGGCCCGGGCGGCGATCCTGGGCGCGAGCGGCTATACCGGCGCGGAACTGATCCGCCTGCTGGCGCGCCATCCGCACATAGAAATCCGCACCCTGACCGCCGACCGGCGCGCGGGCGAGCCCTTCGGCGCGGTGTTCCCGCATCTGGCCGCGCTCGGCCTGCCGGACCTGGTGCGCATCGAGGACGTGGATTTCGGCGCCCACGACATCGTGTTCTGCTGCCTGCCGCACGGCACGACGCAGGAGACGGTGGCGTCCCTGCCGGCGCACCTGAAGGTCGTGGACCTCTCGGCGGACTTCCGGCTCGCCGACATCGAAACCTATGCCGAGTGGTACGGCCATGCCCACCGGGCGCCCGAACTGCAGAAGAGCGCCGTTTACGGCCTGACCGAAATCAAGCGTCCAGAGGTTGCGCGCGCCCGGCTGGTCGCCAATCCGGGCTGCTACCCGACAAGCGCGCAGCTGCCGCTGGTGCCGCTCATCGAGGCGGGCGCGGTCGAGTCCCGCAACATCGTCGTGGACGCCAAGTCCGGCGTCACCGGGGCCGGCCGGTCGCTCCGCGAGGACATCCTGTTCGCGGAAGTGCAGGACGGCATCCACGCCTACGGCATCGGCAGGCACCGCCATGCGCCGGAAATCGAGCAGGGCCTGGGCGAAGCGGCGGGCGCGCCCGTCACCGTCAGCTTCACGCCGCATCTGGCGCCGATGAACCGGGGCATCCTCTCCACCATCTATGTCGAGCTCGCCAATGGCGAGACGGCCGACGGGCTCAGGGACCGGCTGCGCGCGCGCTATGCGGACGAGCCCTTCGTGCATGTGCTGCCCTCCGGCGCGCCCGCGACCCGGCATGTGCGCGGCACCAACCGCTGCGATATCGGCGTGGCGGCCGACCGCGCGCCCGGCCGCGCCATCCTGGTCTCCGCCATCGACAATCTCGTCAAGGGCGCCTCCGGGCAGGCCGTGCAGAACATGAACGCCATGCAGGGCTGGGAAGAAACGACGGGGCTCGAGCTGGAAGCGATGTATCCGTGAAGGGCGCGGTTCTGCCCTATCGGGGCGTCTGGCCGAAAATCGCGGACGATGTCTTCATCGCGCCCGGCGCCGTGGTGGTCGGCGATGTCCGGATCGGGGCCGGCTCCAGCGTCTGGTACAACGCCGTGGTGCGCGGCGATGTCGGCAGCATCCGCATCGGCGCCGGCACCAATATCCAGGACGGGACCGTAGTGCATGTCACGGGCGGGGCCTTCGACACCGTGATCGGCGACGGAGTGCTGGTCGGCCACCGCTGCATGATCCACGGCTGCCGGCTGGAGGACCGCGCCTTCATCGGCATGAGCGCGACGGTGCTGGACGGCTGCACGGTCGAGGGCGACGCCATGCTCGCGGCCGGCTCCCTGCTCGCGCCCGGCAAGCGCATTCCGGCCGGCGAGCTCTGGGCCGGCACGCCCGCCAAGAAGATGCGCGACCTCGCCCCGGAAGCGCTCGAAGGCTTCCGCCGCCAGGTCGCCCACTACGCCCGGAACGCCCAGGTCCACCGGGAGTCGCTGAAGGACCTGTAGGCGGCCCGGTCTTTGACCGGGGCGGATGACGCGCCCTATTGTGTCCCGAACCAAATCCGCCCGACCGGAGGAAGAGACGCTCGATGCCCGTCACCACGCCTGAAGTGAAAGCCGCCCTGGAAACCATCTTCGCCGGGGATTCGGAGATCTACCGGGAACGCGGCTTCCAGCGCCGCGTCGGCTACGGCACCCGGCCCGCGCTGCTGGTGATCGACATGGCCAATGCCTGGACCCGGCCGGACTATCCCTTCACCTGCGACAACATGGAGGAGATCATCCCCGCCAACCAGGCCCTGCTGGCGGCGGCGCGGGAGAAGCGGATTCCCGTCGTCTTCACCTCCACCGCCTACCGCAATCCCACCGGCCCCCACCCGGATACCGGCCTCTGGCACCTGAAGATCCCGACGGAAATCCTCTCGGAAGGCTCCGAAGCCACCGCCATCGACGACCGCGTGGCGCCGGAACCCGGCGAGCAGGTGATCCTCAAGAAGCGGGCCAGCGCCTTCCACGGCACCTGGCTCGCCGGCTATCTGCGCGCGCAGCGGGTGGACACGGTCATCGTCACCGGCGTCACC
>JAJDYL010000069.1 GCA_022825195.1 Alphaproteobacteria bacterium
GACAGGCCGGTGAGCCTGAGCGCCGGCATGCACGCCGCGGCGCTGGCCTGGACGCCGCCCGGCTTCGCGGCGTTCGACACCGGACGCATCGGTGACGGGGCGGACGGTGCGGAAGCGCCGGAGCCGGCCGCGGACACCGCCGGGACGGTGGACAAGCCGGCCGATCCGCCGCGCAGGACCTCGGTCGTCGAGAGCATCGAGTCGCCGGACGTCGCGGCGCGCCGGGCCAAGGCGCTTGCCGCCCGCGCCAACGGCGACGGCCGCCCCGCCGAAGCGGAGCCCGCGGAACCGGCCGCCGGGCCTGGACCCGTGGAGGCAGCGCCGGACGGGAACGGCCATGCGACGGAAGCCGCGCCGGAAACGGAACCGTCGGAGGGCGACGGGCCGGAATCCGGCAACGACGCCGCCGCTTCCGCGCCCGAACCGGACGAGGCCACCGCGGCCCCGGACACCGGCGCCAACGGCGACGGAACGGGGGACGGACAGCCCGAGCCGTCCATCGCCGACGCCATCGACGCGATGAACGCGGTTCCCACCGCCGACGGCGGGCCGCGCGTGATCGTGCATGGTGTCGGCGCGGTCAATGGCCACGACGCGCCGCCGGACCCGCTGGAGATCCCCGAGTTCCTCCGCCGGGTTCAATAGCCGACCGCAGGCCCCGCCAAAACGCCCCGCCAGCGCGCCGTCGCCCCCGCCTCGGGGGCCTGGGCAGGCTGGCGGGGCGTTTCCGTTTCCGCAATTGCATGGAGGTCCGTCCATGACCCGGACGATCCGCGCCCGCATCCACGAAACCGCCGTCAGGCGGGTCACCCGCATCTATGCCGCAACCCTCGCGGACATCTTCGCCGAGACCCTGCAGAACAGCCGCCGCGCCGATGCCGCGCGGGTGCGTATTTCGGTATCCGCGCCCACCTGCGATCCCGCCGACAACACCCAGGGCACCGGCGAGACGCCGCTCACCGTCACCGTTTCCGACGACGGCGCGGGGATCGCCGATCCCGCCGTCCTGCTGAGCTTCGGCGAGAACGGCTGGGACGACGCGCTGGTCGAGCGCGAGGACGCCGCCGGTTTCGGCTTCGCCAGCATGGCGCGCCGTAACTGCACGGTGTCATCCAGGCCCCGTTCGCTGCACGGGGAGATGGCGCCCGGTTGGCGCGTCCAACTCGAACCGGCGCATTTTCTCGGGGAGGCCGAGGCCGGGGTGCATGCCGACGACAAGGCCCCGTATCCCTGGGGGACGTCGATTTCGTTCGAGGCGACCGAGGCCGCCGCCGCGATCCGCTGCGCGGCCGAGAACGCGGCCCGGCACTTCCCGCTGCCGGTCGTGTTCGAGGACCGCACCGAAGCAGACACCGCCGGCCCGGAAGAGCTGCCGCGCCGCGCCTTTCTCGATGGCGCGGTCCATGCCGAGCCCTGGCGCGGCCTCGTCTTCGGGGTCTTCAGGAGCCGCCATGACGGCTACAACGACCCCGATCTCAACTTCTTCGGCCTGACCCTGCCGGTTCGCCTGCCCACGGTCGAGACCGTCCACGGCCCGGCCTGGAGCGTGCTGGCGGACATCGACGACTGCCCGGATCTCGAGCTGGTCCTGCCGGCGCGCAAAGAGGCGGTCGAGAACGACTTCCTCAAGGAAATGCGCGCGGCCGCCCGGCTCGCGATCTACCGCGCCATGGCGGCCGACCCCGACCCGCGCCCCGCCTTCGAGGACCGCGAGAGGGCGCGCGAGGCCGGCATCGACATCGCGCCGCCGCCGGCCGTGCTGCGGCCCTGGCGGCCCTCGGTCGCCGACTGCAACCATTGGCGCGAGCCGCCGAAGCTCACCGAAGCCGGGCACGACGCCGTGGTCGTCGTGTGCGACCCGGAGCCGCCCGAGGCGCAGGCGCTCTGGCGCGCCGCCGAGCGGGCGGGCCTCGCATCGCAACTCTTCGAGGCCGACCGCCGGCTGGAAGGCTATGGCTGGTATGACGCGCTCGACCGGGTGACGGACATAACCGTCCGGGTCGCCGCCGAAGGCAAGTGGATGGCGATCGACGCGTACCCGCTGCCGGAGACGTCGCGGTCCCCGGCCGCGCCGCTGCCCTCCCGGCCCGCCGCCATCCGCTTCGAGCTGGCCGTCCGCCCGGCATCGGGTCCGGCGCGCACCCTCGATGTGCCGGCCGATCTTGTCTTCGCCGGCGAGGCCTGGTCCTGGATCGAGGAGGCCATGCCGCTGGTGACGGCGGACAGCGCGCTCCAGCCGCACCAGCTCGCCGATTTTCTCGCGGCGGGGTTCTTCTCGCCGTCCGACGATGCCGACTCCGACAGCTGGGAGACCCAGCGCGAGAGATTCGACGAGGCCGCGCTGCACCTGGCAACCCGGTTGCTGCTGTCCGACGACGAGGCTTGCAAGACCTCCATCGCCGAAGCCGTGCGGCGCGAGCTGGTCTGGCTCGCGCCGCGCGACCGCACCATCGATATCCGCATCCGCCGGCCCGACGTGACCGTGACCCTCGGCGCCTGACCGGTCGCAGGCCCGCCGCCATCCCATCCACCCCGAAGCCGTCCCGGCAGCCGCCGCGCGCCGGGTCGGCTCGCAATCACGGGAGACCGCAGCCATGAAGCTCGCCACCTTGCCCGCTGCCAATACCGCGCCCGCCGCCTGTTCCCCCGGATCGGTGTCAGGGGCGTGCTCACCGCGATCCAGGGTTCCAGTTCCGGACGGGCCGGACGACGAAGCTCAGAAGCACGCCATCGCCACCGCGGTCTGGACCGACCTGCTCTGGCTGATGCCGCCCGGCCGCACTGTCACGGTTACCGTCCGCGACGGCCGGGTCGCGGTCGAGCTCGGCCCGCCCGGCCCGATGCCGGAGACCCCGGCCCACTGACCGCGCAAGCCCCGCCCGGTCCCCGTATCGCGCCTCCCCCGTTCCTTCCATGCCCGGCCGCGCCCCCGCTCCGGACGGAGGCAGAGCGGAGCCGCGGCCGGGCGCCGGTCGGGCGGGACGCGGGAGCGTTCCGTCCCCCACCGCATCCCTCCGACGCAGGAGAGCCCTCCCATGGAACTCGTCACTCCCAAGCTGCGCGAGCAGCTCATCGCCAACGGCAGGAACCCCGACAGCGACCGGGTTCCGCTCGTCAAGTGGTTCAACCCCGCCGGCGCCGGCACCTGGCTGATCGTCGACGCCGATCCCGAGGACCCCGACATTCATTTCGGGCTGATGGACCTCGGTTTCGGCACGCCGGAGCTCGGCAGCGTGCGCCTCAGCGAGCTGGAAGCCTTCGAGGGACCGTTCGGCCTCGGCATCGAGCGCGACCTCTGGTTCGAGCCCGTTCATTCCATCTCGGTCTACGCCGAGGCGGCGCGGCGTGCCGGGCGCATCGTGGAGGCCGGGCCGGAGCTCGACGCCGCCGCCCGGAGCTGCACCGTCCCCGCCGGCGCCTGACCGCCGCTCCGCCGCCCTCCCTGCGTCCCGTCCCTGCCTGGCCTCCGGATCGGTATCCGGAGCAGGCCGGGGCGGGGCGTTCCCGTTTCCCGACCACGGAGACCGCCCATGCCCGATACCGGAATTGCGGCCGCGCCCGAATGCGCGCCGCCGCCAATGCACCCGATGGACCCGCGCCGGGGCGAGAGCCTGTCGCCCAAGTTCGGCGCCTTCCTCTGCTGGCTGCTCGGCCTCGAACCGATGACCACGCCGGCCATTACCGGGATTTCCGTTGCCGGCGGTTCGGTGCTGGCCGCCACCACCGACGATCCGTTCTTCAACGCCCATCTCGGCTCCGTCCGGGATTTCGAGCGCAATCTGCGCGCATGGGGCGAGGTCTGCGACGCCGACGATGCTGTTATCGAAGGCCTTGTTGCGAAGATGCGGGGGGCCGGGCGATGAGCTTTCCCGACCTCCCCGCCGGCTTCGACCGCCACCGGGCGGCGCTCGACATCGTCGATCCCGGAGCATGCAATCCCTCGGGCGTCGCGCTCGCCCTGCACCAGGCCTGCCGACAGGCGATCGCCGAGGGGGTCTCCCAGCGAGACGATCCCGCCGTCCGCCTGATCGGCCTCCAGCTCGCATATCTGCTGAGTGTCGACCGCATCCTCGACAGCGACGAATACGCCCGGCTTATCGGGCACTGCACCGCCCGCGCCGCGGAGCGCCAGACTTCCCCCGTCATGGAGGCGGCGGCATGAGCCCGCTCGACACGCCCGGGGACGGCCTCCGCGAGATGCCGCTGTTCGAGCTGCCCGCGGCCCCGGCGTCCGTTCGGGAGGCCGCAAGCCGCCGCCGGCTCCGGGCCCGCTTCCTGCGCGCCGGGCGCCACGCGGTCGACGACCGCGAACTGCTGGAGCTGCTGCTCTCCGGCTGCCGGCCGGCGGACGATGCCGGGGCGCTCGCCGGCGCCCTGCTCGACGCCTTCGGCACGGCGCCGCGCGCGCTCGCCGCCCGCCCGGACCGGCTGCGCGCGGTGCCCGGCCTCTCCGATGACGCCATCGCCGCCCTCAAGACGGCCGAAGCGCTCGGCATCCGCATGGCGCGGGAGCAGGTGCCGCAGACCGTGCGCCCGGCCTTCGGCAAGTACGACAAGGTCATCGACTATTGCCGCACGCTCGCCGGCCACCGCGAGGTCGAGCAGTTCCATGTCCTGTACCTGGACCGCAAAAACCGTCTCGTCGCCGACCGCCTGCACCAGCAGGGCTCGGTCTGCCACACCCCGGTCTATCCCCGTGAGGTCTGCATCCGCTGCCTGGAGCTCCAGGCCAGCGCCGTCATCGCGGTGCATGCGCACCCCTCGGGCGATCCCGAACCGTCCAGGGCCGACATCGACATGACCAACCGCCTCCGCGACGCGCTGAAAACGATCGACGTCACGATGCTCGACCATCTGATTGTCACCCCGAACGCCTCGGTGAGCTTTCAGGCGCGAGGGCTGCTCTGACGCTCCGGACCGGCCGGCGCGATCCCGGCACGCAGCGCCGGACCCGCCGTCCCGCCGCCCCTGATGCCCCGCAACCCCGCTCCGTCGCAACGGCGTCGAGGGCGCTTTCCCGTTTCATCGGACAGAGGACAACCGGCCATGACACCGTTTCCCGACTCCTCCCGCCAGGGCGCCTGCCGGACGGACCCGGCGGCACCCCTCGCCGAACGGCCGCCGACCGTCACGCCGGCGGAGATCTGCGACGACGCGATCGCGCTGATCGAAGCCGGCTGGACGCGGCGGGGCGCCTGCGACGCCGGCGGCGTGTCCTGCAACGCGCTCTCGCCGCACGCCCGGCGCTTCTCCCTCGACGCCGCCATCCGCAGGGCGGCTTACGACCTCGGGGGACGGAATTTTCGCGACCGGCTCGACCCCGCCGATACCGTCGGCGACGCGCTGCGCGCCCTGGCCGGCCATCTCCACGCCATGCTGCGCAAGGCGTTGCCGGCCTGTTCGTCAGGGCTGGTCGTGTTCGATGAGGTCTGCGACACCCGGGAAGTCGCGCTCGCCGTCCTCCGGTCGGCCCGCGCTTCCCTCCCGGAATATCCCGGCCTCCGTCCCCGCACCGCGACGAGGCGCAGGCGGCCGGGCGTCCATGCCTTCCTGGTCGAGGGCGAGGAAGCGGCCGTCCTCCAGCGCGACGGCCGGTATTGGCGCATCCACGGCTTCGGCGAGGCCGGGCGCTGCCATGCCGCCGCCACCCTAGCCGGCGTCAGGCGCTACTGCGAGATGTTCGCCTTCGCCGAGGCCGAGACGACGCGCAGATACCGCATCGAAAAGCGCCGGCGCATCGCCCGGCTGCTCGCCGCCGACCGCTCGCCCGGAGACTGGCGCGAGGTCCGGCGCATCCTCGAAAAC
>JAJDYL010000101.1 GCA_022825195.1 Alphaproteobacteria bacterium
GTCGAACCCTACGCCTGGCTCAAGGACACGCTCGAGAAAATCGCCGCCGGCCACCCCAACAGCCGCATCGATGAACTTCTCCCCTGGAGCTTCATCCCGCCGTCAAGCTGAAAGCCGGGTGCCTCCCCCGCACCGCTTACACCATAACTGCAATTTGCCATACACGCCGAAGAAGCGGCCGGTGTAGTAGGAGCCGTGACTGACATTGAATCCCCTCTTGCTGGCGACACCGATGTGCTCGAGCCTGTCTATGATCTCAAAGATCAAGTCGCTGTAATTTATCATCCGGCGCGCCATCTCTTGGTCGGTGACTTCATCCCCGCGAAGCGGCAGGAACGCCTCCGCGTCCATTCGGTTCGTCAGACCCCGGAGTTGGAGGATGTCGCGTCCCAGGTCGTCATGTCCCCCGGAACGAGCGGCGTCTAGCAGCCTTTCCAGAACGCGGCCCCAGCTTGCGGCTAACATGGTTTTGCTGCCGATACGGGCGCGATTGCCGGTCGCATCCGCCCATTCGAGTCCTGCCTCGCTGCATCGATCCCTGAGTTCGCGCCAGACTGCCGATACCCTCTGTTCGGGAACGATGAATATGAGGGCGGACGGAGGGTCCTCCGGTAGGTGGCTGAGATAGGACACGGGTTGCGTGTCGGTCAGTCCGGCCCAGAATTTGTTCTCGACGAACATCCGTGCCCGACCCTCGCTGTCATGGATCGTCAGGTCCGGCTGGCTCTCTTCATGTTCCAACTCGGCCTCGATGCGTCCGGGCTCAAACTCGATACCTGCATCCCGCAGCATCCCGACGAACGCCCGGACGATATCCGGACTCGATTTCAGTATGTAGGCCAGTGCCTGCGTTGCGGCAGGCTCGTTCTGCAGCGCTCCTCCAAGTACGACATGCGCCAACACGCCCATGAATCGCGCCCCCGGTTTGTGCGTTCAATGGTCCTTTGCCGGATGGCGGCCCGTTCGACCGGACCGGGCCGCGCTGGAGCCGCATCCTGCCGGATCGGACGGCAATTCAGGCCGGACTGCAACCCCGCCTGGGTGAAAGCGGCATTGTGTTCCTGAATTCTAGAAATAATTCTCTATAAGAGCTTGACCTCCGGCGGTCGATAGCCAGATAAGGGGGCGGGAGACGAGTCGGCATCCGTGGGGCCGTCTCGCCTTCCGGTTCGCGCCGGCGCGAAAAAAAGCCCCCGAGAAACGGACGGGAGACGTGCGCCCTGTGCTTGGGCTCGCGCGCACAGGCGCAATCAGGCGCGCGAACCGCGCCGGCGCCGGCGCCGACGCCCGCCCGCCCGCGCCGGCGATACGCGCGGAAAAGGGTCCCGCTTGCCGGGCAGGCCGGTGGCGGGGAGAAGGGAACGAAATGGAACGAAACGGGATGAAGGAACGACATTCGGAATGCGGAAGGATGGAAACTCCGAAGGATGGGCCTGGCAGCCGTGCGGCTCGGCAGGACCCTGCCGGGACCGGAGACGGCGCTCCGGCAGGACGGAAAGGGAGCGGGCGGGAGGTGCGGCGGACCATGACAAAACCTGACATATCCTGACATTTCTGGAGGGGTGTTCCCGCAGACAGACCGCGCCGTCTCCGCCGGCTTGCCGGGATCGAACCGCCGGCTCAGGCCGCCGGCGCCACCCGGCAGGGGATGCCCTTGAAGTGGGGGATGCCCTGTTCGCGGTCGAGGAAGTCCTCGCCGTCCGGGCAGAGCTGGGCGTCGGCCATCTCCCAGGCGCTCTCCAGCCCCACTTCCGGCAACCACCAGCCATGCGGTATCCGCACCAGGCCCCTTTGCATGTCGCTGCGGACGGCGGCCTTCATCCGCACCTTGCCCTGCGCCGTCTCGGCCACCGCGGGCTGCCCGTCGTCGATGCCCGCTTCGGCCGCATCGTCGGGATGCAGGAAGAGGAGCGGTTCGGGCGACCGGGCGCGGAGCGCCGCGATATGGCGGTGGCCGGTCTGGAAAAAGGCGTCCTCGCGCAGCCCCGTGAACAGGCGAAGCGGCATGTCGTCCGGCCCTGGCGGCTCCTCGCGCCAGTAGGGCAGGGGGTCGAAGCCGAACCCGGCCAGCACGGAGGACGAAAGCTCGACCTTGCCCGACGGCGTGGCGAAGCCCGTGGTCTCGTATTTCCGGAACCGGAGGCCGTCCGTATGCAGGGCGTGGCTCGCCGCGAAGCTGTCGAAATCCATGCCGAGGGCCGCCACCCGGTGGTCGAGCAGGGCGTCCGCCGTTTCCCACGGAAAATGGTTGCCGAGGCCGAGCCGGACCGCGAGGCCGCGCCAGAAATCGTAAACGCTGCGCGCCTCTCCGGGCGGCTCCACGGCCTGCTGCGAGGTGCGGCAGAGCGCGGTCCAGCCGAACCCGTCCGCCATCGCCTTGCGTTCCGTCCAGGCGTCGCCCGGCAGGATGTAGTCGCAAAGGGCCGCCGTCGGCGTCTTCATGTGCTCGAACGCGACGAGGAGGTCCTGGTTCAGCAGCGCCCGGTGGATGAGCTGCATGTTGGCGAAGCTGAGCAGCGTGTTGTTGCCGAGCGCGAAGAAGGCCTTGACCGGATAGGGCTCGCCGTCCGCCATCGCCCGGAACACGGCCGACGGCGTGGCCATGTAGCAGCCGGAGACGATGTTGGCGTAGCGCCGGCCCCAGACGCGCAGGGTCGGCTCTTCCAGGGGCGCGGCGCCGCGATAGGTGAACACCGGGTGCGTGTCGGAGCCCAGTTGCTTCGCCTTCTGCGCCTCCGGCAGCGCGTCGTGAAGCTCCAGGTCCGTCTCCGGCACGATGCGCGGGTGGAAGCCGTGCAGCACCTCGCCGCCCGGAACGTCGAGATTGCCGCAGATCGCCCGCAGGATCGCCTGCAGCCGGATGGCGGAGGTGGAGTTGCGCTGCTGGTCGGTGATCGGCGACCAGGGAATCACCGCCGGGCCCGACTGCGCATAGAGGCGCGCGGCTTCGGCGATCCGGTCGGCCGGAACGCCGGTGATCTCCGCGACCCGGTCCAGCGGGAACTCATCGACCCGCGCGCGCAGCTCGTCGAAGCCCGCGGTCCAGCGCTTGACGAAATCCCGGTCCCAGAGGCCCTCGTCCATGATGACCTTGAGCCATCCCAGACACATGGCGGCGTCCGTGCCGACCCTGAGCGGCAGCCAGATGTCGGCGAACTCGGCGTTCTCCGACCGGCGCGGGTCCAGCACGATCAGCCTGGCGCCGCGTTCCTGCGCCCGGCGGATGGCGTTGTATTCCGGCGTCCAGGAATGCGGCTTCGGGTTGTGCCCGAACAGCACGATGCAGTTCGTCTTCGTGAAGTCCGGGTATGGGAACCAGCCATAGACCAGGCGGTTGACCGCGGCCGTGTTGCCGGCGCAGAGCGCCACGCCGGAAATCCAGTTGGGCGAGCCGACAAGGTTCATGAAGCGCCGGCACATGCCCTGGTCGGTCTGCGTGTTCCAGGAGCTCGTCGAGACCGCGAACCCTTCCGGCCCATAGCGGTCGATAATGCGCCGGAGGCGTTCGGCGATGTCGTCGAGCGCCGTGTCCCACCCGACCCGCTCCCATTCCCCGGACCCGCGCGGCCCCTTGCGGCGGAGCGGGTAAAGCACGCGGTCCGGGTGGGCGAAGCCGGAGGGCGCATGGACGCCCTTCATGCAGATGTTGGCGCGGCCGGGCCGGGGGTCGATGGCCTTGACGCGGGTCACCTGCCCGCCCCCGGTCTCGACCGTGACCTGGCAGTAGATGTCGCAGGAAGAACAGAGCGCGCGCGCCTCGGGCATCGGCCGGACCTCCGGGAGATCGGGGAACGGCGCCATCTTGACCGGGAAGGCCGAAAGCGGTCAATAACGCCGGGACAAGCGCCGCCGGAGGGGCGGCGGAGAGAGGAGA
Source organism: Alphaproteobacteria bacterium (assembly GCA_022825195.1). GTDB lineage: Bacteria > Pseudomonadota > Alphaproteobacteria > Bin95 > Bin95 > Bin95. Next base: position 3,875 of record JAJDYL010000101.1, read on the forward strand.
ACGCCCATGTCCAGGGTCCATGTCATCGCCGTCATCCAGGCCAAGCCCGGCCGCCGGGCCGAGATACTGGAAGCCTTCAACGCCAATGTGCCGGCGGTGCATGCGGAGGACGGGTGCATCGAATACGGCGCGGCCGTGGATGCCGAAGCGGGCGCGATCCAGACGAAATACGGCGAGGACACCTTCGTCGTGATCGAGAAATGGGCGAGCCTGGACGCGCTGCGCGCCCATGGCGCCTCGGCCCATATGGCGGCTTATGCGGCGAAGGTGAAGGACCTGCTCGCCAAACGGACGATCCATGTGCTGAACGACGCCTGAGACCGGGTTGCCGGCCGCGTCCGGGCGTATCGAGACGGGATCGGGGGCGTCGCCCCGGTCCTCGAGCCCTGCCGGGTTCACACATCTCGCCCCAGCTTGTATCCGGGGCACCCCCTGGCCCAGCGACGCCCTTTTGTCACCCCGGCCCCCGGGCCGGGGTCCAGTGCGGCCGTGCGGCGGCGTCGGCGATTGAGCCGGCTCTCCACCCGCTGCGGCGGCATCGGGAGCCGTGCATGGACCCCGGCTCGGAGGCCGGGGTGACAGTTGGGGGGGCCGGGGTGACAAAGGGGAACGCAGCGGGCTGGCTGATTGCCGCTTGCAGGCGCGGCAGGGCCGGAACCCGTCACCGGGCGAAGGAGAAGGTCTCGATCTCCTTTCCGTCGATGCGCGCGATCGTCAGGCGGCCGTAGCCGGGGCGGTCGATGTGGACGCCGGTGTCGATCCCGAGGATGTTCCCGGTCCAGACCGGCTCGCGCCGCGAGGTGTGGCCGGTGAGCACCGCGCGCACACCTTCGACCGGGCCCAGATATTCGCCGCCCGTCTCCCCGATCTCGCGCTGCGGCCAGCCATGATAGACGCGGCTCCAGATGGCGCGCGTGCGGGTGAGGTGGTTGGCGGGCGCGTCTCCCTCGAGCGCGTTCTCCAGTTCCCGCCAGGACCGGTGCACGGGGCAGGCATGCACCAGCCCGACCGGTCCGTGCGCCGTCTCGATGCGCGCCGCGAAGGGAAGGGCGGCGAGGACGCCCGTCCAGGCTTCCGCGCTTTCCTCCATGCTTCGGAAATGCCACCAGTTCCCGCCGTTCATCTGCCAGAGGGCCCACGCGCCCGCGTCGGCGTGACCGTGGAGAGGCCGGCCGCCTGTCTCGTCCAGCGCCTCCAGCATCAGCTGCTCATGGTTGCCGCGCAGCACCAGGTGGAAGCGCGCGCCCTCGATCCAGGCTTTCGCCTCGAAGGAACGCGGGCCCCGGTCGATCAGGTCTCCCAGCGAGAACAGGCGGTCGTCCCCGCCGAACTCCAACTCGTCCAGCGCGCGGCGCAGCGTCGCGAAATGGCCGTGCAGGTCGCCCACCACAAGGTCGCGGCCCCCGGGGTTCGGCCCCAGCCGCACGCTGAGCGGCGCGTCCGGCGAGGCGAAGCTGTCGGTTCTCACGATGTCCGCTCCCGCGCCGCTGTCGAGGAGCCGGCAGAATAAGGCTCCGGCCCGATGACGCCAGCCCCGGCCGCGGCGGCATTTCTGCCTGCGCCGGTGTTGCTGGCCGATAGTGGATGGTAGTGATATGCTTGAAATATCGCGAATATGCCGCCCTGAGTGGTGATCCGGCAGGAGGATGGCAGCATGGCACGGTTTCTCGTATCGGAACGACCGGACTGCCTCAAGGGCGCTCTCATTGCGGCTCTCGCGCTCGGCTTCGCGGCGGCTGCGCCGGATGCGCACGCCGAGGACTCCGGCTGGTATATCGGGGCACAGGTGCCGGTCATGTTCATCGACGACACGGAGTCGAAGACGAAGGGCACCTCGCTCGACTCAACCCAAGCACCCCCCGTTTTTGTTCCGTACCAGGCGACGGCCACGTCCGAATACGATGCCGGGTTCAAGTTCGCCGGCGTGCTGGGCTACGAATTCGGGGAGGGCCTGCGGGTCGAGGGCGAACTGTTCTTCGCACGCGCGAAGGTGGACAAGGTGACCTACAAGGGTGTCCGTTACGGTGAAATGCCGGTTCCCATCGAGGTGGACGTACCGACTACCGGAAGCGCCAAGCAGACCGGCGCCTTCGCGAACGTCTGGTACGACTTTCAAACCGGGACCGACTGGATCCCCTATTTCGGGGGCGGGGTCGGTTTCATGCGGGTGGACCAGAGCGACCTGCAGTATGACGACAACAGGTTGGCGGCAGAGACCGCGACTGCACTGGCACGGGCACAGGCACTAGCACAAAACCAAGATCCGACACTGGTACCTGCGGTAACGCTTCCCGCCGGTTATGTGCCGGCAGTTTCGAGGAAGGACACCACCTTCGCCTACCATGTCGGCGTCGGGATCGGCTACCGGCTCAACGAAAGGATGACCCTCCAGTTCGGCTACCGCCTGCAGACCGGCAACGACCTGGAATTCTCGGGCAGGAACCAGACCGGCACCGTCAATGTGGATACCGAAATCCGGGCCCACCTGTTCGAAATCGGCTTCCGCTCCCGGTTCTGAGGCGGGCGCCGCGCGGGCGGCCATGCCTGACGCCTCCCTGCAGCCCGGCATGCCGGCATGAAGCTGGAGACCTGCATCGCGGCGGTTGTCGCCCGGCGCCGGGCGACCATCGCGGTCTCGCTGCTTGTCGTGCTGGCGCTCGCGGCGGGCGCCGCGCGGCTGGCGACGGTCGATGTCGATGTCCGCAACCATTTCGGCGGGGACGACGCGCATATCGTCGCGCTCGACAGGCTGGAAGACACCTACGCGCTCTCGGACGCGGCCCTCGCGGTCGCGGCCCCGCAGACCGGCACGATCTTCACGCGGGAGGCGCTCGCCGCCATCGAGGAGCTGACGGAGCGGCTCTGGCAGACGCCTTATGTCACCCGCGTGGACTCGATCGCCAACTACCAGCACAGCGAAGGCTTCGAGGACGAACTCGTCGTCGAGCAGCTTGTCCGCGACGCCGCGGCCCTGACGGACGACGAGCTGAAACGGATCGAGGACATCGCCCTCGCCACCGAAGAGGTCGCCGGGCGGTTCGTTTCGCGGGACGGGCGGGTCGCCGGGCTGGTCGTCAGCGTGGCGCTTCCCGACGGGCGCGAGGAGCGGCAGGTGGCCAAGGTGGAGGTGACCGACTTCCTCCGCAAGACCGCCGCCGAGTCCCGGCGGGACCATGCCGCCATCGACTACCACCTGACCGGCGAACTCGTCCTCAACCGGGCCATGCGCGAGGCGATCGACGACGACACGGGAATCCTGGCCCCCATCGTGCTCGCGACGATGCTGCTCGCCGCCGTCGTCCTGCTGCGCTCGGTATGGGGAACCGCCGCCATCGTGCTGATGCTGGCGGCGGTGCTCGGGTCGGGCGTGGGCTTCACCGGCTGGACCGGCATGAAGTTCTTCGGCGAAAGCGCCGCGGCGCTGTTCGTGCTGATGGCGGTCACCGTCGCCCATTCCGTGCATGTCATAGAGGGCATGCTGGCGGGGCTGCGCCAGGGCATGGACCGCAGGCAGGCGGCCGTTCATTCCGTCCGGACCAACTGGTGGGCCGTCTTCCTCACCTCCCTCACCACGGCAATCGGGTTTCTCAGCCTGAATTTCGCGGACATGCCGCCGTTCCGGGTCATGGGGAACATGGTGGCGTTCGGCGTGATGTGCGCGTTCGTCTATTCGGTGACGCTTCTACCGGCTTTCCTCTCGGTCGTGCCGATGCGCAGCCGTCCCGCGCGGCCGGGCCGGGCCGATTTCTTCGATCGCTTCGGGCGGTTCGTCGTGTCCCGGCGCACGGCGCTGCTGTGGTCCTTCGGCCTGCTGATCGTCGTGCTCATCGCCGGCATTTCGCGGATCGAGCTCAGGGAGAACTGGCTGGAGCTGCTGGACGAGAGCTACGAGTTCCGGCGGTCCACGGATTTCATCAGCAGGAATTTCTCCGGCGTGGAAACCTACGAATACTCGCTCAGCGCCGGGCGGGAAGGCGGCGTCACGGATGTCGACTACCTGAAGCGGGTGGACGCATTTGCGGCCTGGTACCGGACGCAGCCGGAAGTCGCCCACGTCTTCGCGATCTCCGACATCGTGAAGCGCCTGAACAGGAACCTGCATGGCGACGACCCCGACGAGTACCGCCTGCCGGGGGATTCGGACCTCGCCGCGCAATATCTGCTGCTCTACGAATTCTCGCTGCCGGCCGGGCGCGACCTGAACAATCTGATCGACGTCGACCGGTCTTCCACGCGCATGACCGTCGTGTTGAAGAGCCTTTCCACCGCCGAGAAGATCGCGCTCGACGACCGTGCGCAGGGCTGGTTGCGGCAGAACGCCCCCGGAATGGAAACCGGCGCCACCGGCGTGGCGCTTGTCGGGGCCCATTCGATCCAGAGGAACATAGAAGGCATGCTGCTCGGCACCGTCATCGCGATGGGCCTCGTCTCGCTGCTCCTGCTTCTCGTCTTCAAGAGCGTGCGCCTCGGCGCGATCAGCCTGATACCCAATTTCGTTCCCGCCGCCATGGCGATGGGCCTGTGGGGCTATGTCGTGGGCGAAGTCGGGGTCGCGGCGTCGGTCGTCACCGCGATCGCCTTCGGCATCATCGTGGACGACACCATCCACTTCATGACCAAATATGTTTCGGCCAGGAAGAGCGGGCTGCTGCCGTCGGAATCGGTCCAGTCCGCCTTCCGCTCCGTCGGCCGGGCGCTGCTGGCGACGACGGTGGTGTTCGGGCTCGGATTCATGGTGTTCGCGGCATCGGGGCTGGTGACCAACCAGGCGCTCGGCCTGCTCGTGGGAATGACGGTCGTCATCGCGCTTCTGGCCGACTTCCTGTTCCTCCCGCCGCTGCTGATGGCGCTCGACCGCGCCGGGGAGACGAGCGCGGAGATCAGGGAGCGGCTGCGGCGGGAAGCCGGCTAACCCGGCGTATTATGCTATCCTGCAGGAAAAGGCTTCGGCGGGGCCGTACGCGCCCCGGCTGCCGACAGGAGGAAACGGTGATACGCGCATTTCTCTCCCGCCCGCTGCCTGCGCTTTTCGGGCTCTTGCTTGCGGTCTTCGCCTGGCCGGCAGGCCTGGCGGCCGAAAGCGCCGAGGAAGCCGGGCTCAGGATCGCGACGGACGCCCGCGAACGGCAAAAGGGCTTCGGCAATTTCATCGCAGGCATGACCATGACGCTCCGCAACAAGCGGGGCCAGGAGAGCCGCCGGGAAGTCCGCCTGAAGGTCATAGAGGTCGAGGCGGACGGCGACCGCACCCTGTTCGTGTTCGACCGGCCGCGCGATGTCCGGGGAACGGCGTTTCTCGTCCACGCCCACAAGGAGGAGGCCGACGAGCAGTGGCTCTATCTCCCCGCCCTGAAGCGGGTCAAGCGCATCAGCTCCTCGAACCAGTCGGGTTCCTTCATGGGCAGTGAGTTCTCATACGAGGATCTGGGCACCCCCGAGGTCGAGAAATTCACCTATCGCCATCTCCGCGACGAAGCCTGCGGCGAACTCGAGTGCGTGGTTCTGGAGCGCGTGCCGACCGACAAGGATTCCGGATATTCCAGCCAGCTTGTCTGGTTCGACCGGGAGGAGCTGCGCACCCTGCAGATTCAGTTCTTCGACCGCAGGAAGGCCCATCTCAAGACGATGGTAGTGGAAGGCTACAAGAAATATCTCGGCCGCTTCTGGCGAAGCAGCAAGATCACGATGACCAACCATCTCACGGGAAAGAGCACCGTGCTGGACTGGTCGGACTACGAGTTCGGCACCGATCTCGACCTCGGCGATTTCACACGCACGGCGCTGAAGCGGGCGCGGTAGCGCCCGGGCCTAACCGGGTTTCCGCGCAAGCACGAAATACATCGGCGTGAAGATGCCGAGCCGTCCGGCCTCCGCGAGGGCGCCGGCGGCGAGATTGAGCAGGGCCGAGACCCGGGTTGTGCCGCGCGGCACGAGTCTCAGCCGTTCGAGCAGCCAGAGCGAACCATGGGTCACACGGCGGCCGGCGTCGGAGCTGCGGACGCTGGCGAAAGACAGGCCCGAGCCGGTGAGGGGCTGGTACCAGGGGATCCCCGGCGGCGCCTCGGCAGCCAGGTCGCGGGCCTCGACCAGCTCGAAGCCGGCATCGCGGACGGCGGCGTCCACCTCGTGCGGCCGGGCGATATCGGGCAGACCGCCGCCATGCTCCATCTCGGCCTTCAGCCGCCGATGGCCGGGATCGGCACCGTCGAACCGGTCTGTCAGGCAATATTCGTATACCGCCATCTGGCCGCCGGGCCGGAGCAGGCGAAAGGCTTCGCCATAGACGCCCTTCTTGTCCGGCGCGCAGCAGGTCGCCTCGATGGAATAAGCGGCATCGAACGAGGCGTCGGGCGCATCGACCCGCATGAAATCGCATTCGATCCAGTCGGCCAGATGGCCGAGCCCCACCTCGTCGCAGCGCCTTGCGGCGCGTTCGAGCTGCAGCGCGTTGTTGTTGACGCCGACGATCCGGGCGCCGGAAAAGCGCGCAATCTCGATCAGCGGCCCGCCCACGCCGCACCCCAGATCGACTGCCGTCATGCCCGGCGCCAGGCCGAGACGGTGGGCGACATAGTGCTCGTGCCGGGCGAGCGAGGCGGCGAAACTTTCGTTGGCGGCGCGCGGCGCGAAATGGAACGACTGGCCCCAACCATATTCGAAGAAATCGGTGACCAGGTCGTAATAGGTGTTCTCGAAATTCCGGTAGTCCGTCTTGCGCTCGTCGAGGCTGTCCTGCGCTGCGCCGCCGTAACGGCGGGCATAGTCCTCGATGCGGGCGGCGACGCAGTCCCCGCCGCTTCCGTCCTTCAGGATGCCGGTAAGCCTGCGCGCCATTGCAAGAACTCAACCCTTATGTCCCGCCGCACACCCTATAGTCGGCGGTATGTTTTGTCGTCGGTCGATGCAATACCGAAAATGGGGAAATCGGGCGCACCCGATGCAAGCGGCGGCTTCCCGCGGTGGAACCGGCAGGCAACCGGTCAGACGGGCAGTGCGCGCCTCTGCTCGGCGACGAGGAATTTCAGCTTCCTGCTCGGCTTCATCGACGGCAGCGGACTGAACCGGAGCCTGTAATCGGCCGGAGACACTTTGAGCGTGAAATAGTGCGCGACCATCAGCACGTTGACCGCCAGTTGCAGGTCCATCCAGCGGGAGCCGAGGCACCGGTGCGTGCCCAGTCCGTAAGGTGCGTATCCGGGGCTGCGGTGCTCGTTGCGCGGCGGCTGATGGCGGTCGATATCGAATGAGAACGGATCCGGGAAGGTCTCTTCCATGTAATGCGGTGCCGTCTGGGCGATATGAAGCCGCGTCCCGACCGGCAATTCGTAGCCCTCGACCACGCAGGAATTCATCACGTTCCTGAGGGACATCGGAACGATCGGGTACATCCGCAGGCACTCGACAAGAAAACGGTGCGTGACGTCCATCGAGGGCGGACCGAAATCCTCGCCGGCCGGATCGCCGCCGTCGAACAGGACATCGGCTTCGTTCTGGATTCTCTCGTAAAGCTCGGGCTGCGCCGCCATGGCGTAAACCGCGAAGCTGAACGCATCGCCGAGATACACGCTGGCGATAAGTGCTGCCGAAAGGGCGAAGCGCAGATTCGATTCCGGCACCAGTTGCGGATCGCTTGCGTGCAGGCTCAGCAAATCGTCCGCAAGGTCCCGCGGGCAGCCGGCTCGCTGGGCCGGCGTGTGGACGCTCTGGATCCTCGCCAACAGGGTGTCGATGGCCTTCGCCGTGCGCCTCATTCCCGGCGTGTTCAGCATGAACCTCGGCAGGGCCCCGATTATGTGCGTGGTGAGCGCCCGCTCCTTGTACGCCATCAGGTTATCGAAGAGGTCCTGGGAATCGACGCTCACCGCGAGAGAAGAGATTTGCGCATTTATCATTCGCCGGCATGTGCGCGTAGCAGGCAGCGCGTCGCCAACCGTCCAGCTTGCCATGAATTTGCGGCCGTGATGGTAAATCTGGTCCAACTGGCCCGCCAGCCTCTCCCGCGAATAGGCAGGCGACATGGCCTTGCGGAGCCGGAAATGGTCGGTGCCGTCCAGGGACGGCAATACACCGGAGGCGCCGTAGATTTTCTCAAAATCGGCGAAATAGTCCCGGGCCCTCAGATATAACCGCCCGTGCCGGTGCACCCAGCGGTTTATCTCGGAACCGGCAACGAAAATCATCGGTTCCTTGAACGGAGGACAGATCTGAAAAACCGGGCCGTACCGTTCCGCCAGGTCGGCAAAGAGCGCAGGAATGTTGCCGGTGCGAATATGCGGACTGAGCAGCAGTCTGCGCAAAGAAACTTTTGGAATTTGTTTGGACAGCGTTGAACGCCGGAGAAGAGGATTGGCTATATTGTGTTTGACTGCATCGGCTATGGAACGGCTGATCAAGTCCATCATGCAGATATTTCTGATCCGCTCTTCAGCCTCCTCGTCCAGCTCGAATATGAAACGAAAGACATCGCATGTATCGACGAGTGAAATAATGATGACATCCCTGGGACCGGGAATCAGATCGGTCAAAATGACCTGGCCGATACGCGCCTTGATAAATTGACCTGCGGTTCCCTCTCGAGGCCTTCCATCTTGATCGGCAAGAATTTTGTTCGAAGCAAGCGTGTAGAACTCGCCATTATGGCGTTCAAGGATGTTCAGAGCGACCAAGCGGTCCAGAGTTATCTCGATCACGGATTCGGCATGGAGAACGAGCCGCTCAATCCAGTATTGGGCGTCATGTTGTCCGGGCTCGCAGGCGATCCGGTTGAGAATGGAATCCAGGGCAGGATCGCCGGTTTCCGTAGCGTCCACCAGGTGCAGCGCCTCCATGTCGGTGTCGAGGCGCGAACGGAGGGAGAGTTCCGCAAGCACGGCGCCGACAACAGCGCAATTCAGGTCCCAGCCGGGCACCTGGTGAAAGTAGCCGTTCTGCTCGTTGAGGAGCACCAGGATGAGTTCGTCGGGCAAACTCAGCGCCGGCGTCGTCGAAATCGTCTCGGTACCAGCCATCAGCCATGGCCTCCTCGTACCCGAAACCGCCCCGTGCCACCGATACGAGGCTCCGGAGCGGCGGGCATGAGACCCGTGGACACGGCCAGTGAAATGAACATGTTCGGAACAACCGTAATCCCGCGCCAAGGCGAATCCGGAGACATGAGGAGCCGTCGTCGTTCACCTTACACTGTGGAATGTCGACCAAAGATGGCCGACAGTCAAGTCTGCGGTGTTCCAGCCGGCCTGGACAGTGTTGATTCTATTGCTGAAATCTGACGCTGCGCCTGCGCGCCGGACTATCGTCCGATGGTGGCGCAATCCGTTCCAGGGGCGGCCGGTGGAATAGTTGACCGTCCGGGTAGAACTGCTCGCAGTAGCGCCGGAATTTTCCGATCGGGCCGTCCGAGCGGCAGAGCCCCGGGTGGAGCCGGTATCGTTTCCGGCCCCAGATGACCACGTCCTGCAACACATCGTGTTTCTGGGCCGTCACGATGATCTTGTTCATGAGCCGGGTGCGCAGCCGAACAGGAAGGAATCGCATTCCGACGATCGGCCGCTTAGGCTTCAGCAGCCGCCGCACCTGGCTCACCAGTGTCATTTCGACCAGCTCGCCGTCGATGGGCGTTGCGAGCACCCATAATCGGGTGTCCATGCCGATATAATGTTCACGAACCTCGACATAGGAATATCCGAGGCCGTGCACATGGGTTACGGCGGAAACATCGTAGGTGAAGCACTTCATTCCCAAGGCGGTCTGGGTTCGCCTGAAGTCGAAGCAACTCTTGAGCCAGGTTCCTTCTACCGATACCGGGCCGACCGCGTTCACGCTGTCATAGCCGTGCACATAGCGCAGATGCCCGAGATCGACGGAATTCTCGGTCGTTTCCTGGGGATGCCCCGCAAATCGGACGCGCCGGACTTCCATCTCGCTCCAGTCGCTGTCGTCGGGCGGGGAAGCGGGCAGATCCCACTGTGGCGGCCGTCCGCCGCTGCCGCGCCAGGCAAAGACGAGACCCAGAATTTCGCGCGTCTCAAACACTCTCAATCTGGCGGACCGGGGCGGCGGCGCGTAGGGCGTCGCCACGCACTGACCGGTGACGTCATATTCGAACCCATGAAACGGACAGACGAGGCAACCGTTGCGCACCCGGCCTCCCGCCTCGGGCCCCAGATCCGCGCCCAGATGGGGGCAGACCGCTACGGCTACGCAAACATCGCCGTTCCCGTTACACCAGACGACAATCCGTTCGCCAAGCCAGGTCTTTTGCAACAGCTTTTTGTCTTCTATCGTCTGGCGGCTGGCGACGAAATACCAGCCTTCCGGAAATGGAAAAAGCGAGGGAATACCGTCGGGATCGTTCGAACTGATTTGCATGCGATACGGACTCTCCCAGGTCCGGCGGTCGCGGTCTTCCCCAACCGATTAATCGGTCCGGCAGCGAAGGTAATTATATACCTTACAATATCGCGTAAGGCGCGGCAACGGAAACAGTCAGCGAAGTGGAAACGGCTCCAACCTCAAACCGCATTCGACAACTTCGCGATACCGGCCGGTCGGGATTTCATGTCCGGCTCGGGCATCTCCGGAAATCCGGGAGCGAAGCCTGCCTGCAGACGGTGGTAGTATGGGGGCGATGAATGAAACGGCGCAAGCAGCCTTGCCGAGAAGGATTGCCATTATCGGCGCAGGCGTCTCCGGACTGGGGGTAGCCTGGGCGCTGCACCGCCATCCGGACCGGTTCGATTTCCGACTGTTCGAAGCCCAGGCCCAAATCGGCGGAAACGCCATTACGGTAGATATGCCGCAGGACGACGGCACGTCGGTTCCTTTCGATATTTCGGTCACTGCCTGCATTCCCTCAGTCTATCACCATATTGTCCTGCTCATGCAGCAGCACGGCATAGAACTGGTCGATACCAGATTCAGCTACAGCGTAAAGTACCGAGGCGGTATCTACGCTCACGATTTCGACTCCGAAATCAGGAGGCAGCTGCAACCGGAAATCGACAAATTCCAGAGGCTCCTGAGATGTTTGAGGCGAGTGGGCACGCTCAACCGGTCCAGGTCCAGACTGCTCAATGCTCTCAACCCGTTGAACTATGTCAGCATGGGCGCACTGCTCAATTTGGGCAGATTCTCCGGAGACTTCAGATACAAGATACTCAAGCCTATGTTTGTCAATTTCCTGATGGCGACGAATGTATTCGATATGTCCGCTTCCCTGTTTGCCCGCTATTTGGAATTCTTCGATATTGAAACAGCAACCCCTATGCAAACCTGGAAACAGGGAACACGGAGAATCTATGAAGAAATTTCAGCAGGTTTTCGGGAAAAGATTTACCTTAGCCGACCGGTTCATAAAGTATACCGCCATCGGTCAAAAGTGGTTGTAGAGGATGAGGGTGGGAATATGGAAACATTCGACGATGTCGTTCTTGCGTGCAATGCAAATCAGACATTGATGATTCTCGACAAACCGTCTTTTTTGGAAAGCAGCCTTCTGTCTTCGGTCCGATACGAAAGCGAGTTGCATAACCACACCGTCGTGCATTCTGACGCGTCCGTCCTTCCGGATAACGAGGCCAGGCCCCTCGCCACGCGGAGCAACCATATCGAACAGTACGGCACCAGGCCCGACAATTACGAAATCACCTACATCATGCACAATCAGCAGCCTTGGGCGAAACGGTCGGACAAGCCCTGCCTCGTCACCTACAATCCGATCAGCCCTATCGACGAGGCTAGGATCGTCAGGAAGTGGTGGTTCCAGCACATCGTCCACGATGTCCGCCATGTGACGGTTCTGACGCAGCTGTTTCGCTTCATCCAGGGCAGGAGGCGGACATGGCATTGCGGGGCCCACACGCTGATCAACAGCCAGGAGACCTGTTTCGTATCCGGCCTTGTCACCGCGGGGCAGCTGGGCGCGGGCTATCCGTTTCAGGACGCTGAGGCACGGCGCTGGTTCAACTTTTACGGGCGCATAATGTTCGGCTGGCGCTTCCGGAAGGCCTGAATCCGGCTTGTTCCGCCGCTTGCCATCGACGGCGGGCCTGCTGTATCCAGCCTTCGGCCCCGGAGGGGTCAGGCAACCGGTCGGATCGGGGAGGGAGCGGGAACAGGGAATGGTGCCCAGGGGCGGACTCGAACCACCGACACGCGGATTTTCAGTCCGCTGCTCTACCATCTGAGCTACCTGGGCAATCCGGGCGGCTTCTAGCCGCTCTCCACCGGCGGGTCAAGCGAGCGGCCGGGCATTTGGGAAGGGCTTCAAGGATGCAAGAGACAGCGATCGCCGCGCCGTTTGCCGAACTGCAGGGGGGCAGGAGGGCGGGTTCGGCGCCGGGTACCGGGCGCAGCCGGTGATTTTCGATCCGATTCTTCCGGCCTGGCGGGCGGAAAAGCACCGCGCCGAGGGCCATTGGCGCGACCGCATCCTGCTCGACTATTTCGACGAGGCTGTTGCGCGCAAGCCGGACGCCGTCGCGGTCGTCGCCCGTTGCATGGAGGACGGCGGCGAGACCGTGCTGTCCTGGCGCCAGCTCAAGCGGCTTTCCGACAGGATGGCCCTCGGCCTTCACATGCACGGTCTGCGGAAGGGAGATGTGCTCGCCTTCCAGCTCCCCAACTGGTGGCAGTTTTATTGCTTGCACATTGCCTGTCTTCGCATCGGCGTCTGCTCCAACCCGCTGATGCCGATTTTCCGCGAGCGCGAGCTGGCCTTCATGGTCGATTTTGCGGAAGCGAAGGCGCTGGTCACGCCGAAGATGTTTCGCGGCCACGACCACGCGGCCATGGCGCGGGAGCTCCGGTCCGCATTGCCGAAGCTGGAGCACCTGTTCGTCGTCGGCGAAAACTTCGAGACCGCGCTGCTGGACCCCACGCTTGACCAGGAGCTGGATGCCGCGACGGTGTTCGCGGCCGGAAGGCCGGACCCGGACGAGGTGATCCAGCTGCTCTACACCTCCGGCACGACCGGCGAGCCCAAGGGGGTGATGCACACCTCCAACACGCTGATCGCCATGGTGATGAGCTATGTCGAGCGCATCGGCCTCGGCGAGGACACGGCGATCCTGATGGGCTCTCCGTTGGCGCACCAGACGGGGTTCATGTACGGCCTGATGCTCTCGCCCGTGCTCGGCGCCAAGACCTGCTACCTCGACATCTGGGATCCGGAGGCGGCGCTTCGGCTGATCCAGGACGAGGCCGTGACCTTCACCATGGGGGCGACGCCGTTCCTGGCCGACCTCGCCAACAGCCCCGTGCTCGACCGCTACGACATTTCGAGCCTGGAGGCCTTCGTGTCCGCCGGGGCGCCGATCCCGCGCGTGCTGGTCGAACAGGCCGGAGAGCGCCTCGGCTGTTTCGTCCATTCCGGCTGGGGCATGACCGAAAACGGCTTCGGCTCGGGCACGAGGAGGACCGACCCGCCGGCGCGCGTGTTCGGGACGGACGGCAGCGCCGTGTCCTGCCTGGAAGTGCGCGTGGTCGGGGAAGACGGAGCGCCGGTTCCGGACGACGAGGAAGGGCGCCTGCAGGTGCGGGGCGCCGGCCAGTTCGTCGGCTATCTGAAGCGCCCGGAGCGCTACGACACGGACGCGGACGGGTGGTTCGAGACCGGCGACAATGCCCGGATGGACGCCGACCGCTATATCAGGATATCGGGCCGGTCCAAGGACATCATCATCCGGGGCGGCGAGAACATTCCCATCGTCGAGGTCGAGGAACTGCTCTACCGGCATCCCGGGGTGGCGGACTGCGCCATCGTCGCCATGCCGGACGACCGCCTCGGCGAGCGGGCATGCGCCTTCGTGACGCTTCGGCCCGGTGCGGAGACGCTGACGTTCGATGCGATGTGCGGCTTCCTGCTGGAGCGCCGGCTGGCGAAGCCTTACCTGCCCGAGCGCCTGGAACTGGTGGACGCCATGCCGCGCACGGCTTCCGGGAAGATCCAGAAATTCCGCCTGCGCGAACTCGCGGCCGATCTCAGGCCAATGCGGGAATGAGCGCACCGAACGCGTCCAGGAAGGGCAGGGCCTTCTCCGTATAGCGCGGCGCGACGAGCACGGCGCGCTCGATGCGCGGATTATCCGCGAGCTTCCGCAACGCCTGCTCATTGGCGCCGTTGAAGGCGAACACGGAGACGGAGATGGTTGCGGGGTCGCGTCCGGCTTCGGCAGCCTGCCGGTCGAGTTCGGCGGTTGCGGCGGGGAAATCGTCCAGCAGCACGTCGATCGGCATCCAGCCGTCGCAATAGCGCACCGTGCGCTTCAGCCCGAGCGGTGTGGCGCCGCCATAGATGATCGGCGGATGCGGGCTCTGGACCGGCTTCGGGTAGGAGACGATCCGGTCGAAGCGGACGAACTCGCCTTCGTAGCTCGCCTCCTCTTCGGTCCAGATCGCCTTCATGGCCTCGACGCGCTCCCGCAGCAACTGCCAGCGCCGCGTGAAGTCGGTGCCGTGATTGGCCATTTCCTCCGCATTCCAGCCGCCGCCGATGCCGAGCAGCAGGCGTCCGCCCGACAGGTAGTCGAGCGTTGCGGCTTCCTTCGCCAGCACGATCGGGTCGCGCTCGATCACGAGGCAGACCGCGGTTCCGACCTTGATGGTCGATGTGGCACCGGCCGCCGCCATCAGCGACACGAAGGGGTCGGCCATGTGGTAATAGGGCTTCGGCAAGGGGTCGCCGCCGGGATAGGGCGTCTCGCGGCTCGCGGGGATGTGGGTGTGCTCGCCGACCCAGAAGGACTCGAAGCCCCGCTCCTCCGCGGCCCGGGCCAGTTCATCGGGCCGGGTGCCGTATTCCGTGTTGTAGCTGAAGATGCCGAGCTTCATCGCCGCCCCCTCTCGCAGTGCCGGGGAAGCCTAAAGCGATTCAGGCGCGGGGAAAGACCCTCCGGCCGGACCAGGATGTGCTTTCGCACAGCGGACGGGCGGGATAGGGTTGCGGCGAGGTTCGCTAAAGCGGAAGGCAGGCGCAGATGGCCGATCTGGCGCAACGCTTGTGGGAAGCCCGGCGGGGCGGAACCCTGGTCGAGACGGCTGCGAGGCGGGAACTTGCCGGTCTGGACGATGCCTATCATGTGCAGGACGAGGCCGTGCGCGTGTCCGGTTATGCGCGCACCGGCTGGAAGGTCGGGTCCACCAGTGCCGAGGCCCGGCGCAAGCTCGGCACCGACCGGCCGGGGGCTGGCGCGCTGCTTGAGCCTTTCTGCTTCGAGGACGGTGCGGAGGTGCCGGTCTTCGCCGCGCATGCGCCGGCTGTCGAGGGCGAGTTCGTATTCGCGATGGGCGAGGGCCTGCCGCCGCGCGACGCGCCGTTCGAGCGCGCCGAGGTCCTGGCTGCGGTCATGGGCGTCGCCGGCGGCATCGAGGTCGTCGGCTCGCGCTTCGAGGGCGGGCTTGCCGGACTCGGCCGGGAAGGCGTGACGGCCGATTTCGGCGCCAATATCGCCTTTGTCGAGGGCGAGACGCGGCCCGACTGGCGGGACCGGGACCTGCGGGATGCCCGCGTGGCGCTGTCTGTAGACGGCGAGGCGCTGGCCGAGGGCACGGGATCGCTGGCGCTCGGCGACCCGGCGCTGGTGCTACTCTGGCTCGCCAACCATCTGCGCGAGCGCGGCGACGGGCTGCGCGCCGGCGACCGCGTGACCACCGGCACCTGCACCGGCGTGGCCGCAATCCGGCCCGGCGCGCGCGTGCTGGCGGATTTCGGAGAACTCGGTCGGGTCGGTTTCACCGCGGTTCCGGCATAGGGGCGCCGAGGTCGGGTCACAAGGCTGCCGCAATTGATAGTGACACGGTTCTCGTGTAAAACGGAATCCGTGTAATTGGAGGCCCCAAGATGAACCTCACGATCTCTATAGACGACGACATTCTCGAACACGCCCGGATCAGGGCAATTCGGGAAAAGACGTCCGTCAATGCAGTCGTGCGGGAATATCTGCACGCCTATGCGGGAGTTGACCGTCAACGCGCCGAAGCCTGCGATTCGCTGTTGGCCTTGTCGCAGGCGAGCGGTTCCCGGCGGGGTGGGGCGGTCTGGACGCGCAGCGAACTCCATGAGCGTTGAGTGGAAGTTCGTCGACACGAATGTGCTGGTCTATCTGTTCGATGTCGATGCGCCGGACAAACGCGCGCGCGCGCAGGCACTCCTGCGCGAAGAGAAGGACTGCATCGTGTTGAGCATACAGGTCCTCGGCGAATTCTATGTGACGGTAACGCGGAAATTCACAGAGTCGTTAAGCCGTGAATCCGCGGCCCGGGCCGTCGATGCATTCAGCCGGTTTCGCGTCCAGCCGGTTCATCCGGAGACGGTGAACGCCGCCATCCGTCGAAGTCGTTCGACACTGCTGTCCTACTGGGATGCATTGATCGTCGAGGCGGCGTTGACCGCCGGAGCGGGCGTGCTCTTTACCGAGGACCTTCAGGACGGCCAGCGGATCGAAGGCTTGCAGATCGTCAATCCGTTCCGAAGCGGCGGCTGAAACAGGGACAGGCGGCACGACGGCTGAGCCCGCTCCTCCGCAAATCGAAGCGATTTGGATGTAAGCATGAGCAAGATCGTCACGGCTGCGGAGGCGGCGGCGCTGGTGCCTTCCGGCGCGGTTCTGGGCGTGGACGGTTTCGTCGGCTCAGTCTGCCCCGAGGAACTGCTGCTGGCGCTGGAGGCTCGCTTCCTGGAGACCGGGGAGCCGCACGGGCTGACTGTCATCGCTTCGACCGGCTCTGGCGACACACGCGGGCGCGGCCTCGACCGCCTGCGCCATGACGGGATGATCCGCCGGCTCATCACCTCCTATCTCAACCTCAACCGGATGCTGCAGCGCCGGCTGATCGAGAACGAGATCGAGGGCTACCTGCTGCCGCTCGGCGTCATCGTGCAGCTCTACCGGGAGGTTGCGGCAGGGCGGCCGGGCCTTGTGACCCATGTGGGGCACGGCACTTTCGTCGATCCGGAGCATGGCGGCGGCAAGGTGAACGCCCGCACGGTCGAGGACTATGTGGAGCGCGTGCGGCTCAGCGGGCGGGACTGGCTGTTCTACCCGTCCGTACGGCTCGATGCCGGATTGCTCCGGGGCACGACGGCGGACCCGGACGGCAACATCACCATGGAGCGCGAAATCGGTACCTTCCAGGGGCCGAGCTTCGCGCAGGCGGTGCGGAATTCCGGCGGCACCGTGCTGGCGCAGGTCGAGCGCATTGCGGAGCGCGGCTCGCTCGATCCGAGGAAGGTCGTGATTCCCGGCCATCTCGTGGACCGGGTGGTCGTGGCGCGGCCCGAAAACCACCCGCAGACCTTTGCCACCGCCTACGATCCGGTCTTCGCGGGCGAGGTCCGGGCGGACCTGAGCGGGCGGCCGCCGCAGCCGCTATCGGTGAAGAAGGTCATCGGCCGGCGCGCGGCGATGGAGCTCCGCCGGGGCGATGTGGTCAATCTCGGCGTAGGCGCGCCCGAATATGTGGCGACGGTGGCCGGCGAGGAAGGCTGTGGCGACGCCTTCACGCTGACGGTCGAATCCGGCGCGACGGGCGGTTATCCGGCCTATGGACTGTCCTTCGGCGCCGCGATCAATCCAAGCTCGGTCATCGACAACACCTACCAGTTCGACTTCTACGACGGCGGAGGTCTGGACATCACCTTCGTCGGCATGGCGGAGCTGGACGCCGCCGGCAATGTCAACGTCTCGAAGCTGAAGACGCGCATTCCCGGCATCGGCGGCTTCTTCAACGTGACGCAGGGGGCCAAACGGGTGGTGTTCTGCGGCCAGTTCTCCGCGGGAGAATCGGATATCCGCGCGGGCGGCGGCCGTCTCGACATCCGGAAGGACGGCGACCCGGTCAAGTTCGTCGAGGCAGTGGAGCAGATCAGCTTCAACGCCCGCGCCGGCCTGGCGCGCGGGCAGTCGATCATGGCGGTGACGGAGCGCTGCGTCTTCCGCATCGAGGAGGCCGGACCGGTGCTCGTCGAAATCGCGCCGGGAGTCGAGCTCGAACGCGACGTGCTGGCGCGGATGGCCTTCCGGCCCCGTGTCGCCGGGGAGTTGCAGGAAATGCCGGCTGCGCTCTTCCGGGACGAGCCGATCGGGCTGGCGGCGCGGCTTTCCTGACCCGAAAGCCGCGCCGGACCGAAACCGGTCAGCCGACGATATTCTGGATCATCAACCGCGGCAGCCAGAGCACGATGCCGGGGAAGGCGACGAGCACGGCGACCGTGATGATGTCCGCCACGAAGAACGGCCAGATACCCTTGAAGACTTCCTCCAGCGGGATATCCGGACGCACGCCGTTGACGACGAAGCAATTGAGCCCGATGGGCGGCGTGACCAGGCAGACCTCCACCATCTTGACGATGATGATGCCGAACCAGACCGGGTCGTAGCCGAGCGCCGTGACCGCCGGATAGACGACCGGCAGGGTCAGCAGCAGCATCCCGATGCCGTCCATGAACATGCCCAGCACGACATAGGCGAGCAGGATCAGGATCATCACGACCAGCGGCGGCACATCGATGCTGACTATGAAGGTAGCAAACGCCTCGGGCAGGCCCGAGAAGCCGAGGAACCGCACATAGATCAGGATCGACCAGATGATCGTGAAGATGAAAACCGTGAGCTTCGCGGTTTCCATGAGCGATTCGCGCAAGTTTGCGAGGCTCATATTGCGCTTCGCAAGCGCAATCAGGAAGATCACGAATGCGGCGACGCCGCCGACTTCGGTCGGGGTCATCACGCCCGTGTAGATGCCGCCCAGGATGATGAAGATCACGAAGAAGATGCCGGAAGCCCCTGCCAGGGACCGGAACTTCTCGGCCAGCGGAACAGCAGACACCGGCGCGCCCAGAGACGGGTTCAGCTTGCAGCGAAAGATAATCAGCGCCGCATAGATAACCGCCGAAAGCGCGCCGGGTATGAATCCCGCGAGCAGCAATGCGCCCACCGATTCCTCGACGATGATGGCGTAGATCACCAGGATGGCGCTCGGCGGGATGAGCGACGCGAGCGTGCCGCCGGCGGCAACGACGCCGGCTGCGAGGCTGCGCTCGTAGCCGTATTTCAGCATTTCCGGAATCGCGACGCGGCTGAACACGGCGGCCGTTGCCGTCGAGGCGCCGGACACCGCAGCGAAACCGGCGGTCGCGAACACGGTCGCGACGGCAAGCCCGCCGGGCAACGTGCCCAGCCAGCATCTGGCCGCGTAGAACGCGCTCCGGGTCAGCCCGGCATAGAACGCCAGGAAACCGATGAGGATGAACATCGGAAGCACCGACAGGGTGACATGGCTGACCTGGGAATGGGCGAGCAGGCCGGCGAGACCGGCTCCGGGGTCGTAACCCCGCAGCATTATCAGCCCGATGACGCCTGCAATTCCGGAAGCATAGGCTACCCGCACACCGAGCACGACCATCCCGATGATGAACGCGACCGACACGAGACCTGCATTGAACGGATCCATAACCGCAAACCCCCTTAAGCCTTGGAGCTGCCGTCGGACGGATCCGTCGGGCCTTCGCTCTCTCGTCCCATGACCTCTTCGATCTCCGCCCTGGCATGCTCCGCGGCGTCCATGATGACCGGCACCGCCTGCGGAACCTTGTCAGGATCGAGCGCCAACCGTCCATAGCCCCAAACCTGGATGATCAACCGTATGCACAGCAGGACCAGAGCGATGGGAACGACCAGTTTTCCAGGCCAGGTCTGGAGTTGCACGTCGATCGTGCTGTCGCCCTCGATGATGGACCTCAGAAAATGCTCCCAGCTCTTGTCGATGATAATGAGGCAATAGACGACGCCGATGCAGACGGCGAAACATTCGACGCCCCACAACAATCTGCCGCGCATCTTTGCGACAACCAGTTCCATACGAACATGCACGCCCAGCCTCTGCGCGTAAGCGGCAGGGAGGAAAGCAAAGATCGCCATGTAAACTTCAATCCAGTCGATCGCGCCCGGAATCGGCCGGTTGAACACATATCGGCCAATGACTTCGCAGACGACAAACAGCATCAACAAGAAGATAAACGCTGCCGCGAAAAGCGTGACGGCATCCTCTATGCGGCCGAAAAAGCGATCTATACTCGACAAAGCGCTGTTCTGGCGCCCGTTTTGCGTCTGAGCCTGAGCCATAGAATTCGCTTCCTCCCCTTATGACAAACAACAGAATGGGGCCGCTCTCGGCGGAACGGCCCCACTCAGACTTATGAGGACTACGGCCTCTATGCTTCCTTGTTGTGATGCGCCGCGCGCTCGAGAACGAAGTCGAGAAGCTCTTGCGCGGGAAGCTTGTCCTTGTTCTCTGCAACCCACTCGTTCCAGACCGGCTCCGCACCGATCTTCACGAACTCGGCATGCTGCTCCTTGGTGAACTCCACCCGCTCCATGGCCTTTTCGTAGATCGGGATCCACTTCTTGTCGGCCTCTACGTAAGCGGAGATCAACGCGTTGTAGGAGTTCCACTTCATCTCGTCGTTGAACAGCGCCCGGTATTCGTCCGGGAGGGCGTTGTAGGCAGTGACGCTCATGATCTGCGGGCAGAAGACCGATCCCAGCGCCATCCCTTCCGTGTACCACTTGGCGACTTCGTGGTGCCTGTAGGCGCCGAAGGCGTAGCTGTAGGGGAAGGTCATCACCTGGATGGTGCCGCGCTCGAGGGCCGTGTAGCTCTCCGACGCCGTCACCGTAGTTGGAACTGCGCCCAGCTTGTCGAAGAACTGGCCGATGCCGCCGAGACCGCGGACCCGCAAGCCCTCGAAGTCCGCCGCGCTCCTCGGCGGGTCGCCGACGCCCATCGCCTCATATTGCGGCAGGATGCCGGAGAAGATGGGGATGGCGTTCCAGCGCTTCATCTCCTTCTTGAATTCCGGATGCCCGATGAAGTCCTCATGCACCTTCGCCTGCACCGTCAGGTCGGAGATGGGCAGGAACGGCAGGTCCAGCACCGTGCCGGCCGGGTTCTTGCCGGGATGGTAGGAGGTGCACATCATCGCGGCTTCGTGGCTGCCGATCTTGATGCCGTCGATGTTCTCCTTCGAGGGCGAGATCGCCTCGCCGTAATGAACCTTGAGCTTGAAATTGCCCCCCGATTTCTCGGCGAGATATTCGCTCATTGCGTCGATGCCCTTGGTGAAGGCCCGCGGCTTGCCCCAGGCGGAGAAGTTCCAGAGCACCTCATCGGCGGCGGAAGCGGACACGGCGACGCCTCCCACCATGGCCGCCGCGGCTACGCCGCATGCCAGACGTACGATCTTCATGTTTGCACTCCCTTGGTCGCTGGATGTTTCCCCTCTGGCGAGGACCCAATCCGTCGGTCGTTCACAATAGCAAGTCCGGATACGCGCCTGCAAGCCGGTCGAAACACGGCCTCGGACAAGGCTGACCCGTTGCCGGGGGCCGCCGGGACGGCGCCGCGGCGCTGCTTAACCCTGCCCGCCCGCTTTGGTAGCCTTCGTGCATGGACAGTCTGGAACAGAGCGCCGCCGCCGCGCGGCTGGCGGCGGTCACGGGCCGCATAGGCGCGGCTGCCAAGGCTGCCGGGCGCGATGCCGCTTCCGTCCGGCTGGTTGCGGTGTCGAAGTTGCAGCCGGAGGCGCGGGTCTCGGGAGCTTTGGAAGCCGGGCACCGGCTGTTCGGGGAGAACCGGGTGCAGGAGGCCGAGGCGCGCTGGCCGGCGTTCAAGGAACGCTACCCCGATATCCGGCTCCACCTGATCGGCGGGTTGCAGACGAACAAGGTGCGGGCTGCGGTGCAATTGTTCGACGTAATCGAGACGGTGGACCGGCCCCGGCTCGCGGCCGCGCTGGCGCGCGAGTTCGAGCGGGCGGGCAGGGCGCTTCCCTGCTTCGTGCAGGTCAACACCGGCGATGAACCGCAGAAGAGCGGCGTGTCGCCGGCCCGGCTCGACGGGTTTCTGGACGAGTGCCGCACCGTGTACGGCCTCGAAGTGGTCGGGCTGATGTGCATACCGCCTGCCGAGGACCCGCCCGGCCCGCATTTCGCCTTTCTGCGCGAGGCGGCCCGGCGCAACGGTCTGGAGGGGCTGTCGATGGGCATGAGCGCCGACTTCGAAACGGCAATTCGCTTCGGCGCGACCCATGTGCGGGTCGGCAGCGCTGTGTTCGGCGCCCGCGGCTGACAGGCGCCGCTGCCGCCCCGCGCCGCTTGCCCGAATCGCCTCGCGCCCGCACTTGTGGTAGCGTCCGGACGGACTTTCTTCCCGGAGACCGGCCGAATGGCGCGCACGATTTTGCTCGTGGACGACGATGAAATGCTGCGCAGCGTTCTCGCCGAGCAATTTGCACTGAATGGCGAATTCGCGACCCAGGAGGCCGGCACGGCGGGAGAGGCGGTCGACGCCATAGCATCGGAGCAGTTCGACGCCGTCATTCTCGACGTCGGTCTGCCGGACATGGACGGGCGCGAATTGTGCCGGTCGATGCGGAGCCAGGGGGTGAAGGTTCCGATCCTGATGCTGACCGGCGTGGATACCGACGCCGACGCCGTTCTCGGCCTCGATGCGGGCGCAAACGACTATGTCGCCAAGCCGTTCAGGTTCGAGGTGCTTCGGGCCCGCCTCAGGGCGCATCTGCGCCAGCACCAGGAGAGCCATGACGCTTCGCTCGATATTGGCGGATACAAGTTCCGGCCCGCGTACAAGCAGCTTCTGGACGGGGAGGACGGCAGAACGGTGCGCCTGACGGAGAAGGAGACAGCCATCCTGCAATATCTCTACCGGGCCGACGGCGAGACCGTCAGCCGGGAGACACTGCTTCGGGAGGTCTGGGGATACCGGCCCGGCGTAACCACGCACACGCTCGAGACGCACATCTACCGCCTGAGACAGAAAATCGAGCGCGGCCCCTCCAGCGCCCGGATCCTGGTGACGGAACCGGGCGGATACCGATTGGCATCCTGACTTGCCGGCGTCTTTCGAAGTCCGGTTCCGCGGCGTACGTGGCAGCATTGCCTGTCCGGGGCCGGGAACCGCCCGCTACGGCGGCAATACGGCGTGCATCGAATTGCGCTGCGGCGAGCGGCTCGTGGTCCTCGACGCCGGCACCGGCCTGAGGGGCCTCGGCGCGGACCTGGCCGGCCGGGGTCCGCTCGAAGCCGACATATTGCTGAGTCACACCCACCTCGACCATGTGGTCGGCCTGCCCTTTTTCACCCCGCTCTTCGACGCCCGCAGCCGCTTCGCGCTGCGCGCCGGCCATCTGGCGGAGCGGGGCGGCGTGCGCCCTGTGCTGGAGCGCATGCTGTCGCCGGAACTGTTTCCCGTGCCGCTGGGGGGCTTCGCGGCAGACCTGCGGTGCATCGACTTCCGCGCCGGGGAAGAGTTCGGCCTGGCCGGCGGCATTCATGTGCGCACCGCGCCACTCGACCATCCGGGGGGCGCCACCGGCTACCGGGTGGAATTCGAAGGACGGTCGGCCTGCTATGTCAGCGACACGGGCCATGTGCCGGGCAAGCCCAACCGGGACATCCTGGGACTCATCGAGGGCGCCGATATCGTCATCTATGACGCGATGTTCACCGAGGAGGAGTTCGCGCGCCATCCGCACTGGGGCCACTCAACCTGGAACGAGGGCGCGAGGCTCTGCGAGGCGGCGGGTGCGGACAGGCTTGTGCTGTTCCACCACGATCCGCGCCGCGACGACGAGGCCATGGACCGGCTGGGTGCGGATGCGGCCGCGTGCCGGCCGGGCACGCGGGTAGCGCGGGAAGGCATGGTGCTGAGCCTTTGAGGTGGCGGACGTGAGGCGCGGTACCTATCGCCGGCTCCGGTTGGGGATACCGACGGTCCTGGGCCTGGCGCAGCGCGGCTTTTTCATCCCCTATGCACGCGCGGACAGCGTTGCTCCGCCGCCGCGGCTGGGTTGGATCGAAGAGCGTTTCGAGGCGGCGCTGCCCGAATTTCTGGCCACAATGGATCTGATCGACGGTTTGGCCGCCGACCTGGGAGCCATAGGCCGGGAGGCGCCGCCGGAGCCGCGTTGGCATCAGGACTGGTTCCCCCGCCTCGACGCTGCCGTGCTTTATGCCCTGGCGCGCAGCCGCCCGCCGCGCCGGGTCGTCGAAGTCGGCAGCGGCCATTCCACGCGCTTCCTGCTCCGTGCCCTTCGCGATGGCGGGACGACCGCGGACGTGACCGCAATCGATCCCGCGCCCCGAGCCGATCTGACGGGCCTCGGCGATCGTCTTCGGCTGTCGAGAACAACGGTCCAGAAAGCGGGTGAGCAGGCATTTGCGGCTCTGGAAGCCGGCGACTGGCTGGTGATCGATTCGAGCCACATTGCCATGCCGGGAACGGATGTCGACCTCTTGTTCGGGCGCATAATTCCGCAGCTCCCGGCCGGCGCGATCGTCCACATCCACGATATCTTCCTGCCGGATCCATATCCGGAGACGTGGCAGTGGCGGGGCTATAACGAACAACTGGCGGCCGCCCTGCTGCTGGCGGGCAGCTGGCGCCCGATCTTCGCAAGCCGCTACATGGCGACCCGACATTCCGAACGGATCGCGGGGTCGGCGGTGGGGGACCTGCCGCTTGCGCCGGGCGCCTGGGAGACGAGCCTCTGGCTTTCCCGCTGAGCGGCGGCGCCCGTTCGGCCCGTTCAATCCGGGGCCGGTTCCCGCCAGCGGCGGACGGTGCCGAGATCGATGTCGAAGAGGTCGAGGGCGCGCCCGAGCGTGTGGTCGATCATCTCTTCGAGGCTCTCCGGGCGGGCGTAGAACGCCGGCACGGGCGGCATGATGACGGCGCCGTTCTCGCCTGCCGCCGCCATGGCGCGCAGATGGCCCGCATGCAGCGGCGTTTCGCGGACGAGCAGGACCAGCCGGCGGCGTTCCTTCAGCGTGACGTCGGCAGCACGGGTGAGCAGGTTCGTCGTCGTGCCCCAGGCGATCTCGGAGAGCGACCGGACCGAGCACGGCGCGACCACCATGCCCTGCGTGCGGAACGAGCCGGACGCGATGGCGGCCGCAATGTCGCGCGGGTTGTACACCCGGTCCGCAAGCGCCTTCACGTCTGCGGCCTTGCGGTCGGTCTCGTGCGCGAGCGTGACCTCGGCGGACGCGGTCATCACCAGATGGGTTTCGACGGCGCTCGCCGCCAGGAGTTCCAGCAGGCGCACGCCGTAAACGACGCCGGAGGCGCCGCTGATGCCGATGACGAGCCGGTCGGTCATGCCGATTGCAGCCTCGCCGATGCTGCCGGCTCCTGCAAGCCGGCGCGCGCCATGACGAACGCCGGCAGCAGAGCGGCGAATGCAAGCAGCCCGATGGCCACGAACACATCCTGAAACGCCTGCGCCTGTGCCTGCGCCAGCATGACCTCGCCCAGATAACGGGCCGCGGTCGCGCTTGCCTCCCCGGGCCCGAGTCCGCCGGTAGCCGCCAGCCGGCCGACACCGTCCAGTACGGCCATGCTGGCGGCATTGGCGGCGGTCTGCGTGGCGGTGAAGGCCTCGGCGAACACGCCGGTCCGCATCTCGAGCAGGACCACCAGCAGGTTGATGCCGCTGGCGCCGCCGAGCATTCGGGTGAAGTTCACCAGGCCGGAGCCCTGCTGCACCTGGTCCGGGCGCAGCGCCCTGAGCGAGCCGGTGTTGAGCGAGGGAATGACGAAGGAGAGCCCGAAGCGGTTGATCATGATGAAGATCGCGAAGGTCCAGAACGGCGTATCGGCATCCGCCGTGGACATGAGCAGGAAACCGACCCCGAACACGGCAAGCCCGGCCATGATCGGCCAGTGCGCCGGCACGAGGTCGCTGATACGCCCCGAGATCGGGAACATGACCGCCATCAGCAGGCCGGCCGGCACCATGAGCAAGCCTGCCCGCGTCGCCGTGTAGCCCTGCACTTCCTGCACGAACACGGCGATGACATAGATCGAACCGAACATGCTGAAGCCGAAGACGAAGCCGACGACGAACGCCGAGGCGAAGCGCCCGTTCCGGAACAGCGACAGGTCGAGCAGCGGCGAGCGTGCCGTCAACTGCCGGAATATGAAGGCCGCCGCGGCGGCGGTGCCGAGGGCAAGCTCGAAGACGATCCGGTCCGAGCTCCAGCCGATCCGCTGACCGCTGGCGAGGCCGTCCAGAAGGGCCACCAGGGCCGCGGCCAGCAACAGGAAACCCGGCCAGTCGAAGGCCGGACGGGGGCCGGACGTCTCACGCTCCGGCATGAAGAGAAGGCCGAGCGGGAGGGCGATCGCCACGCCCGGAAGGGGAATCAGGAAAACCCAGCGCCAGTCGAAGCCGTCTATGGCGAAACCGCCGAGCGCAGGACCGAAGGCCGGCGCCAGCACGACGCCCAGGCCGAACAGTCCCATCGCCGTGCCGCGCCGCTCGGGCGGAAAGACGCGGAAGAGGATCTGCATGGAAAGCGGTTGCAGCAGGCCGCCGCAAGCGCCCTGGACCACGCGCGAGAGGATGACGACATCGAGGCTGGGCGCGGCGGCTCCGGCAAAGGAGGCGGCGGTGAAGGCGGCGAGGGTTGCGGTCAGCACGGCGCGCGCGCCGAAATTGCGAACCAGCCAGGCATTGAGCAGCATGCCGGCCGTCATGGCGGCGAAATAGCCGGTCGCGACCCATTGCGCCCGGTCCTGCCCGACGCCGAACGCGCCCATGATATGCGGCACGGCCACCGTGACGCTGGTCGACGAAAGCACCATGGCGATCATGGCGACCAGGGCCGTGCCGCTCGCCCACCAGCGATATTGCGCGCCGAAGCGCTCCGTCAGGACCTCAACGGTCTCGGACGTCAATGTTCACTTCCACCATCATGCCCGGCAGGAGCGTCATGCCGTTGCGCTCAAGCCCTATGCGCACCGGCACGCGCTGGGTGATCTTGGTGAAGTTGCCGCTCGGATTGGGTGTGGGGAGCAGGGCGAAATTGGCGGTGGTGGTGCTGCCGATGCGCTCCACGGTGCCCCGGAACCCGGTTTCCGGATAGGCATCCACGGACACGGCCACCGCCTGGCCGACCTTGAGCCGGCTGAGTTCCGTTTCCTTGATGTTGGCCTCGATCCAGAGGTCGCTCGGATCGTGCAGCAGCAGCATGCGCTGGCCGTCGTTCACGAACTCGCCTTGCTCCACGAAGATGCGGTCGATCAGCCCGTCATTGGGCGCGCGCATCAGCCGGTCGTCCACGTCGACCCGCTGCTGATCCAGTTCGGCCAGCAGCCGGGTGGTGCGATGATCCAGCATGGCGAGCTCGGAATCGATGACCTCGAGACGGCGCCGTTCGGCCTCGGCTTCGGCCATCTGGGCGCGCGCGGCCTGCGTCTCGGCATCGACCTTCCGCAGGTCGGCCTCGATCCGGTCCACCTTGGAACTCGCCTGATCGAGGGCCTGCTTGGAAACCACCCGCCGTTCATACAGCGCCCGGGCGCGGCGGAGTTCGGATCGTGCGAGATCGAGGTCCGTGAGCAGCACCGAGCGGCCGGCCCGGCTCGCGCGGACATCGCTCTCGCGAGTGCGCATTCTGGTCGAGGTCTGGGCGTCCATGACGCCGCGCTCAACAAGCAGCCGCCGCCGCTCGGCTTCGAGGCCCGCGAGCTCGGCTTCGAGGCCCTGGACCCTGAGTTTCGGAATGCGGTCGTCCAGGCGGGCCAGAACCTGTCCGCCCTGCACGCGGTCTCCCTCCTCGACCGAGAGTTCGAGAATCACGCCGTCCACCTTGCTTGCGAGCGTCACCATGTTCGCCTTGATGCGCGCGTCATATTCGTGGACATGCGTGAAGCGGTCCCACACCTCGCGCGCGCCATAGGCGAGCGCCGCGCAGGCGATGAGCGCAATCGCGAGATAACGCAGCCGCCGCATGGCGCCGCCGCGCCGCGGCGGCGGGGCGGCAACAGAGCTCTCAGGCGTTTCGGCCATTGTCCCGGTCCCCGTTCAGCATTTCCAGGCGATTGCGTATCGAGTTGAAGACGTGGAGGCAGATATCGAGATGTTGCGGGTCGATATCTTCCGTCAGCTCCTGGCGGAGCTCCCTGCCGACCCGGTCGATTTCGTCCAGCAGCGGCATGGCGGC
Source organism: Alphaproteobacteria bacterium (assembly GCA_022825195.1). Taxonomy (GTDB): domain Bacteria; phylum Pseudomonadota; class Alphaproteobacteria; order Bin95; family Bin95; genus Bin95. The sequence continues at coordinate 31,900 of JAJDYL010000101.1, forward strand.
CCGGGTCAGCCGCACCGTCTTGGCCCGCCGGTCGTCCGGTGCATCGCGACGCTCGATGAGGCCGTCGCGGGCGAGCGCGTCCAATTGCGGCACCAGGGTCGAATCCCGTATGCCGACCCTGAGCGCCAGCCGGCCCTGGGTCAGTCCGTCCGGGTAGGCGCTGAGATGAATCAGCGCCGCCCAGCGCGCCTGCGAAAGCCCGAGCGGCCTGAGCCGTGCATCGAGCGCCTGGCGCCAGAGCCGCGCCAGTTCGGCGAGCTTCAGGCCGAAACGATGGTCTGTCTCAAGCCCGGCCGCCTTCTCCATGTTCGCCTCCTCATAATTCACTACCAATATATTAGGACACAAAAGATTCGGTTGGAAGGGTTTTCACCCGGCCGCCCTGCGGGCCATGCCGGTCCCGGACGCGGCGGCTGCGCACCTCACGCCGGCAAAGCCACCCCCGGTGCGCCGCATGCGCTACGATAGCTGCCGTTCAAACGGAGACCGGACCGATGCCTGACGGGACGCAGACCGCATTCGGGGCAAGCCACTGGGGCGCTTTCACCGCCGAGACGAAAGATGGACGGCTGGTCGGCGTTACGCCGTTCCACAAGGACCCCAACCCTGCGCCCTTTATCCGGGCGTTGCCGGATGCGGTCCACGCCGAATGCCGCATCGCGGCGCCTGCCGTGCGCAAGTCCTGGCTGGAAAACGGGCCGGGCGCCAACACCGCGGCGCGCGGCGCGGAGCCCTTCGTACAGGTGAGCTGGGACCGGGCGCTCGACCTGGTGGCGGCCGAGCTGCAGCGGGTCCGGCGGGACCATGGCAACGAAGCCATCTACGGCAGTTCCGGCTGGGGCAGTGCGGGCGCCTTCCACCATGCGCGCAGCCAGCTTGCGCGCTTCCTCAATCTCCATGGCGGTTTCGTCGACCAGGTGACGAGTTTCAGCGTCGGCGCGGCGAGCGTCATCGTTCCGCGCATCGTCGGCTCGATGCAGCCGGTGTTCGGGCCGGTCAACACATGGCCCGCGATTGTGGAGCACACAGAACTGATGGTGGCGTTCGGCGGCATGCCGCCCAAGAACGCCATGGTCAACCAGGGCGGCGTCGGCGCGCACGACGCCCCCGGCTGGCATCGGCGCGCCGCGGAGTCCGGCACCCGGTTCGTGTGCATCGGCCCGATCCGCGACGACACGGGGAAGGAAGTCCGGGCGGAATGGCTCGCTGTCCGGCCCAACACCGACCTCGCGATCATGCTGGGTCTTGCGCACACGCTTCTCAGCGAAGGCCTGCACGATGAGGGTTTCCTTGAGCGTTACTGCACGGGATTCGACAGGCTGGCCGCCTACCTCCTCGGCGAGGCGGACGGGATCGTCCGGGACGCCGACTGGGCCTCCGGCATTTGCGGGCTGCCGGCCGAAACGATCCGCAGCCTCGCCCGCAGCATGGCGTCCTCCCGCACGCTGATCGGCGTCAGTTGGTCGGTCCAGCGCGCCGACCGGGGAGAGCAGCCCTACTGGATGACGATCGCGCTCGCGGCGATGCTGGGGCAGATCGGCCTGCCGGGCGGCGGGTTCGGCTTCGGCTACGGCGCCATGCACGGTATCGGCGACCCGACCCGGCAGGTGGCGCCGCCCAGGCTTCCCACAGGGAAGAACGACATCGCCAACACGATTCCGGTGGCGCGGCTGGCGGACATGCTGCTCAACCCGGGCGCGCCATACAGTTTCAACGGAGAGGACCGCCGCTATCCCGATATCCGGCTGATCTACTGGTGCGGGGGCAACCCGTTTCACAAGCACCAGGACCTGAACAACCTGCTTCGGGGCTGGGCGAAACCGGACACCATCGTGATTCACGAGCCCTGGTGGACGCCGGCGGCCAAGCGCGCCGACATCGTGCTGCCCTGCACGACCACGTTGGAGCGCAACGACATCGCGGCATCGAACTTCGACCGCTTCGTCATTGCCAGCCAGCAGGCCATCGAGCCGCTGGGCGAAGCGCGCAGCGAATACGGGATATACAGCGCGCTGGCGGACCGGCTCGGTTTTGCCGAGGCCTTTACCGAAGGCCGCAGCGAGCTGGACTGGCTGCGCCATCTCTACGACCTCTATCGACAGCGCGTCGCGAAGGACGGCATCGAGATGCCCGGCTTCGACGCCTTCTGGGAGACCGGCTACTTCGAAATCCCCGCGCAGGCGAGTCCGCCCGTCCCCTTTGCCGATTTCCGCGCGGACCCGGAGGGCGCGCCGCTCAGAACCCCATCGGGGCGGATCGAGATCTATTCGGAGACCATCGCCGGATTCGGCTATGACGATGCGCCGGGACACCCGACCTGGGTGGACCCGGTGGAATGGCTCGGCGGCGGCGAGGCTGAGCGGTACCCGCTGCACATGCTCTCGAACCAGCCGCGCGCGCGGCTCCACAGCCAGCTGGACTGCGGATCGGTGAGCCGGGGCGCCAAGGTCGCCGGCCGCGAAGCAATGCGGATAAACCCCGACGACGCAGCGCAGAGGGGCATCGCCGACGGCGACATCGTGCGCGTGTTCAACGACCGGGGCGCCTGCCTTGCCGGCGCCGTCCTCAGCGATGCGATTCGTCCCGGCGTGGTCGAGCTTGCGACCGGCGCCTGGTTCGATCCCGTCGATCCGGCAGTGCCCGGCAGCCTGGAAAAGCACGGCAACCCGAATGTGCTCACCACGGACAAGCCGACCTCGACGCTGACCCAGTGCAGTGCGGCCCAGACTGCGCTCGTCGAGGTCGAGCGGTTCGAGGGAGAGCCGCCCGCCATCACCGCATTCACGCCCCCGACCCTGATCGAAGCGTGAGGGGCATTGCCGGTGACCGGGAAAGGCAAGACCAACCTCCTGATCCTGATGTCGGACGAGCACCAGGCGCGTGCGATGGGTGCGGCGGGGCATCCCATCGTGCAGACCCCGCACCTCGACGCCCTCGCGGCGCGCGGCATGCGCTTCACCGATGCCTATACGCCCTGTCCGATCTGCGTGCCTGCGCGGGCGGCGTTCGCCACCGGGCAATATGTCCACCGGCTGCGCCTCTGGGACAACGCCATGCCCTATACGGGCAAGACACCCGGCTGGGGCTACGCGCTGCAGGCGAGCGGCGTGCCCGTCGAGTCCATCGGCAAGCTGCATTACCGCGACGCGGAGGACCCGACGGGCTTCGACCGCCAGACGATTCCGATGAATGTGGCGGGCGGCGTCGGGATGGTCTGGGCCGCAACGCGCTCGCTGGAAGAGCGCGTCAGGCCCGGAAGCCGCATGCTGGGCGACTATATCGGCCCCGGCGTGAGCCCCTATACCGCCTACGACGCCGAGGTGACGGCTTGCACCGTGAACTGGCTGAAGGACCGGTCGGGCGATGAGAGCCCCTGGTGCCTGTTCGTCGGGCTTGTCGCGCCGCATTTCCCGCTCGTCTGCCCGCAGGCGTTCTACGACCTCTATCCGCTGGACAGCCTCCCCGAGGTCAAGCTGGGCCCCGGCAGCGGGTATGAGCCGCACCCCTGGGTCAGGCTGCATGACGACCTGCTGGACACGGAGAACGCATTCCGGGATGCAGAAGAGCGCCTGCGCGCCATGGCCGCCTATTACGGGCTCTGCTCCTATCTCGACGACAATATCGGGAAGATTCTGGCTGCGCTGGACGAGGCGGGGCTAAGCGGCAGCACGACAGTCGTCTACACCTCGGACCATGGCGAGGACCTCGGCGCGCGCGGTTCCTGGGGCAAGGGCAATTTCTACGAGGAGGCAGCTGCGGTGCCGCTGATCCTGGCCGGTCCGGATGCGCCCCGGGGCGTCTGCGGCACGCCGGTGAGCCTGCTCGACCTCTCCGAAACGATCCTCGACCATTTCGAGGCGGGGCTCGCAACCGACCGGCCCGGCAAATCCCTCTACGCCATCGCGGCCGAACCCCGCGACGACGGGCGCGCCGTATTCTCCGAATACCACGCCATAGGCGCGGTCGAGGGCGGCTTCATGCTGCGCCAGGGGGACCTGAAGCTGATCCATTACGAGGGCTTCCGGCCGGAACTCTTCGACCTCGCAGCGGACCCCGAGGAACTCGAAGACCTGTCGCAGGATCCGGCCTATGCCGGGCGGCTTGCGGACCTCTATGCCGAACTGGCGCGAATCTGCTCGACCGCGGACGTGAACAGGCAGGCCCATGCGGACCAGGCCGCGCTCGTCGCGTCATTCGGCGGCAGGGAGGCGGCGGCGACTCTCGGCGCGCCCGGCGCCACGCCGCCGCCGTCCGTCAGGACGAAACACGCCTAATCCTTCGGCCGGTCCTCCCAGGAGACGACCGTCTGGCGGGCTTCGCCGAGGCCCTCTATGCCGAGATGCACCTCGTCGCCGACATCGAGGAAGCGCGGCGGCTTCATGGCGCTGCCGACGCCGGGGGGCGTGCCGGTCATGACGACGTCGCCAGGCATGAGCGTCATGAAGCGGCTGGCGTAGGCGACGGCCTGGACGACCGAGAAGATCATCTTGCCGGTATTGCCGGTCTGCATCCGCTCGCCGTTCACATTCAGGAACATGGCGAGGTTCTGCACGTCGGCGATCTCGTCCTTCGTCACCAGCCACGGGCCGATGGGCGCGAAGCTGTCATGGCTCTTGCCCTTGGTCCACTGGCCGGAACGCCGGGTCTGGAACTCGCGCTCCGAGACGTCGTTGCCGAGCGCGAAACCGGCGACATGGTCCATGACCTCGTCTTCGCCGATATATTGCGCCTTCGAGCCCATGACGACGACGAGTTCCACCTCCCAGTCGAGCATGGTCGAGTCGACCGGCTTGACGATGGGGTCGTTCGGGCCCGTCAACGCCGTGACCGGCTTCTGGAAGTAGATCGCGTCCTTGGGGATCGTCGCGCCCACCTCGTTGGCGTGGTCGATATAGTTGAGGCCGACGCAGAGCACCTTGGCCGTGCCCGTGACCGGCAGGCCGAGGCGCGGCGACCCGGAGACCGCCGGCAGGGCCGCGGGATCGAGGCCCGCCAACCGCTCCAGGCCCGCGGGCGAAATCGCCTCGGGTCCGAGGTCCGCGATCTCGCCCGAGAGGTCGCGGACGACGCCCCCGGCATCCAGCAGGCCCGGCTTTTCCTGGCCCCTCGGGCCGTAACGCAACAATTTCATCTTCTACTCCGCCGCTTCGGCCGTTGTTTCCGTTATTCCGCCGACGGCCCCGGCCGCCGCGAGCTCTTCCACCTGCGCCGGCGTCCAGCCTTCCCTCAGCAGGATTTCCCGGGAGTGTTCGCCGATCTGCGGCGCCCTGTCGAGGTCCGGGTCGGACCCGATCTTCGCGAGACCCGGAATGTTGGTGACGGGCAGCGCGCCCGGCATGCCGGGATGGTCGATCCAGGACACGCTTTCCACCGCCTTCACATGCTCGTCCTCGAGAAAATGGCTGTAGGTGGAAACGGGCGCATTCATCACGCCTTCCTCGGTCAGCGCCTCGGCCCATTCCGCCGTCGTGCGCTTCAGGAACGCCTCGCGGATGACCGGCATCAGCTCCGCCTCGCGCTCGATGCGCTTTTCGCGGGAGTCGTAGCGCGGGTCGTCGGCAAGGTCCTCGCGTCCGAGCACCTTGCAGAGCGAGACATAGTGGCGCTCGCGCATGGCGGTGATGTTGATGTAGCCGTCGGCGGTCCGCATCGTCCCGACCGGCACGTAGAGCACCTGCGGCGCGCCGCCTTCCAGGTAATGCTCCATCACCTTGGCGGACTGGAACGCCGCCGCTGCCTGCATCAGCGAGCAGTCGATATAGGCGCCCTTGCCGAAGCGCAGCTTGCGGATGAGCGCGGACGAGATGGCCTGGTAGGCGTAGAGGCCGGTCATCACGTCGACGGCGATCATGCCGATGCGCTGCGGCGTGCCGGAGGCGTCCCGGTTGATCGACATCCAGCCCGAGAAGGCCTGGATCACGGAGTCCGTCACCGGCAGGCGGTTGTAGGGGCCCTCCTGACCGAAGCCGGTGACCGAAAGATAGATGACCTCCGGATTGACGGCCTTTACCTGCTCGTAGCCAAGGCCGAAGCGCTTCATCACGCCGGGGCGGAAGCTCTCGACCACTATATCGGCCTCGGAGGCGAGCTTGAAGGCGACCTTCTGCGCGGCCTCGTTCTTCATGTCCATCGCCAGCGATTTCTTGCCGCGGTTGAACACGATTGAGTGGGCGCACTGGTTCCCGTAGGCCTTGCCGAGCGTGCGCCCCCAGTCGCCGTCGAGCGGCTCCAGCTTGGTAACTTCCGCGCCGTGTTGCGCGAGCAGCATCGTGCTGTGCGGGCCGGCGACGCCCTGGGTGGCGTCGAAGACCTTGACGCCCTCCAGGGGCATGGGGGTCGGCATGGGTCGATTGTCTCCTCGCCCGCATGGCGCGAGCGTGCAGCGAAAAGCGGATTCGCGGAATATCGGGCGGCGGCGGACACCAAGTCAATGCGCTTGCCGGGCGGCGCATGCGCGCGGCAGAGTGGGGCGGTGGAAGGGGAGGAACCGGCGATGCGCCTGCGCCTCAGACAGATTTGCCTCGTCGCGCGCGACCTGGAGCCCGTCGTCGGGGACCTGAAGCGCGTCTTCGGGCTGGAGGTCTGTTATGTGGACGATGCGGTTGCGGCATACGGGCTGGTGAACGCGCTGCTGCCCGTCGGCAACCAGTTCCTGGAGGTGGTGGCGCCGAAGGAGCCGGGGACGGCGGCCGGGCGCTATCTGGACCGGCGCGACGGCGATGGCGGCTACATGGTCATCACGCAATGCCCCGACCTGGAGGCGCGTCGCCGGCGCGTCGCCGAACTCGGCGTGCGTATCGCCAACCCGCTGGAGCACGGCGATTTCCAGGGCATGCAGCTTCACCCGAAGGACACGGGCGGCGCCTTCTTCGAGATCGACTGCCAGCAGGGCGGCGAGGCGGAGGACGGCCCCTGGCATCCCGCCGGGCCGGACTGGAAACCGCATGTCCGCACGGGCATCGTCTCGGCGATCCTGGCGGCCGAACTGCAAAGTCCCGATCCGGAGCGGCTGGCGGGGCGCTGGAGCGAGATTGCCGAAATCCCGCTGGAGCGGAACGGGCAGGGCGCTCCGGTTATGCCGTTCGACAATGGGGAACTGCGGTTCGTGGAGGCGAGGGACGGGCGCGGCGAGGGGCTGGCCGGCCTCGACCTCAAGAGCGGGGATGCGGAGGCGGCGTTCGCCAGGGCGCGCGCCGCGGGCCTGCCGCCCGCCGATGGAGTCATCGCGCTCGGGGGCATGCGCTTCCGCCTCGTCTGACGGCTGCTATGCTGATTGCGGTAAAGGTTCCGGAACGGGAGGGAGCGAGGCCATGCATTTCGGCTATTTCGGTCTGATGGGCTATCGCGAGCGCGGGACATCGCCGCAGCGCGTGTTCGAGGAGCACATCGAACAGGTGCGCCAGGCGGACCGGCTCGGCTTCGAGATCGCCTGGTTCGCGGAGCACCATTTCTCCAACTACTGCATCTGCCCCTCGCCGCTGCTGATGGCGGCGCGCTGCGCCGGGGAGACGCAGCAGATCAAGCTCGCTCCCGCCGTCGTGGTGACGCCGCTCTACCAGCCCGCGCGGCTGCTGGCCGAGATCGGCATGGTGGACGCCTGCTCGGGGGGCCGGCTCGTGCTTGGCGTCGGCAGCGGCTACCAGCCCTACGAGTTCGAGCGTTTCGGCCAGGACCTCGCCGAGGCGCGGCCCAGGCTGGAAGAGTTCCTCGACATGCTGGAGCTTGCCTTCGACAACGAGACCTTCAGCTATGAGGGCAGCTACTACAGCATGCCCGAAACCCACATCAGCGCCCGTCCGGTGGGCGGCCGGCCGGACATCTGGGTCGCCGGCGACGGCGAGACCGGCCACCGGCTTTGCGCCCGGCGCGGCTATGCGCCCATGTTCTCCGGGCGATGGCAGGGCGCGGACTACCTGGCCGGGATGCGCGAACGCATTGCAGAAGCCTACCGGGCGGAGGGCTGCGACCCGGAGACGATGCGGATGGGCTTCCAGCGTTTCCTCTGCGTGACGGAGAGCCGCGCCGAGACGCTTGCCTATGTCGATAATGCCCGCCACCAGATGCGCCTCGCCTCTGCGCTCCGCCGCCGCGCCGAGGTCATGGACGGGGCGATGATGACCGAGGTGCCGATGCCGGAGGAGCCCTCACTCGACGAGATCGCGGACAATCTGCTGGTCGGCGACCCGGAAACCATCGCGGAGCGGCTGACGGCCGAAATCCGCGCGGCGCGCCCGGCGCACATCATGTTCCATTTCCAGGTCGGCGGCTCCTCGCACCGCGCGGCGCTCGACAGCATGGAGACGCTCGCGACCAGCATCCGCCCGATGGTGGAAAAGGAACTCGGGCCGCTGGCCGATTTCGGCGCGCCCCCGCGCCCGCAGGCCGCGGAGTAGCCATGTCCGAACATCTGCTGGAACGCCGCGAAAACGGCGTCGCCTGGCTGACGCTGAACCGCCCGGAGCGGCTGAACGCGCTGACCGACGACATGCTGGACGGCCTGCTCGAGGCCATGCAGCGTCTCTCCGAGGACCGGGAGACGGGCTGCATCGTGCTCACCGGCGCCGGGCGCGGCTTTTCCGCCGGAGGCGATGTGAAGGACATGGCCCAGGGCTCGCACCAGGACGACACGCTGGAAGGGCGCACCCGGTCGCTCCGCCGCCGCATGGAGGTGAGCCGCCTCATCCACGAATTGCCGAAGCCCGTCATCGCGATGATCCGCGGCCCGGCGGCCGGCGCCAGCCTGTCGATCGCGCTTGCCTGCGACATGCGGATCGCCAGCGACACGGCGCTGATTACCACGGGCTTCGCGCAAGTGGCGCTCTCGGGAGATTTCGGCGGATCCTGGTTCCTGACCCGGCTGGTGGGGCCCGCCAAGGCGAAGGAGCTTTACATGACCGCTGCGCGCCTCGGTGCGGAAGAGGCGCTGGCGCTCGGCATTCTGAACCGCGTCGTTCCGGACGAGGCGCTGGAGGCGGAGACGGCGAGCCTCGCCGAAAGCCTCGCCGCCGGCCCGCGCATCACGCTCGCCTACATGAAGCAGACGCTCAACGGCGCCGTCACGGCCTCTCTCTCAGAGACGCTCGACACCGAAGCCCGCAACCACTCCCGCTCCGGCCTGACGGACGACCATCTTGAAGCCGCCAAGGCCTTCGTCGAGAAGCGCAAGCCGGTGTTCAGGGGGCGGTAGCGCGGAAGGCCGGCGTCCGGTCGCGTCGGGCGGCCGGGCGGTGGCCGGCGATCGCCTCGCGGAGGCCTTCGAGCCGCGCCTGTCCGTGTTCTATCGCCCGTCTCCCGACCCCTTTCGCCGCCCCGAACCCCAGATCCGGAGGGCGCTAACTGCACCCGTCGGTCTGGCCGCAGGTCATGCATTTCATGCAGGTGCCGTTGCGGACCATGGTGAAATTGCCGCAGCTCCCGCAGGCGTCGCCTTCATAACCCATCATCCGTGCATGGCGGACGACCGCATCGTGCGAGCCCGCCGCCGCCGTCATGGGTACTGCCACGAACGACTCCTCCACGGTTTCCCGTGCGGCTGACGCGGTTTCGTTGCGTCCGCCCGGCAGCACATAGAGGTTGTCGCGCACGAAACCGCGGCTGGCGGCAGTCGGGATCGGCTGGCCCATCGCGCGCTCCGCCAGCGCCGCCTCGTTCTCGCCGCCGCCCAGACTGTCCGGGCGCAGGTCGTCGGACATCACGTGGCTGAGGTCGCCGCGACCGAGATAGGAGATCGCGAGCTCGCGGAACAGGTAGTCCAGGATCGAGGTCGACATCTTGATCGCATCGTTGCCCTCCACGATCCCGGACGGCTCGAAGCGCGTGAAGGTGAAGGCCTCCACATATTCCTCCAGCGGCACGCCGTATTGCAGGCCGATCGAGATGCCGATGGCGAAATTGTTCATCAGGCTGCGGAAGGCCGCGCCCTCCTTGTGCATGTCGATGAAGATTTCGCCGAGCTTGCCGTCATCATATTCGCCCGTGCGCAGATAGACCTTGTGGTTGCCGACCGTGGCCTTCTGCGTGTAGCCCTTGCGGCGGTCCGGCAGGCGCCTGCGCTCGATCAGCTGCCTCTCGACGATGCGCTCGGCCAGAACCGTTGCGCGGCCCGCGGCCGGCTCGTCCGCGATGTCCTCGGCAAGGTCGCCGCCGAGCGCCGTCGCCGCCAGCGGCTGCGAGAGCTTCGAGCCGTCGCGGTAGAGCGCGTTCGCCTTGAGCCCGAGGCTCCAGGACAGGAGGTAAGCGTCGATGCAGTCCTGCACGGTCGCGCCGTTCGCCATGTTCACGGTCTTGGAGATGGCGCCCGAGATGTAGGGCTGGACCGCCCCCAGCATCCGGATATGGCTTTCCGTCGAAAGGTGGCGGATGCCGTTCCGGCCGCAGGGATTGGCGCAGTCGAACACCGGCAGGTGCTCCTCGCGGAGGTCCGGCGCGCCTTCCACGGTCATGGCGCCGCCGCACCAGAGGTTCGCGGCCTCGACCTCCGCCTTGGAGAAGCCGAGCGCGTCCAGCAGGTCGCCGCCGTCCAGCTCCTCGTCCGTCAGGCCGAGCGCCTCGCGGCAGGCCTCCTCGCCGAGCGTCCAGCGGTTGAACACGAAACGGATGTCGAAGGCGCCCGGCAGCGCGGCCTCCACCGCTTCGATCATCTCCGGCGTGAAGCCCCTAGCCGCCAGCGCCTCATGGCCGATGGCGGGCGAGCCCTTCAGCGTGCCGCGCCCGACGGCGTAGCGTTCGATGGCCTCGATCCGCTCTTCGCCGTAACCGAGTGCGGCCAGCGCCTCCGGCACCAGGCTGTTGATGATCTTGAAGTAGCCGCCGCCGGCCAGCTTCTTGAACTTGACCAGCGCGAAATCCGGTTCGATGCCGGTCGTGTCGCAATCCATCACCAGCCCGATCGTGCCGGTCGGTGCGATGACGGTGGCCTGCGCGTTGCGGTAGCCGTGCTTCTCCCCGGCGGCCAGGGCATCGTCCCAGGCGGCCCTCGCGGCTTCCGCCAGGCCGTCGAACGGGCAGGCGTCGGAGTCGAGCGGCCGGGGGACGGTGTTCAGGCCTTCGTAGCCGTCGGCGCAGCCATGCGCCGCGCGGCGGTGGTTGCGGACGACCCGCAGCATGGCTTCGGCATTGGCGGGATAACCCTCGAAGGGCCCGAGCTCGCCGGCGATCTCGGCCGACGCGGCGTAGGCGGCGCCGGTCATCAGCGCGGTTATGGCGCCGGCGGCGGCCCGGCCCTCGTCGCTGTCATAGGCGATGCCGGACGCCATCAGCAGCCCGCCGACATTGGCGTAGCCCAGGCCGAGCGGGCGGTAGCGGTAGGATCTCTCGGCGATCCGCCGCGAGGGGAACTGGGCCATCGACTCCGAGATTTCGAGCGCAACGGTCCACAGCCGGACGGTGTGCCGGAAGCCCTCTATGTCGAACCCGCCGTCCTCCATGCGGAACGCCATCAGGTTCAGCGACGCCAGATTGCAGGCCGTGTCGTCCAGGAACATGTATTCCGAGCACGGGTTGGAGGCGTCGATCCGTCCTTCCGCCGGGCAGGTGTGCCAGTCGTTGATCGTCGTATCGAACTGCACCCCGGGGTCCGCCGAGGCCCAGGCGGCGTGGGCGATCCTGTCCATGAGGGCCCGCGCCTGCACCGTGCGCGCCACGGCGCCGTCCGTGCGGCGCGTCAGCTTCCAATCGCCGCCGTCGCCGACGGCGCGGAGGAACTCGTCCGTGAGCCGCACCGAATTGTTGGAGTTCTGGCCGGCGACGGTGCGGTAGGCCTCGCTGTCCCAGTCGGTGTCGTAGGTGCGGAAGTCGATCCGGGTGAACCCCTGGCGGGCGAACTGGATCACCCGCTGGATGTAGCTTTCCGGAATAGCGGCTTCCCGCGCGCCCGTAATTGCCTTGCGGAGCGCCCGGTTCCGCTTCGGGTCGAACCGGTCGGCTTCGTCGATTTCGCCGGCCCCCGGCCCGCCGGGAGCGCAGGCGGCGATCACGCGGCCCAAGTGCTTCTCGCAGGCCTTCGAGCCCGCGACCAGGGCGGCGACCTTCTGCTCCTCGACGACCTTCCAGTCGATATAGTCCTCGATGTCCGGATGGTCGATGTCGAGCGTCACCATCTTGGCGGCGCGGCGGGTGGTGCCGCCCGACTTGATGGCGCCCGCCGCGCGGTCGCCGATCTTGAGGAAGCTCATCAGCCCGGAGGAGCGCCCGCCGCCCGAAAGCGGCTCGCCTTCACCCCGCAGCCTGGAGAAATTGGTGCCCGTTCCGGAGCCGTATTTGAACAGCCGCGCCTCACGCAGCCAGAGATCCATGATTCCGCCATCGTTGACGAGGTCGTCGGCAACGGACTGGATGAAACAGGCATGGGGCTGCGGGCGCTCATAGGCCGAGTCGGAGGCGCGGCATTCCCCGGTCGCGGGATCGACGAAATAGTGGCCCTGCGCCGGCCCGTCTATGCCGTAGGCCCAGTGCAGGCCGGTGTTGAACCATTGCGGCGAATTGGGCGCCGCCATCTGCCGGGCGAGCATGGAGCGCATTTCGTCGTAATAGGTGCGCGCATCCTCTTCGCCGGAAAAGTAGCCGCCCTTCCAGCCCCAATAGGTCCAGGCGCCGGCAAGCCGGTGGAACACCTGGCGGGCGTCGCGCTCGGTCCCGAATGTCGCGCCTTCGGCCGGCCGGCTGCGCCGCAGCCAGTCCGGCACGCCGTCCTCGGCGACCGCCTCGGTCAGGTCGGGAACGCCGGCCTTGCGGAAATATTTCTGCGCCAGCACATCGACGGCCACCTGCGACCATCCCTGCGGCGCCATGATGTCGTCGGCAATGAAAACGGGAGTACCGTCGGGATTGCGGATTTCGCTGTTCCTGCGGACGAACGCAACGCCGTCATAGGCCGAGGCGCAACCTTCCGTATAGCGGCGCCCGAATCTCAGGCCGACTCCTCCCGCCATGGTCGCGCTCCTTCAGGAAATCCGCGGATATTGCGCATCGAAGCTTCGCGCATACCGGATATGGTGTTCGTATTCCTTCAAGCTTGTCAAGCGAAACGCGCGGCGCGGTGCTGCGGCGCGCGTTTGAACCTATGCATGCTTGACCGGATCGGACATAGGCATATCAGTCTTCGTCACCCCGTCCCCGAGCCGTGCCCAGCCTTGGCTCTCGCGGCAGCTTCGTGAGCCCGGTCCGTTCTCCGCCGGCTGCGGCGGCATCGGGAGCCGGAGACAGCCTCCGCTTTCGCGGAGGTGAAGAAGGGGCCCGCCAACGGTCGATCCGGCCCGGTTCTTTCAATTGGCCCGCGTTTCGCTTTCAATCGGTCAAACGGTCGGAGTTGCTGCCCCGCTGGCCCGCCGGCCTTTCCTGCCGTGCAACAGGAGCGGATTCCACGCTAATCCAGACGCCGCACCCGCAACCCGTCGAACCGTCCGAAGTCGCGATCGTTCGTCAGGACCTCGTCGATGCCATGCTCTCGGCACAGGGCGACGATTTGCGCATCGAACATCAGATTACCGCGCGCATCGGCGTCGCGCGCGGTCGCCAGAAGGCGGTCCAGGAACTCCCCGCCCGGCCGGACGACCTCGCAGGTCGGGGCGGCAACGACCCCTTCGATGAACGCGGTTGCCTGCGCCATGCTCGATGGAGGACTGAACACGCGCCTGTGCGTCACGACGCGAATGAACTCTGCAATGCAGAAGACGGGTAGCACCCATCGTTCCCCGCCGCCGGCGAGGGCAACGAGTTCGGAAACCGCCCTGTCGTGAAACTCCGTCTCGCCGCGGTGAGCATAAATCAGGATGTTGGTGTCGACGGCGATCATCCGCGGTCGATTACGTCATAAAGCGCGTCCCGGTCGGAAATGTCGATTTTCGGCGGGCTGTCCCCGGTCACGGTCTCCAGCCGCAGCCGGAACGGGCGCTCGGCATCGCGCGCCGACGCCAGCCGGGCGCGAAGCGCGTCCTCGACGAAGCTTGCCAGCGTAACGCCGTCCCGCTCCGCGCAGGCTTTCGCCCGGCGCAGCACCGTCTCGTCCAGATTGAGCGTCGCTTTCATGGCCCGACCGTATCGCAGAGGAACGGACGGCGAAAGCCCGCTACCGCCCGGTCCACCGCTTCCGCCGGCGGCGGGCGAGGCGGCGTTCGCGCTCCAGGCCGTGGCGCTTCAGGAAACGCTGCACCGTGGTTACGTGGAACGCGAACCCCTCGGCGGCCAGCGCGTCGCGCAGCCCGTACATGGTGAGCCGCGGCCGCGCCGCCAGGATGCGGAGGATGCGCTCCCGCTGCGGCTCGATCCGCGAGGGTCTGCGGCCGCCCGTCGGGTCGGCCCGCACGTGGCCGCGCTCGCGCGGCTTCCGTAAAACTCCAACCCGAAAGAAACGCTCCGGCCCTCCGGCCGCTCAGGCAGACCGCTACAAGCGGCCGCCGGCTTACCGCAAACGCCGGATCCGAACGCAATGCCCCGGCCCTGCGGCCGCTCAGGCAAACCGCCACAAGCGGCCGCCGGGCCGGCCTCTCCTCTCGCCGCCCGGGGGCGGCGGGTTCGCGGCAGAGGTCCAAAAAAGGCGGCTTGCGCGGCTGCGCCGCCCTGTCAGGTCCAGATCATGGCCCTTTCGCTCCGTCGGGAGTTGTCCGGAACATACATAGAACAATAGACCGGAATGTCAAGTGCCGGGTTTGACCGGGGGGCGCAGCGGTGCGATAAGGGCCGGAGTTCTGGAGTCTGGAGGGACCCGGCCCGTGACTTCCATCGGAACGCGGCTTTACACCTGGATGCAGGGCGAATTCGTCGGCGAGGACGGGCAGGGCAACCGCTATTTCCGCAGCCGCAGGGGGCGCCTGCACGGGCGCGAGCGGCGCTGGGTCGTCTATGACGGGCCGGTGGAAGCCTCGCGGGTGCCGCCGGAATGGCATGCCTGGCTGCACCGCATGACGGACGCGCCGCCGGCCGCCGACCGGCCGCGCTATCCCTGGCAACGGCCGCACGAGCAGAACCTGACCGGAACCCCGGAGGCCTACCGGCCGCCCGGGCACGATTTCGCCGGCGGGCGCCGCGCGGCGGCGACGGGCGACTACGAGGCCTGGACGCCCGAGTGATGCGGCGCAGCGTGCTCGAAACGATAACGGGCGCGGCGGTGCTGTTGGCCGCGGCGGCGTTTGTGTTCTTCGCCTACTCGACGGCCGATCTCGGCCGCGGCGGCGGCTATGAGATCGTGGCCGAGTTCGACAATGTCGGCGGGCTCGCCGTGGGCGCCGACGTGCGGATGAGCGGCATCAAGATCGGGACGGTCTCCGGTCAGCGGCTCGACACCGGGACCTTTTCCGCAGTCGTTACCTTCTCCATCGACTCGTCCGTCCGGCTGCCCACCGACAGTTCGGCCAAGATCGCGAGCGAAAGCCTGCTCGGCGGCAAATATGTCCAGATGACTCCCGGCGCGGAAGACGAGACAATTCCGCCCGGCGGCCGCATCCGCTTCGCGCAGTCGTCGGTCAGCCTCGAGGACCTGATCGGCCGGTTCATCTTCAGCGGTGCCGATGACGGGAAGGGCTGACGCCCGCCGCCGGCACCCGAAGGTGCGCCGCCGCAATCCATCCGCTTCCTGGCGCTGCCGTTTCCGCCGCGTGCGTGCCGCGGCGCTGCTGCTGGCCGCATGGCCGGCGGCGGCCGAAGCGGGGCAGAGCTTCACCTATCGCGAAATGGGGACGGCGGTGCTCCAGGGACTGGACAAGGTCACCGCGCGGATTTCCACGCTGACGATGCCGCTGGAGCAGACGAAGCGCTTCGGCACGCTCGAAGTCACGGTCTGGGCGTGCCGCAAGCGTCCGCCGGAGGAACCGCCGGAAAGCGCGGTCTTCCTCACCATTGTCGAGCGCAAGCGGGGCGTCCCGCCGGCGCGGCTCTTCCAAGGGTGGATGTTCGCATCGAGCCCCGCCATGTCGGCGCTGGAGCACCCGGTCTACGACATCTGGGCGCTGGACTGCGTCGACAGCCCTGTGGAATAGGGATCAGCGCGGGAGTTCGGAGGGGCGGCCGGTGAGATAGGCGTCCACGGCATGGGCGCACTGGCGGCCTTCGCGGATCGCCCAGACGACCAGCGACTGGCCCCGCCGCATGTCTCCGGCCGCGAACACCTTGTCGCGGGAGGTGCGGTAGCTCTCCGTGTCGGCCTCGACATTGCCGCGCGCGTCGAGCGCCAGCCCGAGCGTGTCGATCATGCCGGCGCGCACCGGGCCGGAGAAGCCCATGGCGAGCAGCACGAGATCGGCCTCGATCTCGCCTTCGGAGCCGGGAACCGGAACGAAGCCTTTGCCGGGCTCGAAGCGCACCTGCCGGGTCTGGAGGGCGCGCACACGGCCGGCCCGGTCGGCGAGGAACGCCGTCGTCTCGATCTCGTAGCGCTGCTCGGAACCCTCCTTCTGGGACGAAGATATGCGAAGGCGCCTCGGCCAGTACGGCCAGACCAGGCTGAGGTCCGGATTCTCTTCCGGCTCGTCGAAGATTTCGAGCTGCACGATCCTTTCGGCGCCCTGGCGGGTCGAGGTGCCGATGCAGTCGGAGCCGGTGTCGCCGCCGCCGATCACGACCAGCTTGCGGCCGGCGGCGTCGATCCTGTCCGGGGGCGCCGTGTCGCCGGCATTGATGCGGTTCTGCTGCGGCAGGAAATCCATCGCGAAATGAATGCCGTCCAGGTCCCGCCCCGGCGTGCCCGCAAGGTCGCGCGGCGCCTCGGCCCCGCCTGTCAGCACAACGGCGTCGTAGGTTGCAACCAGTTCCTCGGCATCGACATTGACGCCGACATGCGCGCCCGTGCGGAAGGTGACGCCTTCCGCCGCCATCTGCGCCATGCGGCGGTCGATCAGGTGCTTCTCCATCTTGAAGTCGGGAATGCCGTATCGCAGCAGGCCGCCGATGCGGTCTTCCTTCTCCAGCAGCACGACGTCGTGGCCCGCGCGGGCCAGTTGCTGCGCGGCCGCCATGCCGGCCGGGCCGGAGCCGACGACCGCGACGCGCCTGCCGGTCCGCGCGGCGGCCTTCTGCGGCTCGATCCACCCCTCGTCGAAGCCCTTGTCCACGATGGCGCATTCGATCGTCTTGATGGTCACCGGGTCGTCGTTGATCGTGAGGACGCAGGCCTCCTCGCAGGGCGCCGGGCACACCCGGCCGGTGAACTCCGGGAAGTTGTTGGTGGAATGCAGATTAACCAGCGCCTCCCGCCAGTCGTCCCGGTACACGAGGTCGTTCCAGTCGGGGATCTGGTTGTTGACCGGACAGCCGTTGTGACAGAACGGGATGCCGCAATCCATGCAGCGCGCCGCCTGCTTCCGGGTCGCCTCGTCGCCCAGCGGCACGACGAATTCCCGCCAGTGCCGGACGCGCTCCGCCACCGGCCGGTAGGGGCGTTCGCTGCGTCCGTGCTCCAGGAAGCCGGTGACCTTACCCATGCGCCCCGGCACCCTGGGCAGCGGCCGCCATTTCGGTTAGCGCGCGGCGGTAGTCCACCGGCATGACCTTGACGAACTGCGCTCGGGCCGTGTCCCAATCCTCGAGCATGGCGGCGGCCACGGCGCTGCCGGTATAGCGGCGGTGGCGCTCGACCATCCGGTAGAGCCGCGCCTCGTCGTGGTTCATCATGTCCTGGAGGTCGCGGGCGTCCCTTCCGGTTGCGGCGACCGCCTCCAGCGACACCGCGGCGAGGTTGCACCGCTCCTCGAAGCTGCCATCCGGATCGTGGACATAGGCGATGCCGCCGCTCATGCCGGCGGCGAAGTTCCGTCCCGTGCCGCCCAGCACGGCGACACAGCCTCCGGTCATGTATTCGCAGCCGTGGTCGCCGACGCCCTCGACCACCGCCCAGGCGCCGGAATTGCGCACGGCGAAGCGCTCGCCGGCCACACCGGAGAAATAGCACTCGCCCTCGATGGCCCCATAGAGGACCGTATTGCCGACGACGATGTTCTCGCTCGGCGCATAGGGTGTCGCGGGGTTCGGGTAGATGACCAGCCGCCCGCCGGAGAGGCCCTTGCCCACATAGTCGTTCGCCACGCCTTCGAGGTGGATCGCCATACCGCGCGTCGACCAGGCGCCGAAACTCTGCCCGCCTGTACCCTTCGCCTCGATGACGATGGTGTCCTCCGGCAGACCGGCATGGCCGCGCCGCTTGGCGACCTCGCCTGCCAGCATGGCGCCGACCGAACGGTTCACGTTGCGCACCACCGTCCGGATCTGCACCGGGCGGCCGGTCTCCAGCGCGGGCATGGCCTCCGCGATCAGCCGCCGGTCGAGCGCGCGGTCGAGGCCGTGGTCCTGCCGCTGGCTGTTGTGGATATCGACGCCGGGTCCGACCTCGGGCTTGAACAGCAGCCGCTGCAGGTCCACGCCGTGTGCCTTCCAGTGGTCTTCCGCCCGGCGCATGTCGAGCCTGTCGGAGCGGCCGATCATCTCCTCGAAGCGGCGGAAGCCCAGCCGCGCCATGATCCGGCGCACTTCCTCGGCCACGAAGAAGAAGAAGTTGATGACATGCTCCGGAGTGCCGGCGAAGCGCTGCCGCAACTCTTCGTCCTGCGTCGCGATACCGACCGGGCAGGTGTTCAGATGGCACTTGCGCATCATGATGCAGCCCATCGCGATCAGCGGCGCGGTGGAGAACCCGAACTCGTCCGCGCCGAGCAGCGCGCCGATGGCCACGTCGCGGCCGGTGCGCAGGCCGCCGTCCACCTGCACGGCGATGCGGGTGCGCAGATTGTTGAGCACGAGGGTCTGGTGCGTCTCGGAGAGGCCGATCTCCCAGGGCGAGCCGGCGTGGGTGAGGGAGGTCACCGGCGAGGCGCCCGTACCGCCCTCGAAGCCCGAAATCGTGACATGGTCGGCCTTGGCCTTGGAGACGCCGGCGGCCACGGTGCCGACACCGACCTCCGAGACCAGCTTCACGCTGATGCGCGCCTCCGGGTTCACGTTCTTCAGATCGTGGATGAGCTGGGCCAGATCCTCGATGGAATAGATGTCGTGGTGCGGCGGCGGCGAGATCAGCCCGACGCCCGGCGTCGAGTGCCGGACCCGCGCGATGTTGCGGTCCACCTTGTGGCCGGGGAGCTGGCCGCCTTCGCCGGGCTTCGCGCCCTGGGCCATCTTGATCTGGATGTCGCTGGAATTGGCGAGATATTCGGCCGTCACGCCGAACCGGCCCGAAGCGACCTGCTTGATCGCCGAGCGCATGCTGTCGCCGTTCGCCATCGGCTGGAAGCGGTCGGCCTCCTCGCCGCCTTCGCCGGTGTTCGACTTGCCGCCGATGCGGTTCATGGCGATGGCAAGCGTGGTGTGCGCCTCGCGGGAGATGGAGCCGAAGGACATGGCGCCCGTCGCGAACCGCTTCACGATCCGCGAAGCCGGCTCCACCTCGTCCAGAGGCACGCCGTTGCCGTCCTCGCAGAACTCGAACAGGCCGCGCAATGTCATCAGCCTGCGGCTGCGGTCGTTGAGGATCGCGGCATATTCCTCGAAGCTCGCGGCATCGTCCGCGCGCGAAGCGTGCTGGAGCTTGGCGACCGAGTCCGGCTCCCACTGGTGGCGCTCGCCGCGAAGGCGGAAGGTGTATTCGCCGCCGACATCCAGCATGTTGCGGTAGATCGGCGCGTCGCCCCAGGCGGCCCGGTGCCGGGCGACCGTCTCGGCCGCGACCTCGGCCAGCGAGGCGCCCTCGACTGTCGTCGCGGTGCCGGTGAAGTAGCGGTCCACGAACTCGCTCGCGAGGCCGACGGCGTCGAAAATCTGCGCGCCGCAATAGGACTGGTAGGTCGAGATGCCCATCTTGGACATCACCTTCAGCAGGCCCTTGCTGACGGCCTTGATGTAGTTCTTGCGGACCTTCTCGCGCGTGTAGTCGGGGGCGAAGGCGCCGTCCTCGTGGAGCGCGTCCAGCGTCTCGAAGGCGAGATAGGGGTTGACCGCCTCCGCGCCATAGCCTGCGAGCACGCAGAAATGATGGACCTCGCGGGCCTCGCCGGTCTCCAGCACGAGGCCGGCGCCGGTGCGCGAGCCCTCCAGGATCAGGCGGTGATGCACCGCCGAGCAGGCCAGCAGCGCCGGCAGGGCGATCCGGTCCGGCCCGACCGCGCGGTCGGAGAGGATGAGGATGTTGAAGCCCTGCTCGACCGCCCGCTTCGCCTCGTCGCAAAGCCGTTCGAGCGCGGGGCCCATGCCGTCGGCGCCCTCGGCGGCGTCCCAGGTGGTGTCCAGCGTCTCGGTCAGGAACGCGCCGCCCACCAGATCGCCGACATGGCGGATCTTGTCGAGGTCGGTGTCGGTCAGGACCGGCTGCGATACCTCGAGACGGCGATGCGTGCCGCCGCTGTCCAGGTCGAGCAGGTTCGGGCGCGGCCCCACCATCGAGACCAGCGACATCACCAGTTCCTCGCGGATCGAATCGATCGGCGGGTTGGTGACCTGCGCGAACAACTGCTTGAAATAGGTATAGAGCAGCTTGGGCCGCTCGGAGAGCACGGAGATGGGCGTATCGGTGCCCATCGACCCGACCGGGTCGTCGCCGTCCGCGCCCATGGGCTGCAGGAAGACCTCAAGGTCCTCGTTCGTGTATCCGAAGGCCTGCTGCCGGTCGAGCAGGCTGCCCGCGGGGGGCCGGTTGGTGGCCGCGCGCGGCGGCGCCTCAAGGTCGTCGAGCCGGAACCGGGTGCGGGCGAGCCATTGACCGTAGGGGTGCGAGCGCGCCAGCTCCGCCTTGAGCTCGCCGTCGTCCACGATGCGCTGCTGCTCCAGGTCGATCAGGAACATCTTGCCGGGCTGGAGCCGCCATTGCCGGGCGATCCGCTCGGGCGGAATGTCGAGCACGCCGACTTCGGACGCCATCACCACGAGCCCGTCCGTGGTCACGAGATAGCGCGCGGGGCGCAATCCGTTCCGGTCGAGCGTGGCGCCGATCTGCCGTCCGTCGGTGAATGCGACCGCCGCCGGCCCGTCCCACGGCTCCATCAGCGCGGCGTGATATTCGTAGAAAGCGCGCCGCTCCTCGTCCATCAGCGGGTTGCCGGCCCACGCTTCCGGAATGAGCAGCATCATGGCGTGGGCAAGCGAGTATCCGCCCCGCGTCAGCAGTTCCAGCGCATTGTCGAAGCAGGCCGTGTCCGACTGTCCGGGCGGGATCAGCGGCCAGAGCTTCTCCATGTCGTCGCCGAACAGTCTGGAACTGGTGGCGTGCCGGCGGGCCGCCATCCAGTTGAAATTGCCCCTCACGGTGTTGATCTCGCCATTGTGGCAGATCATCCGGTAGGGGTGCGCGAGCCGCCAGGAAGGGAAGGTGTTGGTCGAGAAGCGCTGATGCACGAGCGCCAGCGCGGAGGCGATCCGCTCGTCCTGGAGGTCGAGATAGTAGTCGCCCAACTGCGGCGCGAGCAACATGCCCTTGTAGACGATGGTGCGGCAGGAAAGCGACGCGAAGTAGAAATCGTCGAGGCCCGGCGCGCCTTCGGCAGCGGCCTCGTTCTCGATCCGCTTGCGAATGACGAACAGCTTGCGCTCGAAAGCGTCTCCCGGCGCGGTCGCGCTGCCGCGCCCGACGAAGATCTGGCGCACGACCGGCTCCGTGGCCGAGACCGTCGGGCCCAGAATTTCGCTGGCGACGGGGACCGTCCGCCATCCGGCAACCTGCTGGCCTTCCTCGCGCACGACACGTTCGACCAGCGCCTCATAGACGGCGCGCGGCGCTTCGGCCCGCGGCAGGAATACGGAGCCGGCCGCGTAATCGGGCTCGTCGGGCAGGTCGATGCCGGCGTCCGGCGCGACGGCGCGGAACAGCGCATCGGGCTTTTGAATCAGGATTCCGGAGCCGTCCCCGGCCAGCGGGTCCGCGCCGACCGCGCCGCGATGGTCCAGGTTCAGCAGGATTTCGAGGCCCTGCCGGACGATCCGGTGGGACTTGCGGTTCCGGATGTCGACGACGAACCCGACGCCGCAACTGTCATGCTCGTTGCGCGGGTCGTAGAGTCCCTGCTTCGGCGGCAACGCAGACAAGGGATGTCACCTCCACAGGTTTCGTTCGCAAAGAGCCGCCGTCTCTCAAGCCGGGTCGGGCGCCGCGCAAGGGAAAGCCGATATAAAGCATTGAGGCGCAAGGTAGAAGACGGCGGGACGGTTGGTCGCAACGATTCCACAGCTTCCGACTGCAGGCGCCGGTATGCAATTAACACGGACCGGGCCGGCACGGCCGGGGCAGGAGAATGGCGGAACGCATTCTGATAACCGGCGGCGCGCAGCGCCTGGGCCTGGCGCTGGCGCGGGCGATGCTGGCGGAGGGCCACCGCGTCGCCATCCACACGCGGCGCAGCGAGCCGCCGGGCGACCTCGAAGCGGTGGTCCTGCAGGGGGACCTGGACGACCCTTCGGTCCCGGCGCGGATCGTCGGCGAGGCGTGCGCGCGCCTGGGCGGTCTCTCGGTGCTGGTCAACAATGCCGCGCGGTTCGAGCCGGACCGGATCGACACCCTCGACGCCGCGTCCTTCGATGCGCACATGGCCACCAATCTCCGGGCGCCGCTGCTCGCGATCCAGGCGTTCGCCGCCTCGCTGGAGCCGGACGGGACAGGTCTGGCGGTCAACATCGTGGACCAGAAGATCCGCCATCCCGGAGCGGGCTACCTTTCCTACACGCTCAGCAAGATCGCGCTGGAAGGCGCCGTGCGGACGCTGGCGGCGGAGCTCGCTCCCAGGGTCCGGATTGCGGCCATTGCACCCAGCATCATCTATGAGAGCGCCGGCATGAAACCCGGGCGGTTGGAGACGCTGGGCGCGCGGCTGCCGCTCCGGCGCGCAACCCGGCCGGAGGAGGTCGCCGCCGCGCTTGCATATCTGATCGAAACGCCCTCGGTCACCGGCGAGACGCTTTTCGTCGATTCAGGGGAATCGCTGCGCGCGCGTTCGGTTATTCTCGGGGCAAGCTGAAGGCAGGAGGTCGCAGATGGCGGCATACGACACGGTTATTCGCGGCGGCACGGTTGCCACGGCATCCGACATGGTCCGGGCCGATATCGGAATCATCGGAGGGCGTGTCGCCGCGCTCGGCGAAAACCTGGACGGCGGCGCACTTGAAATCGACGCCGCCGGCCGGCTGGTCATGCCCGGCGGCGTGGACAGCCATTGCCACATCGAGCAGCCGGGCTCGACCGGCGGCACCAACGCCGACACCTTCACCAGCGGTTCGATTTCGGCGGCCTGCGGCGGCACCACGACCACGATCAGCTTTTCGCCGCAGGTCCGCGGCCGGGGTGTGAGGGAGGCGATGGACGGATATGCCGAACTCGCCCGCAAATCGGTCATCGACTACTGCTTCCACATCATCGTCAACGACCCCTCCGACACGGTGATCGAGGAGGAACTGCCGGAGCTGATCGCGGAGGGCCACCGCTCGATCAAGGTCTTCATGACCTACCCGTCGAACCGGATGGACGATGCGCAACTGCTCAAGGTGTTCGCCTGCGCGAGGAAGCACGGGGCGTTCGTGTGCGTCCATGCGGAGAACCACGACGCCATCATGTGGATGACGGACCGGCTGCTGGAGGCCGGGCTGACCTCGCCGCGCTACCACGCCTGGTCGAAGCCGCCGGTCGTCGAGCGCGAGGCGGTTCACCGCGTCATCGCGCTTGCCGAGCTTCTGGACCTGCCGATCCAGGTCTTCCACGTCACCTGCGCGGAGGCTGCGGAGGAAATCCGCCGCGCCCAGGCGCGGGGCATCAAGGTGTTCGGCGAGACCTGCCCGCAATATCTGACCCTGACCGCCGACGACATGGACCGGGACGGGTTCGAGGGCGCCAAGTTCATCTGCTCGCCCGCGCCGCGCACGGCGGAGCATCACGAAGCCATCTGGCGGGCGCTCACGGACGGGACGCTCGGCATTGTGAGCTCCGACCATGCGCCCTACAGCTTCGACGATCCGAGGGGCAAGGCGCTGCACGGCGCCAATGCGCGCTTCAGCGAAATCCCGAACGGCGTGCCGGGGCTGGAGACGCGCCTGCCGCTCGTATTTTCGGAAGGCGTTGCGGCCGGCAGGATTACCCCCTGCGAGTTCGTGGCGCTGACTTCCGCGAATCCGGCCCGTCTGTTCGGCCTCTACCCGAAGAAGGGCACGATCGCGGTTGGTTCCGACGCCGATATCGCCATCTGGGACGCAGAGCGGGAAGTTGTGATCCGCAGCGACGACCTGCACACGCAGACCGACTACACGCCGTATGAGGGCATGTCGGTGACGGGCTGGCCGGTGATAACGCTCTCGCGCGGCGAGGTGTTGTGGAACGACGGCGAGGTAACGGCCGAACCGGGGCGCGGCCAGTGGCTGAAGCGCGAGCCCTACGACTTCATCCGGCCTGCCGGCCGCTTTACCGCGCCGTTCGATCCCATCGCGCTCCGGAAACTCGACGAGTGAGGCCGCCGGGCATGCCGTACGAAATGCGGCTGTTCGAAGACGTGCTGTTCGGCGGCGAGGAGGTCCGGTTCGACGATCCCGCGCCGAGGGCGCTTTATGTCTCCGCCGGCAGCGTCTCTGTGAACGGGGAGGAGGTTCCGGCCGACGGAGGCATTGTCCTGGCGGAGCCGCTGCGGCTGTCTGCCGGCGGCGGCGGCGCTGCGCTCTGGCGTTGGGAGGTCGCGGCCTCGGATGCCGACACCGCCGCATACCGCCACCGGACGGCGCTTCGCCTCGCCGGCCGGATCGACCTTGCCGCCGTCGCCGATGAACTGCTGCTGCGGCTCGACAGCGTCGCCTTCCCGCCCGGCGGAACGGCCCTGCTTCACACCCACCGGGGCCCGGGAATCAGGTGCCTGCGGGAGGGGGAGATCAGGATCGACACGGAAGGCCGCTCCTCTTCCTACGGCCCCGGTGGCGCCTGGTTGGAAAGCGGACCGGAGCCCGTCTTCGCGCAAGCCTCTCTCGATGTCCCCAGCCGCTTCATCCGCGCGATGGTCCTGCCGCGCCCCCTGCTCGGCGCCTCGTCCATCCGCTATGTCAGGGACGAGGACCGGGACAGGCCGAAGTCGCAGAGCTACCGGGTGTTCGGCGAGGCGCCCATAAGCCTGGGTCCGCTATAGATAGATCGCATAGTCTGCGGGCAAGCGGGAGGAGACGGGACATGCGTTGCAGCGGAAAGGTCGCGGTCGTCACCGGCGGCGCAATGGGGATCGGCCGCGCGGTCGCGGAAGGCCTGCTCGCCGAAGGGGCGAGCGTGGTGATCGCGGACCGCGCCGGCGCTGCGGAGGCCGCGAAGGCGCTCGACAACAAGGCGAACGGCGTCGTCGGCGTTGCCTGCGACGTGTCGAGCCGGGGCGACACCGAGGCCATGGCCGATGCCGCGCTGGAGGCGTTCGGCCGCATAGACGTGCTGGTCAACAACGCGGGCATCTACTCCTCGCTGAAGACCGGGCCCTTCGAGGACCTCGACATCGAGGAGTGGCGGCGCGTGCTCGATGTGAATGTCATCGGGCAGGCGATGGCGACCCGTGCGGTCGTCCCCGCCATGCGCCGGCAGGGCGGCGGCTCTATCGTCAACTTCTCGTCCGGGACGCCGTTCAAGGGCGTGCCGTTCCTGCTGCACTATGTGGCGAGCAAGGGCGCCGTGAACGCGATGACCAAGGCGCTCGCGAAGGAACTCGGCGGCGCGGGCATACGGGTCAATGCGGTGGCGCCCGGATTCACGCTCTCCGACGGCGTGCTCGCCAATCCCCACCAGCTTGAAAAGCTCCAGGACATATCGAGGCAGGCGCGGGTCATCCAGCGCGACCAGCACCCGGACGACATCGTGGGCGCAGTGGTGTTCTTCGCCTCGCAGGATTCCGACTTCGTCACCGGGCAAACCCTCGTCGTGGACGGCGGCGCCTACTTCCACTGACCCGGATCGGCTTTGCCGAACGGCTGTTCCCGTCAGGGCTCCCAAGTGCTCCCGATTTCCGCCGGTTCGTCGGTTCCTCCCGGCAGGTCGGCGAACGCCCGGCCGTCTTCGGGGCGGCGCCCCGGAGCGGTAGGGTGCAACATCTCGCGGACGATCTCGTCGGCGGACGGGACGATACCTGCCCGTTGCAGTCCCCTGAGCAATCCGACTGTGGACAGGAGGTGCATGTTCGGAGGCTTCCCGAACACGCGGAGGCTCCCGCGGTCCTCGAACAACACCAGAAGCGGGTCGCCGGACCGGAGGTAACGCTGTACGCCGCCTTCCTCGCTGATGAAGTCCACCATTGCCAACTCGCCGGCGTTCCTCTTGAGAGGCTTGCCGGCATTCCGTTTCCTGCGCTCCTCGGCGCCGATTTCGGTTTCCTCGATCGTGAAGGGCGGGCTGTGGCGTTCGATGAACGCCTTGACCTCGGCATCCTTCGGATAGCGCGGGTCGCTCGTAACCTCGTCATAGACGGCGTCCACCACCGCGATCGGCATGTCGAGCGGCAGAAGCAGGTCGAGCCGGTCCGCTACCCAGAGGCTGTCCAGCGGCCCTGCATCGGGGATCAGCAGCGTGCAGCGCTTCACGCCGCGTTCCATATCCGGACGAACATGGCCGCCTGGTTTTCGATTTCGTGCTCCGGCGGCCATGGCGGCGTCAAACCCGCATCGCCCAGGGCAACGAGAAGCTCCGCATAATCCCGGACGCCGGCGTCGCGGATTGCCACGCGCCGCGAGAGCAGTCCTGCGGCGTAGGCTTGGAGAGGGTCGCTTTCGGGAACCTCTACCTCGTCCGTAACGGCTTCGAGATGCTCCCGGATAATCGCCGTCATGCTGGTGCCGTGAGCAGCCGCATACGCCTTTGTCTTCGCTATGAGGGACTCCGGGAGGTTCAGGGTGGTATTTCGGTTCGCCATGGCCCGCTCTCAACAGATCACATATATATGTGACGATTGCGCCTTGCGTCAAACCGGCGGTCTGGCGGGAGCGCCGCCGCGTGTGCTTGAATGACGGCTGTTTCCCCGGAACGAAAGCCCGAGCAGCCATGTCCGCCACGCTTCCTCTCGCCCATGTCAGGGTTCTCGATCTCACCCGCGCCCGCGCGGGGCCGACGGCCGTGCGCCAGCTCGCCGACTGGGGGGCGGATGTGGTCAAGGTCGAGGCGCCGCCCGGCGAGGATGCGCGTTCGGTCGTGTCCGGCAGCCGCCACGGCTTCGACTTCCAGAACCTCCATCGCAACAAGCGGTCGATGACGCTCAATCTCAAGGCCGACAAGGGCCGCGAGATTTTCCTGGCGATGGCGAAGGACGCCGACGTGGTGGTCGAGAACTACCGGGCGGGCGTGAAACACCGGCTCGGCATCGACTACGAGGCCGTGCGCGCCGTCAATCCGCGCATCGTCTATGGCTCGATCTCGGGCTTCGGCCAGTCGGGCCCCTACCGCGACCGGCCGGGCGTGGACCAGATCGCGCAGGGCATGGGCGGTCTCATGTCGATCACCGGCCTGCCGGGGCAGGGGCCGGTCCGGGTCGGCATTCCGATCGCGGACCTGACGGCCGGCCTTCACCTGGCGCAGGGCATCCTGCTGGCGCTTTACGAGCGCGAGCGCTCGGGCGAGGGGCAGTGGGTGCATACCTCGCTGCTGGAAGCGCAGATCATGATGCTGGACTTCCAGGCGGCGCGCTGGACGGTCTCCGGCGAGGTGGCGCCGCAGGCGGGCAACGACCACCCGACCTCGATCCCGACCGGCGTGTTCCCGACCTCGGACGGGCATATCAATATCGCCGCCTCCGGCAACACCATGTTCGAGCGGCTCTGCGGCGCGCTCGGCTGCCCGGAGCTCGTCTCCCATCCCGACTATGCCGACGACGGGAGCCGGTCGAAGAACCGCGCCGCGCTCAACAGGGTACTCGGCGAATACACGGCCAGGCGCCCGAGCGAGGAATGGGTCATCGTGCTGAACGAGGCGCGTGTGCCCTGCGGGCCGATCAACAGCATCGACAGGACGATGACCGACCCGCAGGTGCGCCATCTCGGCATCGAGAAGGTCATGGCCCACCCGGAACTCGGCGATGTCGGGGTCGTCGGCCAGGCGGCGACCCTCTCGCGCAGCGGCGGCCGGCCGGATGTCCGCCTCCACACCCCGGACCAGGGCGAGCACACGGGCGAAGTGCTGGCCGCGCTCGGCTATGACGGCGCGGCGGTCGAGGCGCTCCGGGCGGACGGAGTGATTTAGCCGGGAACCCTCACGGGGGTCATAGTCCGGCGACGCCGCCCTCCGGGCCAGCCGGTCTTTTCCGATGCCCATGCCGGGAGGCGCACCCGATGGACAAGCCGACCGACCCGATTGGCAACTGGAGCTTCCCTGCTCCTATCCGCTTCGGCGCAGGCCGCATAAGCGAGCTTCCCCAAGCTTGCCTCGAACTCGGCATCCGCCGGCCCCTGCTGGTCACGGACCCCGGGCTGGCGGCGCTGCCCATGGTGGGCGAAGCGGTGGCGTCCTGCGCGCAGGCGGGCCTCGCATGCGCGGTGTTCTCGGACGTGCGCGCGAACCCGGTCGAGGCCAATGTCCATGACGGGGTGGCGGCGCTGCGGGACGGAGACCATGACGGCCTTGTCGCCTTCGGCGGCGGGAGCGCCCTCGATGTGGGGAAGGCGATCGGTTTCATGGCGGGTCAGTCGCGCCCTATCTGGGACTTCGAGGACCGCGAGGACTGGTGGACCCGGGCCGCCGAGGACGGAATGCTGCCGGTGGTCGCCGTTCCCACCACATCGGGCACGGGTTCGGAGACGGGGCGCGCCTCGGTCATCACCGACGCCCGCGCCGAACACACCAAGCGGATCATCTTCCATCCCCGGATGATGCCGGGCCGCGTGATCCTGGACCCCGAACTCACCGTGGGGCTTCCCGCCCACCTCACCGCGGCGGTCGGCATGGACGCGCTCTCCCACAGCCTCGAAGCCTATTCGAGCCCGGTCTTCCATCCGCTGGCGCAGGGAATTGCGCTCGAAGCCATGCGGCTCATCCGCGACGCGCTTCCCGCCGCGGTGAAGAACCCCTCCGACCTTGCCGCGCGGAGCCGCATGCAGGTGGCGGCCGCGATGGGCTCGACCGCCTTCCAGAAGGGGCTGGGCGCCATGCACGCCCTCAGCCACCCCTGCAGCTCGCTGCTCGACACCCACCATGGCCTGACGAACGCGGTGGTCATGCCCTATGTGCTCGTCTTCAACCGGCCGGCCGTCGAGACGAAGATGGCGGCCCTCGCGCGCTACCTGGACCTGCCGGACCCGTCCTTCCCGGGCGTCCTCGACTGGATTCTTGCCCTGCGCGAGGAGATCGGGATTCCGCACACGCTCAAGGGCATCGGCGTGGACGCCTCGTTCGCAAGGCGCATGGCGCCGATGGCGGCGGCGGACCCGTCGGCTGCAACCAACCCGGTTCCTCTCGATACAGGCGCGTTGGAGCGCCTCTACCTTCGGGCGATCGACGGCGTGCTGTAGCCGGTCGGCCCTACCGCGTCGGGATGGGGTGGTCGCCGGAATAATCGTAGAAGTCGCGGCTGCGGCGGGAGACAGTATGCCGTTGCCGCTCCTGCGTCTCCTGTCTCTTGCTAAACGGGGGCATACGAGGCAAGCAGATTACGACGCTTCTGAGCATTGTTCTCCCGCCTAGACCACGGAGGCCGTATGGCTGCCGCTACCTTCGACATCTTCGCCGCCGCCAAGGCGTTGCAGGATGCTGGCGTCGACAGGGAACAAGTGCAGTCGATAGCGGCGGCACTGGGTGAACGCGACCGGGATCAATTAGCGACAAAAGCAGACTTGGCAAACCTGCGTGCAGAACTGGTCGTCCGTCTATACGCTGTCGCTGCCGCGCTGGCTGCGGGGCTGGGCGGCCTCCTTGTGGCCGTACTGGACCGCCTGCCGTAACGACGACATTCGCTTGGAGTCCGGACTAGCAGAAGCACTCCTTACTCTTCATCTAGCTTTGTTGTGCCTGCGCAATTGCCGAGTTCCAGAATTACCTCATTATAGCTAACTTTGGTGTGTCTGAAGTGGCTGTTTATGCCCAATTGGAAGCTGGGACTGCTATCGCTACAATCAACAAGGGCATCGCCGTCAGTGAAAGCAAGTTCTCTGCAAACTCTATATGGATTGAATTTGTAATTGTCGACCTTTATACATGATGAAAACCAAGGTTTATACGGGCTACCAGGAAGATGTTTGTTGTGTAATTCTCGTTCTGATTTTCGTAAAGCATGCTCAGAAGCACATCTTGAAAACATCGGATGTTCGCCATATTTATTATTCAGATACTTCAAAGCTTCATCCTCATCAAAAGAAAATGGTATGTGTATCTTCGTTATAGTGAACTTTCTTTCCTTGTAGCCCTTTACACCCCATTTCTTGTTGAAAATATCATAATTAAAGTGCAATGATAAATCGGGCGCGCAAATGGTTGTAAAACCTTTAAGTGGACGATCTGTAACTTCCGCAGCCGATACTTGGTCGACAGACATAATCAGCAGTAAGCCCAAACTGAAACTTGTTACCCTGTTTCGAATGGGCACGATTAAATGCTCTTTGGGCCGTCTGTCGCCCTACCGCGTCGGGATGGGGTGGTCGCCGGAATAGTCGTAGAAGCCGCGGCCGGCCTTGCGGCCGATCCAGCCGGCCTCGACATATTTCACCAGCAGCGGGCAGGGACGGTACTTGCTGTCGGCGAGCCCGTCATAGAGCACCTGCATCACCGCGAGGCAGGTGTCCAGCCCGATGAAGTCCGCGAGCTCCAGCGGCCCCATCGGGTGGTTGGCGCCGAGGCGCATGCCGGTGTCGATGGCATCCACCGAGCCCACGCCCTCATAGAGCGTATAGACGGCCTCGTTGATCATCGGCAGCAGGATGCGGTTGACGATGAAGGCCGGGAAGTCCTCCGCCGCCACCGGCGTCTTGCCGAGCGAGACGGCGAACTCCTTCACGTCCTCGAAGGTGTTGTCCCCGGTCGCGATGCCCCGGATCAGCTCGACCAGCGACATCATCGGCACCGGGTTCATGAAGTGCAGGCCGATGAACCGCTCCGGGCGGTCGGTCGTGGAAGCGAGCCGCGTGATCGAGATCGAGGAGGTGTTGGAGGCGACGATGGCGCCCTCGGCGAGATGCGGCAGCAGCGCCTTGAACACTTCGCGCTTCACCGCCTCGTTCTCCGTGGCGGCCTCGATCACGATGTCGCAGTCGCCGAAGCCGGCATAATCGGTGCCGGCGTCGATGCGCGCCAGCGCGTCGGCCTTCGCGGCCTCGTCGAACAGGCCCCGGCGCAATTGCCGGTCCATGTTGCGGCCGATGACGGCGAGGCTCCGCTCCAGCGCCCGCTCCTCGATATCGACCAAGCGCACATCGAAGCCCGAAATCGCGGCCACATGCGCGATGCCGCTGCCCATCTGCCCGGCGCCGACGACGCCGACCGTGCGGATACGGCTATCCAGACCCTTCGGCATGGCGGTCAATCGTTTTCCGCCTTGTATTCTTCGATCACGCCGGTGAGTTCCGGCACGGCCTTGAACAGGTCGGCGACGAGGCCGTAATCCGCGACCTGGAAGATCGGCGCTTCCTCGTCCTTGTTTATGGCGACGATCACCCTGCTGTCCTTCATGCCGGCGAGATGCTGGATGGCGCCCGAAATGCCGACCGCGATGTAGAGCTCCGGGGCGACGACCTTGCCGGTCTGCCCGACCTGGTAGTCGTTCGGCACGTAGCCCGCATCGACCGCCGCGCGCGAGGCGCCGACCGCCGCGCCCAGCCGGTCGGCAAGGGCTTCCAGGATGTTGAAGTTCTCGCCGGAGCCCATGCCGCGCCCGCCGGAAACGACGATGCCGGCGGTGGTGAGTTCCGGGCGCTCGGACTTGGTGAGCTCGCGTCCGACGAAGCTGGAGAGCCCGACGCTGCCGGCGCCCGACGCCGCCTCGACCGGCGCGGAACCGCCCTCTGCGGGAGCCGCGTCGAACGCCGTCATGCGCACCGTGATGAGCTTGACGGGGTCGCCGGACTGCACCTTCGCCATGGCGTTGCCCGCATAGATGGGGCGCACGAAAGTATCCGCGGAGACGACCTCCGTAATGTCCGAGATCTGCGCCACGTCCAGCAGCGCCGCGGCGCGGGGCAGGATGTTCTTGCCGTTCGCGGTCGCCGGCGCGAGCACATGGCTGTAGCTGCCGGAAAGATCGACCACCAGCTTCGCGACATTTTCCGCCAGCGCGTGTTCGTAGGCCGCGTCTTCGGCGACGAGGACCTTCGCGACGCCCGCGACCTGCGCGGCCGCCTCGGCGGCGGGGCCGCAGCCCTGGCCGGCGACCAGCACATGCACGTCGGCATCGATCTCCGCCGCCGCGGCGACGGCGTTGCGCGTGGCCGCCTTCAAGGTGGCGTTGTCGTGTTCGGCAATGACGAGAACGCTCATGGGGTCAGATCACCTTCGCTTCGGTGGAGAGCTTCTGCACGAGTTCCTCGACGGTCTCGACCTTGACGCCGCCGGCGCGCTTCTCCGGCTCGCCGACATGCAGCACCTTGAGGCGCGGCGCGGTGTCCACGCCGAGGTCGGCCGGCTCCATGCGGTCGATGGGCTTGCGTTTCGCCTTCATGATGTTGGGCAGCGAGGCGTAGCGCGGCTCGTTCAGGCGCAGGTCCACCGTCACCACGGTCGGCAGCGTCACCTCGACCGTCTCCAGCCCGCCATCGACCTCGCGGGTGACGCGGGCCTTGCCGCCGTCTATCGCGACCTCGGAGGCGAAGGTCGCCTGCGACCAGCCGAGCAGCGCGGAGAGCATCTGGCCCGTCTGGTTGCAGTCGTCGTCGATGGCCTGCTTGCCGAGAATGACCATGCCCGGCTCTTCCTTCTCGCAGATCGCCTTCAGCATCTTGGCGACGGCGAGCGGCTCCACCTCGTCCTCGGTCACGACCAGGATGCCCCGGTCCGCGCCCATGGCGAGCGCGGTGCGGATGGTCTCCTGGCACTGCTGCACGCCGATGGAAACCGCGACGATCTCCTCGGCCGAACCGTTTTCCTTCATCCGGATGGCCTGTTCGACGGAGATTTCGTCGAACGGGTTCATCGACATCTTCACATTCCGGGTCTCGACGCCGGTGCCGTCCGGCTTCACCCGGATCTTCACATTGTAGTCGATGACGCGCTTTACGGGGACGAGGACCTTCAAGGGGACCTCCGCAGGCTCGGGTTGAAGGGCAAGGCGGCTTTTAGGGTTCGCGCGCCCGGCAAGTCAAGCCGTGCGGGCCTTTTTGCGGTGCAGCATTCCGCCGCGCCGCGGGGTGTCAGGCGCGGTCGGCGCCCGGCATGTCCTCGGGCCAGATCGCAGGCGGCCCCGTGCCGGGCCAGCCGATCGGGCCGCCGGCCTTCATGGCGGAGTCCACCGGCGCGATGCGCTTGTCCCAGAGTGCGGCGATGATCCGCCGGCCGGTGAAGCCGTCGGAAATCTCGGAGGCAAGGAAGCGAACCGGCGGGGCCATGACCGCGGGGGAGAGCAGGGCGGTCCTGTCCGGCGCGCTCTCCTCCGTCACCATCGGCGTGTCGGTCGGCCCGCCGGGCGTGAGCACGTTGACGGTGATGCCGCTGCCCTCCAGTTCGCCGGCGAACTGGGACGACATCGCCTCCAGCGCGGCCTTCGAGGCGCCATAAGGAAAGAACCGCGGCCTGAGCATGGTGGAGAGCGAAGTGGTGACATTGACGATCCGGCCCCAGCCGCGCTCATGCATGAACGGGGAGGCGGCGCGCATGAAGGCGAAGGGCGCGGTGGCGTGGACGGCGACGAAACGCTGCCAGTCCTCGACCGAGACCTCGCCGAGCGCGGCGAGCGGGCGCAGATGGTAGTCGGGGCGCAAGGTGCTCATGCCGATGCCGGCATTGTTCACCAGCATGTCCAGCCGGCCGAAATGCTCCGCCGCGCGCCCGACCGCCTCCGCGCAGGCGTCCTCGTCGGTGAGGTCGAGCGCCAGCGGCAGCACCATGCCGTCGCCGTGCCGTTGCCAGAGCCGGTCGCTCAGCGCCTGCAGGCGCTCCTCGTCCCGGTCCACCAGCGCCAGCCGGTGCCCGTCGCCGGCCAGCGCCTCCGCCATGGCCGTACCGAGGCCGCCGGCCGCGCCGGTCAGCAGCACGGCCTTGGCGAAGGACGGAGTCACCGGGGGCGTTCCCCGTAGGAAATCGTGCGCAGCATCACCCGGCGCTCGTTGGGGTCGTAGTCGCCCGCGCCCCGGTGCATGGTGGCGCGCTCGTCCCACATCACCACGTCGCCATGGCTCCAGCGGTGGTGGTAGACGAACTCGTCCCGGGTGGCGTGGTCGAGCAGGTCGTTCAGCAGCGCCTCGCCCTCCTCGCCCTCGACCTCGACGAAGCCGAAGGTGTGGATGGCGTTGACATACAGCATCCTGCGCCCGCTCTCCGGATGCGTGCGCACCACCGGGTGATGCACCTCCGGCAGCGTTCCCTCCTGGTAGTCCTTCAGCGGAAGGGCGCCGGTGCCGCCGGGGCCGGCGCCGTAGAAATGCCGGCCCGTCAACCCGTCGATCCGCTCCCGCACCTCGTCGGGCAGCTTTTCATAGGCGCGGATCATGTTGCAGAAGACCGTGCCGCCGCCCTTCGACGGGATTTCCCTGGCGTGCAGGATGGCGACCGCCGGCGGGCGTTCCTCGAAGGTGCCGTCGGAATGCCAGGTCGTGGCGCGCTTGTAGCCGGCGGGATCGAGCGAGCCGTCCTTGTTCACATTGGTGAGCCAGGAGACTTCCGGCACCTCCTCGTGCCGGTAATCGACCAGCACATGAAGCTGGAGCGGCCCGAAGCGCTTGCCCAGCGCCGCCAGGCTGTGCGCGTCGAGGTCCTGGTCGCGGAACACCAGCACCGGGTTCTGCCAGAAATGCTCCTTGATCTTGTCGAAGGTGCTCTCCGCCATCGGCGCCGCCAGGTCCACGCCGGCGACTTCCAGGCCGAGCGCGTTGCCGATGGGGCGGGTCGTGAGCTGCTGTGCCATGGTCCTGTCTCTGTGCTGTCTTTCGTTCCGGTTGCCGCGCCTCAGGCGAAGCCCGCCGACGCGCTCATCGCGATGGTCCCCTCCGGCGTCACCGCCCAGACCTCGCAGCCGCCTTCGTCCGTCGGCTTGCCGACCAGCCGCACCGGGCCGTCGATGAAGAGCGGCGCGCGCGCCCGCATGTCGAAGGAGGTCATGCGCCTCGGCGCCATGCAGTCGCGGGCGAAGTTCATCAGGTAGGACTGCGACAGCGGGCCGTGGACGACCAGCGCCGGGTAGCCCTCCACCTCCTTCGCCCAGACCGCGTCATAGTGGATGCGGTGGGCGTTGAAGGTGAGCGCGGAGAAGCGGAACAGCGTGACCTCGTCCGGGCGCTCTTCCGCCTCCCAGACGGTATCCTCCGGCGGGGCGGCGCGCTTCGGCGCCCGGTTGGCGGCGCCGGCGGGCGTCTCCTCCCGATAGACCGTGTCGCGCTGCTCGACGACGGCGAGGCCGCGCGGCGTGGAGATGCGGCTCTCGACGGTCGCGAAGGCGAGGCGGCCGGTGCTGCCCTCCTTGACCGTCAGGTCCACAAGCTCCGTCTCCCGGTGCAGCCGGTCTCCGATGCGGATGGGCTCGTGGAAGGCCAGGCGCGTGCCGGCGTACATGCGGCGCGGAAACGGCATTTCCGGGATCACGCCGGAGGAAGCGGGCGCGCCGTCCGGCCCCAGCTCCGCCTGCTCGAAGCGCGGCAGGAAGTAGAGCATGTGCCAGCCGGGCGGCACCGCGGCGCCGTCCTCCGGCTCCAGGTCGCGGCGCCCGAGGGTCTTCTGGAACAGCAGCACGGGGGCCGCCGTCGCGACATCGGCGTCCGATTGCCGGGTGCCGATATGGCTGCGGATATCCGCCAGATCGTCGGGCATGGGTCTCGTTTCCCCCGGGTCTCGTTTCCCGCAGCGACTGTATCACAGCGACCGCAGGGCGGGGAAAGCGCCGGCCGTCAGGCGAAGCCCACCAGCCGGTAGACGGCGACCGGAGCCGCCCGGCCCTTGACCTCCATCTCGCCGACCGGCTCCACCTCGAACAGCCCGTCCAGATCGGCCACCGTCGAGGCGCTGACGGTGATTGCGACCTCGGCGTCGGGCGAGACCTCCTTGCCGAGCTGTTCCAGCCGCTGCGCGATGTTCACATCGTCGCCGATGACCGTGTAGTTGACGCGGCTCGGCGCGCCGATATTGCCGGCCGTCGCCTGCCCGGAATGGATGCCGAGGCGCACGCGGACCGGCGGCTCGCCCCGGGCTTCGCGCTCGCGGTTGTCGGCGGCGATTCCCTCCCGGATGGCCAGCGCCGCCCGGCAGGCGCGGACGGCGCGGTTCTTCTGCTTTTCCGGTGCGCCCCAGAAGGCCATGACGCTGTCGCCGATGAACTTGTCCACCGTGCCCTCCTCGGCCTCTATGGCGTTGGTCAGGATGCCGAAATGCCGGTTGAGCAGCGCCGCGACCTCCGCCGCGCTCTTGCCTTCCGAGATGGTGGAATAGCCGGCGATGTCGCTGAACATCACGGTGACATTGCGCCGGTCGGAGGCGAGCGAGGCCAGGTCGCCCTCGCGCATCAGCTGGTGGACCAGCGAGCGCGGCACATAGGCCTGGAACCATCTCAGCGCGCCGGTCATCGAGTTGAAGGCGCTCGACTGCTCGTCGAGCTCCCTGACCCTGCTGTGGGGCAGGTCGTGGATATCTTCCAGTCGCAGTTCGCCGATGAGGCGCGCGACCGAGGAAAGCCGCGACACGGGCCGCGAGAGCCGCCTGCCGATGAAGAGCGCCAGCAGGATGGCAAGCACCAGGGCGGCGAAGCCGACGATGATGGAATTGAGCAGGCGGTTGATCTCGCCGCTGATGACGTCGGTGTCGAAATAGGCCCCGGCGATGAGCGGCGTTGCGGTGTAGGAGTCCAGTTGGCGGTAAAGGAACAGGTACCGCACCCCCGCCAGCTCCACCAGGTGGCTTTGCAGCGGCGGGCGCGGTTCGATGCCGGAGTTCCGCATCCAGTACTCGTCCCACATGCGGGCCAGCACCGGGTCTGCGAACCCGGCAAGCGCAGGCAACGGCTTCTCCAGCGACAGGCCGGGATAGCCCGCCGCCATCAGCCGGTGGGCCAGCACGCTTTCCTTGCCGTAGAGGACGAAGGTGTTCGGCGCGCTGCCGGCGGAGAGATGCTCCAGGAACTCGGACAGCGCCATGATCCCGAGCGCCACCGCCAGCATGCCTTCGAACCGGTCGTTCCGGTAGATGGGGATCTGGAGGGTGAGAACCGACGAATTGAAATCGGCGCGGTAGATCGGCGGCGCCCAGACGGGTTCCCTGTTCGCCCTGCCGTAACGGAGCGCCGTCTTCACCGCCTCGTCGTTCGAGAAGTCCAGCGTGCGAACCTTCGCAAGCGTTTCGGTCCTCTCGGCCAGCAGCGCCTGTCCGTCCGGGCGGAAGAAGGCGATGGCGCCGATGGCGGGGTCGGCCGCCATGGCGCCGAAGAGAAGCGCGGCCACCCGCTCCGGGTCGCCGAGGTCGGCCTCGCCGGTCTCCAGCGCCCGCGCCACGAATCCGGCCTGGTTGCCCGCCGATTCGAGCAGGCCTTCGACTTCGCGGGTGAGCACTCCGATTCCGAGGTCCGCCCGGTCCCGCAGCAGGTCCACCGTGTTGCGCGCCGCGCCATAGACGGCGAAGCCCAGCACCACGAGGATCGACACCGAGATCAGCGAGCCGAAGCTGAGCGCCAGCAGCCAGGAGAGGGAAAGCCGCCGGCTCCGCCCGCCCTGTCCGGCGGCGGGCCGAGCGGCAACCGCGCCGGCGTCACCAGGCTGTGTCATAGCCCTTGAAGGCGGTGGGCAGGCGGCGGATGTCCTGGATCACATCGGGCGGCAGATCGGGCCGCATGTCCATGGAGAGGCTGGCATATATGGCGTCCGCCGCCCCGCCGAAGCGCTCCTCGACGGCGCCGGCGAGCTCGTCATGGCGGCCGACGGCGGCGAACAGGCGCACCGTGTCGTCGTCCACCTCGGCGGCGATCCGGTCCCAGGCTCCTTCCTTGGTCATGCGGTTGAGCTTGCGCCCGAGGTCGCCGAGATCGTGCAGGTCCAGCACCGGCCAATAGCCCGGCGTCGAGCCGTAGAAGGCGACGCGGTAGCGCACCCACTCGACGGCCTTCGCGACCTCCTCGTCATCCGCGCCGGTCGCCACGAAGCCGCCGCCCGTCACCTCGAAGGACTCGCGCCTGCGCCCCGTCCGCGCCATACCCTCGGCGATGCGCGGCAGGCAGACTTCCTCCAGGTAGCGCCTCGTGCAGAAGCCGTGGAGCCGCACCCCGTCCGCCACCTCGCCCGCAAGGCGCAGCGAATAGTCGCCGACCGCCGCGAGGGTGACGGGCACCATCGGCTGGCCCGTGGAGGCCGGGGCGAAGTTCGGCGTCATCAGGGTGAAGGTGTAGTGCTTGCCCTCGAAGCGCAGCCGCTCGCCCGTCTCCCAGCTACGCCAGATCGCCCGGAGCGCCTGCACATATTCGCGCAGCCGCGGCACCGGCGCCGACCAGGGCACGGAGAAGCGCTTCTCGTTGTGCGGGCGGATCTGCGGCCCGATGCCGAGCGCGAAGCGGCCCTTCGAGGCGGTCTGGAGGTCCCAGCAGGCGTTCGCCACCACCATGGGGCTGCGCGGAAAGGCGATGGCGACGGCGGTGCCGAGCGTGAGCCGTTTCGTTGCGGTCGCGGCGACGCCGAGCGCCAGGAACGGGTCGTGGCGGTTCTCCATGGTGAGCGCGCCGTCGAAGCCGGCGGCTTCGGCCGCGGCGGCCGCGGCCGGCACTTCGTTCAGGTCGTTCTGGGGCAGGGTGGTCAGGATGCGCATGGGCGGTCGGGCCTTCCGGGTCGGACTGTCAGGAGCCGGCGGTCATGCCGTGGTCGATGACGAGCTCCGAGCCCGTCATGTGGATCGAGGCGTCGGAAAGCAGGAACACGATGCCGTCCGCGATATGCTCCGGCCTGCCGGGCTGCCCGCCCGGAACCCGGCTGGCGGCGCGTTCCACGGGGTCGGTGGAGGCGGTCGGGTCGTTGAAGGGCGAGGGGCCGCTCTCCGCCATCCGGTCCCAGATCGGCGTGTCGATGATGCCGGGATGGACGGAGTTCACGCGCACGTTCCAGCCGCGCCGGGCGCTCTCCAGCGCGGCCGACTTGGTGAACAGGCAGACCGCCCCCTTGGTCGCGCTGTAGCAGGAAAGGCCGACGGCGTTGCCGCGCAGGCCGGCGACCGAGGAGAGGTTGACGATCGAGCCGCCGCCCGAATCGCGGATGACCGGCAGGATATGCTTCACGCCGAGGAATACGCCCTCGACATTGACCGCCTGCTGCCTGCGCCAGTCTTCGAGGCTGGTCTCCAGCAGCGGACGCACGATGGCGATGCCCGCATTGTTGACGAGGCCGTGCAGCGGGCCCGACGCGCCGGCGACCTCCTGCCAGCGCGCCTCGTCGGTCACGTCCTGCTGCATGAACCGCCCGCCGGCGCGCTCGGCGGTGTCGCGTCCGCCGGCCTCGTCGATGTCGGTCGCAATCACCGCAGCGCCCGCCTCGGCCGCCGCCAGCGCCGTAGCCCGGCCGATGCCGGAAGCCGCGCCGGTAACCAGGATCGTCCTGCCGTCGAGCACACCCATGGCTCTCCCTCCCCTCCGTTCCCCCATTATGGCAGCAATCGGCGATGCCGGGGCACCCTCGGCCGGCGGCTGCCGGATTCGCACGTCTCCGGTGTTGGCTTCGTGCCGCGCGCCCTCCGAGCGGGGGCCATCCGCCGCCCGATACGACGCAAAGGGATATACCGGGCCGTCACAATTATCCTGCTGATTCAACAAATTGTAAGAAAGTTGTCCGACATTGTCATTTTTTGTTCCCAAAACAGATTGACTTTCCGAGGAATGGTGTAGAATAGGCATGAGAGAAAGGCGGCTTCCGGGGCCGCCATTCCGCTTTTCTGCAGAAAGCATGGCTGGGGCGCCGCAAACGCCCCGGCGTAAGCAGGCGGGAGGGGTGCGCCCTCTGCCCGGCCTGCTGCCGTGCGCCCGTGCGCGCGGGCAATCAGGCGCACGAACCGCGCCGCCGCGATACGCCCGCCCGCACGCGCACGCAGGCCCGCACGCATTACGCGCGAAACAGGGACACCCCGTCCCGCCCTTTGCCCCCAAGGAGGCACGAATGACCGCAACCGACCCCCGACCCGAACTGGCGGCGATGCTGCTGGAGCGCCTCGCCCCGGCCGCCGAAGCCCTCGCCGCTGCCTGTGCCGAGGACATCGACGCCGGACCGCCGCCCCAGGACGACCGCGACCGCGCCGAATACCACCGCGCCGGACGCGCCCGGCTCGCCCATCTGCGACAGCTCCTCGCCGTCCTCGACTGGAGCGCCGGACACCTCCCCGAACCGGAACCCGAAGAGGAGGAATACGAATATCTCGGCGAGGTCTGGACCGGCAGCCGGCAAACCCCCGAGTTCCACGCATGGCTCGAACGGCTGAA
>JAJDYL010000213.1 GCA_022825195.1 Alphaproteobacteria bacterium
CGGCCCGTCGTCGCGCGCCCGTGCGCGCGGGCAATCACGCGCGCGAACCGCGCCGCCGCGATACGCCCGCCCGCCCGCGCACGCAGGCCCGCACGCATTACGCGCGAAACAGGGACACCCCGTCCCGCCCTTTGCCCCCAAGGAGGCACGAATGACCACGACCGACCCCCGACCCGAACTGGCGGCCATGCTGCTGGAGCGCCTCGCCCCCGCAGCCGAAGCCCTCGCCGCTGCCTGTGCCGAGGACATAGGCGCCGGACCGCCGCCGCAGGACGACCGCGACCGCGCCGAATACCACCGCGCCGGACGCGCCCGGATCGCCCATCTGCGACAGCTCCTCGCCGTCCTCGACTGGAGCGCCGGACACCTCCCCGAACCGGAACCCGAAGAGGAGGAATACGAATATCTCGGCGAGGTCTGGACCGGCAGCCGGCAAACCCCCGAGTTCCACGCATGGTTCGAACGGCTGAACCGCCGCGAGGACCGCAGGAGGAAGAGGGAGGAGAGAAAGGAGAGGAAAAGGAGGAAGGCGAAGAAAAAGGCCCTGGCCGCACAGGCCGGCGGCGGAGACGGCGGGGAGGAATACCGGCGGCCCCCGGTCGGAGCCGAGGGCGCCGCCGCCCCCTCTCATCGCCCCCGCGAAGGCGAGGCCCCATCTCCCATGACCCGCAACCCGGCAGCGCCGGCAGAAGGCCCCGCGGCGCGCCTCCACGAGGAAAACATGACACATCATGACATTCCATGACATTCCGGCAGGGGTCCCGCCCGCCGCCTCGCGCACGCGGGCGCACACGCGCCGCCGCGAAGCGCGCGCGCATTATGCGCGGGAGAGGGATGCGCCTTCCGGCAACCGGGGCGTCCGGGACTACGGGCCGACAAGGAAGTTGCGATGCCTTGCGAACGGCTCCCGGACCGGCGCAGACGGCCGGGGCACAGACCGGCCCCATGACGAAACATGACATTCCATGACATATCCCGACACTTCCGCCGGTCTCCCGGCTGCCGCCCGGCATCGACGGAGGACGCCAACGGCATACCGGGCGCAAACAGACAAAACGCCTGCCCTCCGCAGCCCGGTGAGAAATCCGGTCTAAACTCCGCTAAACTCGCGTGAAACCGGACGGTAGAGCAGGAGGAGGTTCCGATGAGCGGCGATTTCAACATGTCGATGCGCAAGTTCCTGAAGCAGGTCGGAGTCACCTCGCAGCAGGCGATCGAGGAGGCGATGCGCAATGCCGGGCCGGAGGGCACGGAGGGCAGGAGCTTCACCGCCCGGATGGTGCTGACCATCGACGAACTCGATCTCACTCACAGCGTCGAAGGGCGCATCGACGGGAAGGCGTGATGGCCGCGACGCGCGAAGACGTGCTGGAGGCGCTGAAGGGGGTCACCGACCCGGTCAGCGGCCAGGACCTCGTGTCCGCCGGCCCGGTGCGGGCGCTGACGGTGAACGACGGCGCGGTGCGCTTCGTCCTGGAGATCGATCCGGCGCGCGCCGAGGTCATGGAGGGCGTACGGGCCGAGGCGGAGGCGGCGGTGCAGGCCGTGCCCGGCGTCGGGCAGGTTACCGCCGTGATGACCGCCCACCGGGAAGCCGAACCGGGCCCGGAGCTCAATATCGGCCGCCGCCCGGAGCCCGCCGGGCCGCGCCGCATACCGGGCGTGGACCGCATCGTCGCCGTCGCCTCGGGCAAGGGCGGCGTCGGCAAGTCCACCGTGACCGCCAACCTCGCCGCCGCGCTCGCCGCGGAGGGGCGCCGGGTCGGACTGCTCGACGCCGATGTCTACGGGCCGTCGCAGCCGCGGATGCTCGGCGTGTCCGGCCGCCCGGCCTCGCCCGACGGCAAGACCATCCTGCCGCTGCGCAACCACGGCGTCACCATGATGTCCATCGGGCTGATGACGCGCGAGGACGAAGCCGTGGTCTGGCGCGGACCCATGCTCATGGGCGCGCTCCAGCAGATGATGAGCCAGGTGCAGTGGGGCGCGCTCGACGTGCTGCTGGCGGACCTGCCGCCCGGCACCGGCGACGTGCCGATGACGCTCTCGCAGACCGCCGAGGTCACGGGCGCCATCATCGTTTCCACGCCGCAGGACGTGGCGCTGCTGGACGCCCGCAAGGGCGTGGACATGTTCCGCAAGATGTCGGTGCCGATTCTGGGCATGATCGAGAACATGAGCACGCATATCTGCTCCAATTGCGGGCATGAGGAGCATCTGTTCGGCCATGGCGGCGTGCGCGCCGAGGCGGAGAAGCTCGACATCCCGCTGCTCGCCGAGATCCCGCTGGCGCTCGGCATCCGTCTCGCCTCGGACGGCGGCGC
Organism: Alphaproteobacteria bacterium; assembly: GCA_022825195.1. Taxonomy (GTDB): domain Bacteria; phylum Pseudomonadota; class Alphaproteobacteria; order Bin95; family Bin95; genus Bin95. The sequence continues at coordinate 2,325 of JAJDYL010000213.1, forward strand.
GCCCATCGTGGTCTCACGGCCGGCTTCGCCCGAGGCGGCGGCCTTCCGCCGGGTCGCGCAGCACCTGATCGAGACCGGGGCGGGATGAGCGAACCCGTCTTCCCGCCTCTGTTCCGGGGCCAGGCGGTCGAAGGCCGCACGGACCCTTTCGCCAAGGCCTGCGCGCTTGCGGCGCTCGGCTGCGACGGCGGGACCGTCGTTTACAATATCGGCCCCGACCGGCTGGCGGCGGCCATCGTGTTCGCGCCCGAAGTGCCGCTGGAGGACGCGATGGCGATGCTGCCCGCCTGCGGCGTCGGCTTCCAGAATGCGCTGGGCGCGCTGGCGCCCCCGGAGGTCGCCGTGCACCTCACCTGGGAGGGCGGCATCCTGGTGAACGGCGCGTCCTGCGGACGGCTCCGCGCCGCCGCTTCCGACTGCGGGCCGGACGAGGTGCCCGACTGGCTGGTCGTCGGCCTCGAAGTGGCGCTCATCGCCGAGGACGGGGATGCGCCCGGCGCCGCGCCGGACCGGACCTCGCTCTATGAGGAGGGCTGCGTGGAGGTTGCGCCCGACGCGCTGCTCGAAAGCTGGTCGCGCCACACGCTGGTCTGGATCAACCGCTGGTCCGACGACGGCGCCGCGCCGCTGCACGGCGAATGGCGCGGCCTCGCGCACGGCATCGGCGAGGACGCGACGGTCGGCGGGCGGACGGGCCTCTTCGTCGGCATAGACGAGCGCTTCGGCATGCTGCTGCGGGAGGGCCGGGCGACGAGCCTGCTGCCGCTCTCCGGGCTGCTGGAGCGAGGGGGGCCGAAGTGAATCTCGCGCGCGCCATCCATTTCGACGAAAGCGACCTGCGCATCTTCCACAGCCCGGCGCGCACCGGCGAATGGTGCGTTCCGGGCGGCTTCGAGTTCTCGGACTGGACCGAGGCGGACCTGGTCGGCAAGGCGCGCCAGGCGTTCGCCAACGGATGGCTCGGCGTCGAGACCTTCGGGCGCGTCACCTTCGTCGCCGTCACCGCGGTCCAGGAGGAGGAATTCGAGGCGCTGGCCCTGCGGCTGGCCGGGCATTTCGTCCGCGTTTACGGCGCGCCGTCGGTCGAGGCGGCGCTGCCCGTGGCGCAGGAGGAAATGGCGCACATGGCCGAGCTCTGCGAGGACCACGACCCCAACACGCTGCTGACGGTCGCCCGCGAACTCACCGAAGCCGGCGTCCGCGAAAGCTTCCGCGCCATCAAGCCCCAGGACGCGGGCCTGGAGCAGTTCGCCATCCACGGCGATCTGGAGGGGTGAGGCCGCTCTGGCGGTCCGTTACCCCTCGCCTGCCTCCAGCCACCGCGCCAATGCCTTGCCGGGATCGGCGATTTCGTCGATTGAGGTGTACCAGTGGTCCTCCCAGCCGGCGGCGGGGAGGCCGGCGAAGACCATGAGGTTGAGCGGATACTGCTCGCTGTCGGTGCAGCGGCGGAAATCGTCGCGGAAGAGGAACACGGGCTTCTCCCAGGCGAACGCCATGCCGAGCTCCACCATCACGCCCTCGTCCGGCGGGCAGCCGTTCACCACCGCGAACAGACCGTCCGCGTCCCTCACATCGCGCATGTCCGCCTGCGCGATCCGCCAGGCCCAGCCGGCCTCGGCGCGGTCGATCTGGTTGTTGCGCCGGAAGGGCTCCCACACCTCCGCCCCGGCTGCCTCCAGCGCCGCTTCCAGCGCCCGGAGCGGTCCCTCTTTCTGCTGGGCCGAGAAGCCGTAGGGGTTCGCCAGGTAAAGCGTCTTGCGCGCGCTCATGTCCGCTTCCTCCTCATGGACCGCCCTGCCCGCCCTGCCGCACGCCTCAGCCGTCGTTCAGGTGGCAGGCCGAGTGCCGGCCGGGCGCGATCTCCTTCAGCGCCGGCGCCTCCTCGCGGCAGCGCCGGGTCGCATGGGGGCAGCGGGGGTGGAAATGACAGCCCGGGGGAGGGTCCAGCGGCGAGGGTATCTCGCCCTTGACCGGCTCGTAGATCCGCCGGCTGGCGTCGAGCTGGGGGGCGCCGGCGAGAAGCGCCTTCGTGTAGGGATGGTTGGGCCCGTCGAACAGCGGCCCCGTCGGCGCCGTCTCGACCACGCGGCCGAGATACATGATGACCACCCGGTCGGAGATATGCTCGACCACGCTCAGATCGTGGCTGATGAACAGGTAGGTGAGGTCGAGGTCGCGGCGCAGGTCCATGAAGAGGTTGAGCACCTGGGCCTGGATCGAGACGTCGAGGGCCGCCACCGCCTCGTCGCAGACCAGGAACTCCGGGTTCACCGCCAGCGCGCGCGCAATGCCGATGCGCTGGCGCTGGCCTCCCGAGAACTGGTGCGGGTAGCGGCGCTTGAAGGCGGGATCGAGGCCGACGCGGCGCATGGTGGCGTCGATATAATCGCTGCGCTCGCCCTTCGAGACGATGCCGTGAAGCAGCGGCGCCTCGCCTACGATGTCCTCCACCCGCATGCGGGGGTTGAGCGAGGCGAACGGGTCCTGGAAGATCATCTGCACCTGCAGCGCCGCCTCCCGCGCCTCGCGGCCCTGCAGCGTCTTCAGGTCCCGGCCCCGGTAGAACACCGCGCCCTCGGTCGGCTTCATGATGCCGGCGACGATCCGCCCGAAGGTGGACTTGCCGCAGCCCGACTCGCCGACGAGGCCGACGACCTCTCCGCGTTCGACGGAGATCGTCACGCCGTCGAGCGCATGCACGGTTTCCTCATGGACATCGGCGCCCAACCGGCCCGCAAGCCGCGCCGCCAGGTCCGGCGTCTTCACGAAGCGCTTGCTCACGGCCCGCGCCTCGATCACGGCGCGGCCTCCAGTTGCGGGTGGTGGCAGCGGAGCTCGCGGCCCGGCAGCGGATGCGAGGGCTCCGGCTCCAGGGCGCAGGCTTCGCCCGCCACCGGGCAGCGCTCCCGGAAGGCGCAGCCGGGCGCCAGGTTCAGCAGCGAGGGCGTCATGCCGGGAATCTGGAACAGCCTGCCGCCGCGCGTGTTGCGGCTCGGCACGGAACCGATCAGCCCGCGCGTGTAGGGATGCGCCGGCCGGTCCACGATGTCGCCGGTCTCCCCCTGCTCGACGATGCGCCCGGCATACATGACCGAGATGCGGTCGGCGATGCCCGCGACGACGGCAAGGTCGTGCGTGATCCAGATCATCGCCGCGCCGGACTCGCGGCAGAGCTTCTGCGCCTCGTAGAGGATCTGCCCCTGGATGGTGACGTCGAGCGCCGTGGTCGGCTCGTCGGCGATGATGAGGTCGGGCCGGTTCAGCAGCGCGATGGCAATGGCGACGCGCTGGCGCATGCCGCCCGAAAACTGGTGCGGGTAGGCCCGGAGGCGCTCGTCCGGCGAGGGGATGCCGACCTGGCCAAGCGCATCGCGCGCCATGCCGCGCGCTTCTTGCTTCGGCACCGCATTGTGGGCGAGCACCGCCTCGACCATCTGGGTCTCGATGCGCAGCACCGGGTTCAGCGTCATCATCGGGTCCTGGAAGATCATCGCGATGCGGTTGCCGCGCAGGTCGCGCATCCGCTCCCCGTCCAGCCCGACCAGGTCCTCGCCATTGTGGAGGATGCGCCCCTCGACCACCCGGCCCGGCGGGTCCACCAGGCGCATGATCGAGAAGCCGGTGACCGACTTGCCGGAGCCGGACTCGCCGACCAGCCCCATGATCTCGCCGCGCCCGACCTCGAAGCTGACCCCGTCCACGGCCTTGACGACGCCCGCCTTGGTGAAGAAATGCGTCTTCAGGCCTTCGACGGCCAGAGTGGCGTGCGGGGAAGCCATGGGGCTATTTCTGCAGGCGCGGGTTCAGCACGTCGCGCAGCTGGTCGCCCACAAGGTTGATCGACACGATGGTGACGAGCAGCGCCACGCCCGGATAGACGCTGATCCAGTATTTCATGCTCAGCATGTATTCGAAGCCGTTGGCGATCAGCAGGCCGAGCGAGGGTTCGGTGATCGGCAGGCCGATGCCGAGGAAGCTCAAGGTCGCCTCCAGCGCGATGGCGTGCGCAGTCTGGACCGTCACCACCACGATCAGCGGCGGCATGCAGTTGGGCAGCAGGTGGCGGAACAGGATGCGCCGGTGGCCGAGCGCGAGGCAGCTGGCGGCGTCGATATATTCCTTCGAGCGTTCCACCAGCGCGCTTGCGCGGACCGTGCGCGCGTAATAGGCCCATTGAACGGTCACCAGCGCGATCAGGATCTTGTCCACGCCCTTGCCGAGCACCGCCAGCAGCACCAGCGCCACCAGGATGGAGGGGAAGCTCAGCTGGATATCGACGATGCGCATGATGAGCGTATCGACGCGCCCGCCGAAATAGGCGGCGGCGAGACCGACGGCGCAGCCGATGGCCATGGCGATGACGCCGCTCATCACGCCGACGCCGAGGCTGATGCGCAGCCCGTAGCAGATCGCGCTGACGAGGTCGCGCCCGGCGCCGTCCGTGCCGAGCCAGAAGACGCGCCCGTCGAAGGCCTCGGTGCCGGGCGGCATGTGCGAGTCGAGCACGTTCACCTGGGCCAGGTCGTAGGGGTCGGTCGGCGCGATCCAGGGCGCGAAGACCGCGATGAAGGCGATGACCGCGAACACCGCCAGCGCGACCGTTGCGATGCGGCTCTCGAGAAAGTCCGAGGCGAACCGCCGGAACGGCGTCTCGACGGCGACGGCTTCCGCGCGCCTGTCGGTCCGGACGCTCACGCGCGCGCATCCTGCAGGCGGACCCGCGGGTCGAGGACGGAATAGACGATATCCACCAGCAGGTTGATGATGACGAACATCAGCACCACGATCATGAGGTAGGCGACCACCACCGGCCGGTCGAGCTCGTGCAGGGAGTCGATGATGAGCTTGCCCATGCCGGGCCAGGCGAACACCGTCTCGGTCACCACCGAGAACGCCACCAGTCCGCCGAACTCGAGGCCGAGCACGGTCACAACCGGGATCATGATGTTCTTGAGCAGGTGGACCAGCACCACCCGGCTCTCGCTCAGGCCCTTGGCGCGCGCGAACTTTATGTAGTCCTGGTGGACCACCTCGCGCGTTCCGGCGCGCGCCAACCGGATCACCAGCGAGAGCTTGAACAATGAAAGGTTGATCGCCGGCAGCAGCAGGTGCTGCAGGCCGTCCCAGGTGAGGAAGCTGACCTGCATGCCGAGGAAGGGCACCGTGTCGCCCCGCCCGGTCGAGGGCAGCCAGCCGAGCATCACGGCGAACAGCATGATCATCATGATGCCGACCCAGAAGCTGGGCAGGCTGAAGCCGAGGATCGAGCCCGCCATGATCGCCTTGGACGATGGGGCCCCCGGTCTGAGCCCGGCGATAACGCCGAGCGGAATGCCGAGAACGACGGCGATCAGCAGCGCCGCGATCGCGAGCTCGAAGGTCGCCGGCATGCGCTGCACGATCAACTGCAGCGCCGGCTCGCCGAAGATGAAGGACTTGCCGAGATCGCCCTGGAGCGCGTTGACGACGAAATAACCGTATTGCTCATGCACCGGCCGGTCGAGGCCGAGGTCGCGCATGACGCGCTCGATCTCGGCCTGGTCGGCCTCCGGATTTATGAGCATGTCCACCGGGTCGCCGACGATGTTGACGCCAACGAAGACCAGCAGCGACATCACCGCAACGACGACCGAACTCTGCATCAGCCGCCGGATAATGAAGACGGTCATGGGCGCTCGGCGCTCCCGTTGGGCGCAGGCAGCGGCAGCGCCGCCGCCTGCGGTCCCTGCGCTACTTGTCGGAGGTCACGCCCATGGCGATGGTGCGCTCATCCGCCCGCGCGGTGTAGGACAGGCCCTTCTTTCCGGCCCAGGTGTTGACCTGGTAATGCGTCGGGATGATGCCCTGGTTGCGCCCGATGGCGAGCTCCGTGGCCCCCTGCAGCAGCTTGAGGCGCGCATCGTCGTCCACCGTCGCGAGCGCATCCTCGATCAGCTTGTCCACCTCGGCGTCGGAATGCCGGCCGCGGTTGGACGCGCCGAAGCCCCGGTCCTTGTCATAGGTGTGGAGCAGGGAGCGCAGCGGCGAGGAGGACTCGCCCGTGCCCGAGCCCCAGCCGACGAGGATGAAGCTGAACTCCGGCGAGTTGTCCGGTCCGCCGCGGCTCGCGCGCCGGAAATAGACCGCCTTGGGCATGGTCTCGACCGCCGTCCTGATGCCGACGCGGGTCAGCATCTGGGCCACCGCCTCGCAGATCTTGGCGTCGTTGATATAGCGGTCGTTGGGACCGTGGATGGTGAGTTCGAAGCCGTCCGGATAGCCGGCCTCGGCGAGCAGCGCCTTGGCGCCCTCGGGATCGTAGGGCTCCGGCTGCAGGTTGGGCGTGACGCCGAAGAAGCCCTCCGGCAGCAATTGCCCCGCCTTGATCGCCACACCTTCCATCACCCGGTCCACGATGGCGTCGCGGTCGAGGGCCTTGGAGATCGCCTTGCGGACGCGCACGTCCAGAAGCGGATTCTTGATGTCGCCGCCTCCGTTCGCCTTCACGAACGGCGAATCCTCGCGGAACTGGTCCATGTGCAGGTAGATCACCCGGCTGGAGACGCCCTGGCTCAGCTGCACATTCTCGTCGCCCTTCAGGCGCGGAATGTCGATGGGCGGCACATTGTCGATGAAGTCCACATCGCCCGCGAGCAGCGCGGCGACGCGGGCCGGGCCCGACTTGATCGGCTTGAAGACGATCTTTTCCCATTCCGGCTTGGCGTCGAAATAGTCCTCGTTGCGCTCGATCACGAGCCGGTCGCCGGGCACCCATTCGACGAAACGGTAGGGGCCGGTCCCGATGGCCGCCTTGCCCGAGTTGAAGTCGGCCGTGCCGACATCGGCGCCCACGTCGGAAGAGATGATCGGCACCGCCGCCATGTCGACCGGCATCAGCGGATAGGGCCGCTCGGTGCTGATATGGATCGTGTAGTCGTCCACCTTGGCGAAGGTCTTGCCCTTGAGATAGGTGCCGAAGCTGGACGGCGAGTTCGGCACGTTGGGCGCGCGCTCGAACGTGAACAGCACGTCGTCGGCATTGAAGTCCGACCCGTCGTGGAACTTCACGCCCTCGCGCAGCTTGAACTCCCAGGTCGTGTCGCCGACCGGCTTCCAGGACACGGCAAGGCCGGGCAGCAGCCGCAGCTTGTCGTCCTGTTCCACAAGGCGGCTGAAATAGTGCGCCGCCATCGAGTTGTTGGGACCGAGATTGTGGTAGTGCGGGTCGATCGACGACGGCTCCGCCTTGAGGCCGACCGTCAATGTCGCAGCCTGTCCCGACACAGGCGCTGCGGCGACAGCTGCCAGAGCGGCGCCGATCAGGAATTTTCGGAATTGCATTCGTGCGTTCTCCCGTACGCTTGGCTGCCGGACGGCCGCTGCCGCGCCCCGGCCCGACAGGTGACGATAGGGCCTTGGCAACCGGACGGCAAACACCACTTTCGCAGCCCTACCAGTCGGGCGGCGTCCATTCGGCCGCTTCGTCGAGCGGATAGACCGGCCGCGGCAGGCGCTGCCAGCGGAAGCGGTCCAGCACCGGGGAGGTCAGCCCGGCCGTATCGACCTCGAAGACCTGCGAGGGCTTGAACCAGGGCATGAAGCCCGCGCGGAAATGGCCGCGCGACTTGACGCAGACGACCCGCGCCCCGGCGATGTCGAGGCCGAAGCTCTCGAAGAACATCGGGTCGGCGGTCTGGTGGCGCGTGCCGATGACGATGACGGTAATGCCGTCCGGCCCGCCGATCCGCAGCGCGGCCGACGGCCCCAACTCCACCTGCCGGCCCCGGTAGATGCCGAGCCGGCCGACGAAGCGCCCGTCCGTCAATTTCAGGACACAGGCCGGCGCGCGGAAGCCCTTGGAGAACTCGGTGTCGCCTTCCCGGTTGAAGACGGCCTCGAATTCCGCGCCCTCGCCGAGCCGGTGCGCCTCCAGCGCGAGCTCGGGGTCGAAGAAGGAGCCGTAATAGACCCGCTTCGCCTCCGCCTCGACCAGCGCCCGCAGGAGCCAGGTGGTGCGCCCTTCCCCGCCGCCGCCCGGATTGTCTCCGGCGTCGGAAAAGATGATCGCGGGCCGGGACGGATCGTCGGCGGTTTCGAGCGCGAGCGCCGCCGCCTCCTCCACGGACATGAGCTCGCGCCGGAAGCGCTCCCGCATCGCCCATCCATAGTCCGCTATCTCGCGCGCGAGCGCCCGCGCCGCCGCCTCGTCCTCGCGCGCCGTTACCACGATGGCGATGCCGTTCTTCGGCGTGTCGGAGAAGACGAAGCCGCCCAGAATCGTGACGTTGATGATCTCGCCGCCCGATTCGCGCATCCGCCGCTGGCCGTACTGGATCATGTCCGCATAGGGCCCCTCGGCAGTCAGCAGGGTCACGCTCGGCGGCGTCAGCGGCAGGCGGATGAAAGCCGACTTCGGCCGCATCCCGGCCAGCATCCGGCGCATGGCGAAGGCCGCTTCCTCGCCGCGCTGGCGCATGTCCACATGGGGGTTGGTGGTGTAGCCGATCAGGATGTCGGCCGCCTCGACCAGACGCTCGGAGAGGTTGGCGTGCAGATCGTGCGTCACGATCACGGGAACCTCCCGGCCGGCGAGAGCGCGCAGCCGGGCCACGATCTCGCCGTCGGGGTCGAGCGTCTCCGTCGTGGTCATGGCGCCGTGATTGGCGATGAAGACGCCGTCCACGGGACCCGCCTCCGCCAGCATCGCCTCGATGCGGTCCAGGCAACCCGAGATGAAGCTCCATTCCGCCGGGCCCCAGGGCGGGTTGTTGGCGAACAGCAGCGGCACGGGCTCCCACGGGCCGGTCACGTCCATGGCCTGCACGAACGCGGCCATTTCGGTCGGCATCGCCGAGACCGGCGCGCGCGCTTCGGCCAGCAGCTCGCCGCCTTCGCGGTAGTAGTGCCGGCGGAAATCGGCCTCCGTCGCCGGCGGGGCGAACGCATTGCTTTCCAGCATGATGCCCAGGAGGGCGATGCGGGGCGGGTTCATCGGGCGATAACCTCCGATCCGGGTCCGTCGTTGCGGCCGGCCAGCACGGCGCGGCCCCTGGCTTCCCGCCTGCCGCCGGCAAGGCGACGCAGATCGTGCCCGACGGCCAGCATCGCCGGCACGACGAACAGCACGAGGAAGGTTGCCGTGGCAAGTCCCGCGACGATGGTGAGCGCCACGGGAATCAGGAACTGCGCCTGCAGGCTGGTTTCGAAACAGAGCGGCAGCAGGCCGCTGATCGTCGTGAGCGAGGTCAGGATGACGGCGCGCAGGCGGTCGCAGGATCCGTCTTCGATGGCCTGCAGCGGCGGCTTCCCCTCCTGCTCATGGTCCCCGATCGCCACGATGAGCACGATCGAATCGTTGATGACGATGCCGGAGAGCCCGATCATGCCGATCATCGACAGGATGGTGAGGTCGAAGCCGGCGAAGAAATGGCCGAGCGAGACGCCGATGAAACCGAGCGGCACCACCGCCAGCACCGCCAGCGGCCGGCTGTAGCTCCCGAAGATCCAGGCGAGCACGAGGAACATGCCGGCAAGCCCGATGGCGGCGCCGACGCCCATGTCGGCGAACGTTTCCGCCTGCTCCTCCGCCTTGCCGGCGAAGCGCCATTCGAGTCCGGCTTCCGCGGCGATGTCCGCCACGCCGTCCCGCCTGAGAGCGGACAGGACGACGATGTTGGTGGTCACGGCCTCGTCCACCTCCGCCGTCACCGAGACCTCGCGCCGGCCGCGCTCCCTGCGGATCACGTCGTAGCTGCTGGCGGGCGTCACGGTCACGACGGCGTGAAGCGGCACTTCGGACCCGTTCGGCCCGAACAGGTAGAGCGCGCCGAGACCGCCCGGATTCTCCTTTTGCCGGACCCGCACTTCCACCTCTTCGTCGCCCCTGGCGAACCTGAGCGCGGTGTCGCCCTGGAGCGCGCTGCGGAGCTGATTCCCGGCCCGCCCGATATCGAAGCCCATCGCCCGGCCCGCGGGCGTCACCCGCAACTGCATTTCCCGTCTGCCGTGGGCAAGGTTGTCGCCGATGGCGCTGACGCCCGGATAGGATGCGAGCAGGGCCTTCACGCGCCCCGCCGCCGCCTTGAGGACGTCGAGATCGTCGCCCGCGAGGCGCACGTCGATCTCGCGGCCGGGGGGCCCGCCGGTCTGCGCGCGGACGGTCATCACGTCGGCCCCGACGAGCGGCCCGATGCCGTCCCTCCACTCCTGCACGAAGGCTTCGGTGCGCACGTCGCGCTTGTCGGAGTCGACCAGCTGGACGACCACGGTGCCGACCGTGTTGTCGCGCTGGCGCGGCCCCGCGGGGCTCTGGGTGCGTTCCATGCCGTCGATGACAAGCGACGTATGCACGAGGCCGGGATCGCCGAGGGCGGCCGCGGCGGCGCGGGCGCCCCGCTCGATCTGGAACAGGCGTTCGAGCGTCTCCTCGCGGCTCGTCCCGGGAACCATGCGGAGATTAGCGAACACGTTGTTCGGCTCGACCGACGGGAAGAAGGTGAACCCGATGCGCCCGCTGGCGACGATGCCGACGCTGACGATCAGCAGGCCGACCGCCAGCGACAGCACGAGGTAGCGATAGACGAGCGCGCGGCCGACCATGCGCCTGAACGGCCCTTCGCGGAACCGGCGGAAGCCCTCGTCGAACCCCCTGCGGAAGCGCGACGCGCCGCCCCGCGCCGAGGCCGCGGTCGCCGCGAGCGAGTGGCGCAGATGGCCCGGCAGGACCAGGAAGCACTCCACCAGGCTGGCCACCAGCGCGAAGACCACGATGATCGGGATTTCCCGGATGATCTGCCCGATGATGCCGCCGATCAGGACCAGGGGCAGGAAGGCGGCGATGGTGGTGAGGCTGGAGCTGAACACCGGGCCCGCCATGCGCCGCGCGCCGTCCATGGCGGCCTGCAGCGGATCGGCGCCCCGGCGCGCGCGCGTCTCGGCGTGCTCGGCCACAACGATGGCGTCGTCCACGACGATGCCGATGGCCAGGATCGCTCCGAACAGGATAATCATGTTGAGGGAGTGTCCGAGGCCCCAGGCGAGCGCCATGGCGGCGAGCAGGGCGGCCGGTATGCCGGCGGCCACCCAGAGCGCCGTGCGCGCATTGAGGAACAGGAACAGCACGATCAGCACGATGACGAGGCCGCCGATGCCGTTGCGGACCAGCAGGTCGATGCGCTGGTCGATCAGCTCCGCCGCCTCGTCATAGCGGTGGACCGCGAGGCCCGGCGGCAGGGTGGGGACGAAACGGTCGAGGAATTGCGCGGCCGCTTCGGCCGTCTTGAGCGCATCCGCCGTGGTCGCCCGCTTGACGACGAGCTCGACCGCCGGGCGGCCGTCGAACCAGACCCGCGGCTCGTCCTCGTTCCAGGCTTCGCGGACGTCCGCGACCTCGCCGACCGTCAGCCTGCGCCCATCGGGGAACGCCCGGACCTCGACGGCGGCGATCTCCTCCGCGGTGCGAGCGAGGCCGAGCGAGCGCACCCGGGAGACCGAGCGCCCGCCGGTGTCGCCGCCGGGTATGTCGCGCGACGCGCCGGCGATGCGGCTCGATATTTCCGAGATCGGCAGGTCGAGCGCCAGCAGCCGCTGTTGGTCCGCCTCGACCAGGATCCATTCCTTGCGGGCGCCCACCATGTCCACTTCATCGACGCCGGCATGGATCAGCCCGTCGCGCATTTCGCTCGCCCATGTCTTGAGCGTGCGCTCCGGCAGATCGCCGGAAAGGACGATGCGCAGCAGGTTCTCGTAGCGAACCACGCGCCGGATCCAGGGGGCCTCGCTGTCCTCCGGCAGGGTGGCGACGCGGGAGACGGCCGCATCCACGTCCGCCAGCGCCGCCTGCATGTCGGTCCCGGCCTCGAAATCGATCCTGACGGTCCCGATGCCCTCCTGGGAGTTGGAAACCACCGCCTTCACGCGGTCGAGGAAGCGGACCTCCGGCTCGATCGCCTGGACGATGGCGTTGTCGACATCCTCGGCGCCCGCGCCGGGCCAGGTCACGGAGACGACCACCGTGTCGATGCCGAAATCCGGGAAGAACTGCTTGTTCATCCGCGAGAGCGCCAGCAGCCCGACCACGAGCATCGCCGCCATCAGCAGGTTCGCCGCCGTCGGATGCCGGGCGAACAGCGAGATCACGACCGGCGCTCCATCCGGGGCGGTGCGGCCCCTGTATGCGGGTGCGCTGCGGTCAAGGGACAGTGACCTTGACGCCGGGGGCGATCTCGGGGAAGCGCGTCACCACGATGCGCTGGCCGTCCTCCAGCGGCCCCTGCACCAGCAGGGTCTCGCCTTCCCGGGCGCGGACCGCGACCTCGACGGCCTCCAGGCGGTCGTCCGCACCGATTCGATAGACCCGCACGCCGTCGAATACCGCGGCGGTCGGCAGGCGCACGGCCTCGTGCAATTCGGGGCCTTCGAGGAACAGCTCGACAAAGGCCCCGGCACGCAGGCGCGTATCTTCCGGCAGGGCGTCGAGACTTGCGAAGGCGGCGATTCCGCCGCTGGCGGCGTCGATCTCGCCCTCCAGCCGCACGATCCGGGCGGGGAAGCGGCGCACCGTGGCGCCCGTGCGCCAGACCGCCTCCAGGCGGCGGCCGACGATCCCGTCCCCGGCGTCCAGTTCGCCGAAAATGTCGTTCGGCACGGTGACGCCGATTTCCAGCCGGGAGGCATCGACAAGGCGGGCCACGCGCTCGCCCGTCCCGACCTGCTTGCCGACCTCGACGCCGATATCGACCAGCCAGCCGCCGAACGGGCTGGTCAGTCTCGTGTCCGCCAGGTCGCGGTCCGCGCGGGCGAGCGCCGTCTCGGCGCGCCGGATCGCCGCCTGCTGGCGCTCGGCGCGGGCCGTGAACCGGTCGATGGCGTTCCGGCGCTGGCTGGCGGCCTGCTGCTGGCGGCTGAGGCCGAGTTCGGCGTCGTCGAGGCTCTTCTGGGCGATGGCGCCGCGCTCGCGGAGCTGCCGCCGCCGGTCCGCCTCGCGGCGGAGCAGGTCCAGCTGGCGGCGGTCTTCGCCGATCTGGTCGCGGGTGCCGGCAAGGTCCGCCTCGATCTCGCGCAGGCCGGCCCGGGCTTCGGCAAGCTCGGCGGCCCTGAGCGTCCGGGCGGTTTCGAAATCGAACGGATCGACGGCGACCAGCAGCGCGCCTTCGGCAATGTAGGCGCCTTCCCGGAAGTCGGGCCCGACCGCCGCGATGCGCCCGGCCACCAGCGGGCGCAGATCCACCGACCGCCCGGCGACCACCTGGCCGAAGAGCGGAATGCGCGGGCGGGTCGTTTCCGGGGTCGCGGTCGCGGCCTCGACCGCCCAGACCCGCTCGCCGGGCGCCTCCGGCAATATCGCCGTGCGGGTGGACATCATGGCGAGGAAGGCCGCGACGGCAGCGGCCAGCACGATCAGGGGCAGCAGAAAGCGCCGGAACAGCCGGCGCGGCTTCCTGGCCGGCGGGCCGGCCAGCGCCGCGCGCTCCGGAACGGCATCTGCGTCGCGCGGTGTCATCGCCTGTCAAGGATACTCCGGTCCGCGGCCTTCGTCCTGCCTCTATTTCCGGCTCGCACGCGGCCGGGCATTGCGCGTCCGCCGATGCCCCACGATTACCGCCCCCGGGTAACGCGCGTTTGTCCGCCGGGGGCGCTTTTGTAACGAACGGTAACGGGCGGAGGCCGGAACGCCGCACTCCTCTCGCCGCCGCCGCAGTCGGTGGAGAGCGGGCTCAACCGCCGGGGCCTGCCCCGGACGCGATCCGAGGCTACCGCGAGGACCGAGGCAGGGCCCGGCTCGGGGGCCGGGGCGACGACATGGGACGCAATCTTCTCATGAGTCTGAAGTCAATGCCGCTGGTATGCCGGGCCGGCAGCGGAGGCGGAGGCCGGGGCCGACCGATTCGAAGCCCCAGCCGGTCACCCCGCCCTGCCCCTCCGCCGCCCCGGCCTGCCCGAATGCCCGAAACGCGGCCGCCGCCTCATCGGTTGCAGGCCGGGAAGGGTGGTATGAATCCCGGCGCGCCGGAACGGGCAGGAGACGGCCATGACGGACGAGTTCGGAATTTGGGAAGTGGACAAGCGGTGGCGCGGGGCGGCGGAGCAGCCGCCCCCGTGAGCCAGTTCGATGTCATCGTCGTTGGCGGCGGCCTTGTGGGCGCGGTGGCGGCGCGCGCTTTCGCCTCGGCGGGGCTGGAGGCGGCGCTGGTGGACCGCGCGCCTGTCGAGACGGGCGCGGCCTTCGACGGGCGCACCACCGCCATCTCGCACGCCTCCGTGCAGGTGTTGCGGGGCGTGGGCCTCTGGCACGCGGTCGCGCCCCATGCCGGGCCGATGGCCGACATCCGCATCACCGACGGCGAGGCGCCGGTGTTCCTGCATTACGATCACCGGGAGGTCGGCGACGAGCCGTTCGGCTATATCGTGGAGAACCGCCTGATCCGCGCGGCCGCGGCGGCGCTGCTGGAAGACACGGCGAACGTCTCCGTGCTTTCCCCGGCCGTGGCCGAGAGGAGCGAGCGCGGCGGGGGCCTCGCCCGGCTGTTCCTCTCGGGCGGCGGCGTGCTGGAAGCGCCGCTCCTCATCGCGGCCGACGGGCGCGGCTCGCCCTTGCGCCGCGAAGCCGGGATCGGCGCCGTGGCATGGGCCTACGGGCAGAAGGCGCTGGTGCTCACGGTCAGCCATGAGGAGCCGCACGGCAATGTGGCGCATGAACGCTTCCTCGCGGGCGGGCCGTTCGCCATCCTGCCGATGACCGACGGCCCGGACGGCGAGCACCGCTCCTCCATCGTCTGGTCCGAGCGCAGCGCGCTTGCGGACGCCCTGCTTGCGCTCGACGATGCGCGTTTCCTGCAGGAACTGGAATGGCGGTTCGGCGATTTCCTCGGCGCGCTGCGGCTCATCGGCCCGCGCTGGTGCTGGCCGGTCGGGCTGGTGGTCGCCGAACGCTTCCACGCCGAGAGGCTGGCGCTTGCGGGCGACGCGGCCTGCGGCATCCACCCCATCGCCGGGCAGGGCTTCAATCTCGGTATCCGGGGCGTGGCGGCGCTCGTCGAATGCGCGGTCGATGCGTTCCGCCTCGGCCTCGATATCGGCGGCCCGGCCGTGCTGGCGGAGTATGAGCGCCGCCAGCGGGCCCAGAGCGTGCTGCTCGCCGGCATCACGGACGGGCTGAACCGCCTGTTCTCGAACGACATTCCTCCCGTCCGGGCTGCCCGGCAATTGGGCCTCGCCGCCGTCGGGCGGATGCCGGGCCTCAAGCGCGCCTTCATGCGCCACGCCATGGGCGTCGCCGGCACGCCGCCCCGCCTCGTCCGCGGCGAGCCGCTGTGACCCGCGCGGCGGCGCCTTACCGTTCCGCCGCCAGGTAGCGGCGGAGCGTTGCCGCCATCCTGTCCGCCGGCGTGTCGTGCGGGAAGAGGGTGCGGAACCTGCCGTCCGGCCCCATCAGGAAGGTGAGCGTGGCATGGTCCACCAGATAGTCGTCCGCGTCCGCCCCGCTCTCGGCCGGCACCTTGCGGCGGTGGACGCGCCAGGCCTTCAGCACGGCGCGGGTCTCGGCCGGCGTGCCGCGCAGTGCCAGGAAGCGCGGGCCGAAATGCGCCATGTAGTCCCGGAGCGCCTGCAGGCCGTCGCGCTGCGGATCGACGGTGACGAACAGCGGCTGCACAAGTTCGGACCGCTCCGGCCCCAGCGCCTCCAGCGCCTCCGCCATCGTCAGCAGGTTGGTCGGGCAGAGGTCCGGGCAGAAGGTGTAGCCGAAATAGAGGAGCGCGAAGCGGCCGCGGAAGGTCTCGTCCGTCACCGCGCGGCCGTTATGGTCGGTCAGCGCGAACGGCCCGCCGAAGAGCTTGTCGAGCGGCAGCGGGGACGGGGGCGGCGGCGCGGCGGCGGCGAGGCAAAAGGCGGCCAGCGCCGCCGCGACTGCCCGGACCGCGCGCCGCGCCGCCATTGCCGTCAGGTCGAGTATTGCGCGAACTGCACCGTGCCGGCGCGGGCGCGGTAGTCGGTCACGACATTGATGACGGCGACGCGCCCCTTGTCCACTTCCGCCTGGCCCCGCTCCAGCGCGGCCCGGATCCCGTCGGGTTCCTCGACCTGCTCGCCATAGCAGCCGAGCGCCTCGGCGATCCTGTCGAAGCGCACATAGCCGAGGTCGCGGCCGATCTTTTCGCGGCCCGGATCGGCGGTCCAGCCGCCATTGCAGCTGATGACCACCAGCACCGGGATGCCCTGGCGCTGGGCGGCTTCGAGCTCCATGGCGTTGAGGCCCATGGAGCCGTCGCCATGCACGCAGATCACCTGCTTGTCCGGCTTGGCGACCTTGGCGCCGATGGCGTAGGGCAGGCCCACGCCCATCGTGCCGAACGGGCCGGAATTCAGCCGGTGGCCCGGCGTGTAGGTCGGCATGGACTGGCGCCCGTAGTTCAGGATTTCCTGGCCGTCCACGACGAGGATGGAGTCCCGGTCCATGAAGTTCTTGACTTCCTCGCAGAGCCGGAGCGGATGGATCGGCACCTCGTCCGAGAGCGCGTTGCCGCCGGGCCGGGCGCGCTTCTCCGCCTCGCCCTCGGCCAGCCGGTCGCGCCATGCCTTGAAGCGGTCGGCGTCGAAGCGCCCGTCGATGGCCGCCATCAGTTGCTCCAGCGCGGTGCGCACATCCGCGACGATGCCGATGTCGATGGGGCGCGGGCTCTGGGCGATCTCGGTCTGGTCGATGTCGATCCGCACGATGCGCGCATCGGCATTGAAGCGCGGCGGAGCGGCATGGCCGACAATGTAGTTGAGCCGCGTGCCGAGGATCAGGATGCAGTCGGCCTCGCGGAAGGCCGTCGAGCGCATGGTGGCGTAGTGCCAGGGATGGTCCTCCGGCACGACGCCCCGGCCCTGCGGCGTGGTGTAGAAGGGAATGCCGGAGGCATCGACAAAGCGGTGCATCGCTTCGGAGGCCTCCGACCAGAGGATGCCGGAGCCGGAGACCATGACCGGGCGCTCGGAGGCGGCCAGGATCGCGGCGGTCTCCTCGATCAGGTCCTGCTGGCCGGCCGGGCGGCTGCGCAGCAGCGGGCGTCCGGAGGTCGTCCAGTTGATCTCCTCTTCCGGCACCTTCGTGTAGAGCACGTCGCCCGGCATATCGATATAGACCGGCCCCGGCTTGCCGGCCATCGCCTGCTGGAAGGCGATATCGACGATCTCCGGAATGCGGCGCGGATCGTAGACGCGGGCCGACCACTTCACGCAGCCCTCCATGATCCGCATCTGGTCGATCTCCTGGAAGACGTCCTTGCCGAACTGGGCAACCGGCGAGCAGCCGCCGACCGCGACCACTGGCGTGCAATCGACCAGCGCGTTGCAGAGGCCGGTGACGAGGTTGGTCACGCCCGGCCCGGAGGCCGCCATGCAGGCCGCCGGCTTCGTACGCAGCCGCGCATAGGCGTGCGCCATCATCGCGGCCGCCTGCTCGTGGCGCACATCGACCATGCGGATGCCCTCATTGGCGCATTCGGTCTCCGCCAGCAGCATCGGGCCGCCCATCAGGAAAAACATCTCGTCGCAGCCCTGCCTGCGCAGCGCCTTGGCGAGGATCGCCGAACCCGT
>JAJDYL010000085.1 GCA_022825195.1 Alphaproteobacteria bacterium
ACTGCGCCGCATCGAAATCCTCCCTCAATGGGATCCCTGCCCTCATACCGATACTCCAATCGCTGGATCGGCATTGAGTCAGAAGTCGATCTCCTTGGGAATCCCCTCAATGAGTCTCAAACCTCAACCGCTGGTATTATGATGCATGGACCGAACGATAACGAAAGGCTTAGCGCGCTCGATGCCCAGAGAAAAGAAGCATTCCAGATAACAGTGACAATATTTGGCAGGGGCGGAGAAGAATTGTTTGGATACGGAACCGATCCATTTCGTTCTCCAAACATTCCTGACCCTATCGAATCCATTTTCATCACTAACAATACAGCCTATCGCGGCATTGCAGGCCGAGATCCGTCAAATAATTTTGTACTACACCTTGATTTTTCTACACCACCATTAATTGATAATAACAATCCTGTATCAAATCCTACACCAAACTATAGCAACCTTACAATAGAGGGAAGTCGAGATAGTTGGGTTGCTTCAATTGAAAATTCTGTCATGGACGTCATTGGAAGGCGGTCGAATAGACATGGTATTCTGCATGCTTCATTTGCCTATGATGTTGGGTTATTTCTTTTTGGACTTCCGGCTTCATTTTATGCCTGTTGGCATATTTCTGACTTTATTGAAATGTATTTTGAGAAGGTTAGCCCCATTGTTTCAGCGGCGGCATACATTTACATTTTCATTTTATCGATAACTTTATATCGAATGCTATTTGGATACACCAAGTGGGCATTTCCGGTGGTCGAATGGGCCAGAACAGATGGTCAATCTCGAACCCATCGTCGATTTTGGTACACTATACTCGCCGGTCTTATTAGCACCGGCATCTATGATTTCTTCTTTTAGAACATATTGGGATATTTTGCTTATGTCCTGTTCGGGACATTCCAGCGTTTTGGTTCGTATCCTCCTTTAGTGATAGCTATTCCTCGGGAGGCGGGTCCGTACGTGGCACAGGATGCGGTCGGGCGGGCCGGGACGGTGAGCGAGGTTGGCAGGCTGCCCCTGCAAGCAGTTGAATTTACTGAATATTTGAAGAAAGTTCTGGAAAATGCTTGCGTGCTAGGAAAAAGATACTATATCGGTGACCAACGCAGCGGGCCGGGGCGGCCCGGGAGATATGCCATGCGCCCGGTATGGACGGGGTTCGATTGACGGGGCGGCTTCGGCCCCTGAGGAACATGGATGCGGAGAAAACCCGCGGTGGCCGGACAGGCGAGGTGCGGGCGCGTCCATGGCCGTTGCGATGAAGTTGCCGTTTTGCGCGGCGGGAGGCGGATAGAGGGAAGGCGCCGGCCGACGGCCGGCTGAGGAGGAAGCGGCCGGCCGGGAGGCCGGCCGGAAAAATCAGGCCCGCGCCGGACAGGCGCCGGGCCCCGCAGACGAGGGCGGCGGAGGGCGCGCCCGAAGACGCGGCGTTGCTGTTTGACAAGTTGAGAAAGGTTGCGGGCGGCGGGGTGCGCGCCGGCGCCGGCTACGGGGCGCGGACGAGGGCGGCGGCCTGGGCGGCGGAGAAGGCCTCGGCGCGGCCGCAGAACTGGCAGACCATCTCCAGCGAGCCGTCCTCGCGGCGCAGATCGTCCGTCTCGCCGGCGGAGAGCGCGCGGAGCACCGTCTCCATCCGTTCCCGGCCGCCGCAGCGGCAGCCGTCGCGGAGCGGCCGCTGGGGATCGACGCGCAGCTCGTCGCGGTGGAAGAGCCTGAGCAGCAGCGCATCGCCGGGCAGGGCGGGGTCCAGCAGTTCGGCCGGCCCGACGGTCTGCATGTAGTGCCCGAGCCGGGTCCAGAGCTCGCCCGTCTCCTCCGACGGGTCCGGTTGCTCGTCCGGCAGCCGCTGGAGCATCAGCGCCGCCGCCCGCCAGGCGCCGCCGCGCCGGCCGCAGGCGGCCGCGAGGCAGGTGTCGATCTGCTCCGACTGGCGGAAATAGTGCAGCACGGAAGGCGCAAGGCCGCCCCCGGCGATCTCGACCACGCCCTGGTAGCGCTCGCCGCCGTCCGCGGGGTCGAAGGTGAACGCCAGGTAGCCGGACCCGAAGGGCGCGCCGGCTTCCCCCGAAGACGCCCCGCCGTCGAAGCCCGCAAAGCCGCGCATGAGGCCGGAGGCGTCGATATCCGCCACCAGCCGGCGGATCGCCCCGTCCCCCTCGACCTGGAGCGTGAAGACGCCGTCGGCCTTGAGCGACTGCGAGAGCGCGGCCGCTATGGCCAGCGATTCCCCGAGCACCGCCGCCGCCGGGTCGGGATAGGCGTGCCGTTCCAGAATCCGCGCGACTTCCGGCCCGAGGCGCACCAGGCGGCCGCGCACCCGCGTGCCGCCCAGCCTGAAGGGCCTCACATAGTCGTCGCGAAGCGCCGCGCGTGCCTCCATGCGCCGGCGCTACCGCCCGAGGCACCAGGCGAGAATGCCCTTTTGCGCGTGCAGCCGGTTCTCCGCCTCGTCCCAGACGGCCGATTGCGGGCCGTCGATCACCGCGCCGGCCACCTCCTCGCCGCGATGCGCCGGCAGGCAGTGCAGGAAGACGGCGTCGGGGCGCGCGCCGGCCATCAGGCGCTCGTCCACGCGGTAGGGCGCCAGCAGGTTGTGGCGGCTCTCCTCCCCGCCGTCGTTCATCGACACCCAGACATCGGTGACCACCGCATGGGCGCCGCGAACCGCCGCGGCCGGGTCGTCATGGACGCTGACGCGCGCGCCGTTCGCCTCCGCCCAGGCCAGCGCGTCGGCCGGCGGCCGGCGCTCCGGCGGGCAGCCGACGGCGAGGTCGAAATCGAAGCGCGCCGCGGCATGGATCCAGCTCGTCGCGACATTGTTGCCGTCGCCGCTCCAGGCGATGCGCTTGCCGTTGATCGAGCCGCGGTGCTCCTCGAAGGTCATCACGTCCGCCATCAGCTGGCAGGGGTGCGAACGGTCCGTCAGCCCGTTGATGACCGGCACTTCCGCATGGGCGGCGAGTTCGGTCAGCTTGTCGTGACTATCGGTGCGGATCATGATCGCATCGACATAGCGCGACAGCACCCGCGCCGTGTCGGCCCAGCTTTCGCCCCGCTTGACCTGGGTTTCCTGGCCGGAAAGCACGATGACATGGCCGCCCAACTGGCGCATGGCGACCTCGAAGGACACGCGGGTGCGGGTCGAGGGCTGCTCGAAGATCATGGCGAGCGTCCTGCCCTCGAGCGGACGCGCCGGGTCCCCCGCCTTGAAGGCGAGGGCCCGGTCGAGGATGCGGCGGAGCGAGGCCCCGTCGTAATCCTTCAGGTCGAGAAAGTGGCGCGGCGCGCTCATACGCTCTCACGCAGCGGCGGCGGCGAATTCCCGGCAAGCGCCTTCGACCATGCCGACCGCCTCGCCGACATGCGAGTCGTCCACGACCAGCGGCGGCAGCAGGCGCACGACATTCTCGCCCGCCGGCACCGCAAGCAGGCCCTGGCGGCGGAGCGCGCCCACGAACTCGCCGTTTGCGGGGCCGACCCGGAGGCCGATCATCATGCCCGTGCCGCGCACTTCCAGGATCGTGTCCGGATAGCGCGCCGCGAGTCCTTCCAGACGCCCGTGCAGGTCCCTGGCGCGCGCCTGCACGCCGTCGAGGAAGCCGTCCGCCAGCAGGGCGTCCAGCACGGCGTTGACCACCGCCGTCGCCAGCGGGTTGCCGCCGAAGGTGGAGCCGTGGGTGCCGGCGACCATGCCCGAGGCCGCCGCTTCCGTCGCGAGGCAGGCGCCGACGGGGAAGCCGCCGCCGAGCCCCTTGGCGAGCGCCATCGCGTCCGGGCGGATGCCCGTCCACTCATAGGCGAACAGCTTGCCGGTGCGGCCCATGCCGCACTGCACCTCGTCGAGGAACATGAGCAGGCCGAATTCGTCGCAGATCTCGCGCACGCCCTTCAGGTAGTCCGAGGACATCGGGCGGATGCCGCCCTCGCCCTGCACCGGCTCGACAAGGATGGCGCAGGTCTCGCCCGTCACGGCCGCGCGCAACTCGTTGAGGTTGCCGAAGGCCACCTGGTCGAAGCCCTCCGCGACCGGGCCGAAGCCCTTGTAGAGCTTCTCCTGGCCGGAGGCGGCGATGGAGGCGAGCGAGCGGCCGTGGAAGCAGCCCTCGACCGTGATGATGCGGAAGCGCTCCGGCTCGCCCTTGTCGGCATAGTGCTTGCGCACGAGCTTGATGCCGCACTCGATGGCCTCGAGGCCGGAATTGCAGAAGAAGACCGTGTCCGCGAAGCTGTTCTCGGTCAGTCGCCGCCCGGCTCGCTCCTGGTTCGGGATATTGTACAGGTTCGAGGTATGCCAGAGCCGGCCGGCCTGATCCTGGAGCGCGGCGACAAGGCCGGGATGGGCGTGGCCGAGAGCGGTCACGGCGATCCCGCCGCCGAAGTCCAGGAACCGCCGCCCGTCGGACGCGAAGAGGTACGGTCCCTCGCCTTTCTCGAAAGCGATGTCCCGGTCCCCGTAGGTCGGCATCAGGGGGGCGATCACGATCGGGTCTCCTTCGGATGGTGCTTCAAACATGCGTCCCCGCCGCAGGCCGGCGGAGAAGCGCGCAATAGTGGTTGCCGAACGCGGCTTGTCAATGCCCCGCCGTGGGCGTCAGTCCTCGCGCACGCCGGCGGCGAGGTAGCCGCCGTCCACCGGCAGCACGACGCCGTTGACATAGGCCGCCGCCTCGCCGGCGAGGAACACGGCCGCATCCGCCATTTCCTCGCAAAGCCCGTAGCGCGCCGCCGGGATCATGCGCTTGTAGTTGGCGCGGACGGCGGGCGTGTGGTGGACGCGGGTGAGCTCCGTATCGACCGGCCCCGGCGCGATCGCGTTCACCGTGACGCCGAAGGGCGCGAGCTCGTGCGCGGCCTGCTGCGTCAGCGAAATGACGCCCGCCTTGGAGATGCCGTAGGCGGTGCGCTCGGCCCCGGCGCGCACGCCGGAAATGGACGCGATGTTGATGATGCGCCCGTAGCCCTGGCCCACCATGGCGCGCGCCGCCTCCTGGGCGCAGTAGAAGCTGCCGTAGAGGTTGACGCGGAGGATGCGGTCGAAATCCTCCCGCGTCACCTCGAGGAAAGCGTGGCGCAGGCTGGTGCCGGCGACATTGGCGAGGATGTCGATGCGGCCGTGCCGCGCGACCGTCTCCTCGGTGAGCCGGCGGGCGTCGTCCGGGTTCGACACGTCGATGACGAGGCCGTCGGCCCCGAGCCCGTCCGCCTTGAGGTCCGCTTCCACCACAACGGCCCCCTCGGCCCGGAAGGCGGCCGCCACCGCCCCGCCGATCCCGCCGCCCGCGCCCGTAACCGCCGCAATCCGCCCCTCAAGCCGCATGGGTCCTCTCCCCGCTCCGCGAAAGCCCGCCCCTCGGTAGCCCGTTCCGCCGCGCCGGTCCAGAACAGGAGCACATTGTCGACGGTCGCGGAGCGCCGTATTACAGTCTGCTTATCCGCCCCTCGGCAGTACGCCTCGCTTCCGTCCCGCGTTTGGGGTTGGTAATCGTAATCGAGGCCAAACCCGAGGGGCTTTCTTTTATGCGGCAGCGCCGGACGCCGCAAACCCCACCCCTTCGAGCGGAAAGCGGCCGCCGCTTCGGAGGCTTTCAGTCGTGGGTTTCGCTCTCGGCGAAGCCGGAAAGCTCGACCGAGGGACGGTCGGGGAACCGGGCGACAAGCGAAAGGCTGCCGCCCATGGCTTCCACGGTCCGGCGCAGCGTCGAGAGCAGCAGGTCGCTTCGTTGCTCCAGCCGCGAAACGCCGTCCTGGCCAATGCCGAGCTGGCGCGCCACGCTGACCTGCGTGAGCCGTCGGGCTCTGCGAAGCTCGCGCAGCGTCATCTCTTCGGCGACAAGTTCCGCCGCCCGCTCCTCGACCCTTCGACGCCGGTCGGGATCGAGCCCGGCGATCACATCGTCCACATTCAGGGCCACTGCGATTCTCCTTCGTTCGCGAGCCGCGCAAGATGGCGGTCGAAACCTCGTCAGCTTTGCGTATGAGCGCGCGGTAGAATCGTCTGGCGCTGCCGCCCGACTTGTCGCCGGCAACCAGAAGAACAGCCCTGCGCTCGGGGTCGAAGGCAAAAGCGAGACGCCATTCTCCATCCGCCGCGCTGAACCGCATTTTCTTCATGTTTGCATGATGCGAGCCGCTGAGCGTGTCCACACGGGGTCGTCCCAGTTGAGGACCGAACTGTTGCAACAAGCGGGCCAAGGCCAGAACCGCAGTTTGTACGTCCTCATGCAAGTTGTAGAACTCCGGCGTGAACTCGTCTGCGAACGCGACTCCCCAATTCATGACGAACACAATATGTCTCTGAAAACATATCCGGTCAAGAACACCCGCCCGCTCCGCAACCCGTTGACACGCCCCGCAGCGCTCGCCTATAAGCCCGGCGTCATGTTCGACCTTGGCGGCATTCTGCTTCTCGGCCTTACCGGCGCCCGCCGGGCCTGAACGGCTGCCCGGCGGGCGTTAGCGGACCGCCGTCGAACCTTTCCGACATTTCCCAGTTTCTACAGCCGCGCCACCCGTCCGACCCGGGCGCCCGCGCGGAGACCGAGGACCGTACCGCTCCCATGCCCAGCATCGATCCGACCGACAAATACATCCCCTTCCAGCAGATCGACCTGCCCGACCGCACCTGGCCGGGCGCCGTCATCACGCAGCCGCCCATCTGGTGCTCCGTGGACCTGCGCGACGGCAACCAGGCGCTGGTCGAGCCGATGGGCCTCCGGCGCAAGCTGCGCATGTTCGAGGAACTGGTGCGCCTCGGCTTCAAGGAGATCGAGGTCGGCTTTCCCTCCGCCAGCCAGACCGATTTCGACTTCTGCCGCCATATCATCGACGCGGGGCTGGTCCCGGATGACGTCACCATCCAGGTGCTCACCCAGTCGCGCGACGAGCTGATCCGGCGCACTTTCGAGGCCATCGCCGGGTCGCGCCGGGCCATCGTCCATCTCTACAACTCGACCTCGACGCTCCAGCGCCGCGTCGTCTTCGGCCAGGACCGGGCGGGCATCACGAAGATCGCCGTGGACGGGGCGAAGCTCATCAGGGAGCTGACGCCGACCGTCCCGGAAACGGAAATCGTCTACCAGTATTCGCCGGAGAGCTTCACCGGCACCGAACTCGACTACGCCAGGGATATCTGCGACGCGGTCTCGGAGGTCTGGCAGCCGACGCCGGAGCGCAAGATGATCGTCAACCTGCCGGCGACGGTGGAGATGGCGACGCCGAACATCTACGCCGACCAGATCGAGTGGATGCACCGCAACCTCGCCCGGCGCGACAGCATCGTGCTGAGCCTGCACCCGCACAACGACCGGGGCACGGGCGTGGCCGCCGCCGAACTCGCCTTCATGGCCGGCGCCGAGCGCATCGAGGGCACGCTGTTCGGCAATGGCGAGCGGACGGGCAATGTCGATATCGTGACGCTCGCGATCAACATGTACACCCAGGGCGTCGATCCCGCGCTCGACTTCTCCGACATCAACCGCACCATCGGGGTGGCGGAGCACTGCAACCGGCTGCCGGTCCACCCCCGCCACCCCTGGGCGGGCGAGCTGGT
The DNA here is from genome assembly GCA_022825195.1 of Alphaproteobacteria bacterium. GTDB lineage: Bacteria > Pseudomonadota > Alphaproteobacteria > Bin95 > Bin95 > Bin95. Next base: position 7,547 of record JAJDYL010000085.1, read on the forward strand.
CTATACCGCCTTCTCGGGCTCGCACCAGGACGCGATCAAGAAAGGCTTCACCGCGCTGGAGCAGGCCAACAGCCCGGTCTGGGAGGTGCCCTACCTGCCCATCGACCCGGCCGACCTCGGCCGCACCTACGAAACCGTGGTCAGGATCAACAGCCAGTCCGGCAAGGGCGGCATCGCCTATATCCTGGAGCGGTCGTTCGGCGTCTCGCTGCCGCGCTCGGTGCAGGTCGAGTTCAGCCAGCAGGTGCAGCAGATCGCCGACGAGACCGAGGAGGAGCTGGCCCCGGCGCGCATCTGGGAGGCGTTCGAGGGCGCCTATCTCAAGGCCACGGCGCCGCTGGAGTTCGTCTCGGACGCGACCCGGCCCGACCCGCACGCCTCCGAAATGCGGATCATGACCGCCACGCTGCGCGAGAACGGCGTCGAGCGGGTGATTTCCGGCCGCGGCAACGGCCCGATCGACGCCTATATGGACGCGCTGCGCAAGACCTATGGCTTGGACCTGGTGCTGACCGGTTTCCACGAGCACGCGGTCGGCAAGGGCGCCGGCGCCACGGCCGCGGCTTTCGTGCAGATGACGCGGCCGGACGGCGGCACCGTCCACGGCGCCGGCATGGATCCGGACATCGTCTCCGCCTCGCTCAAGGCCGTCACCAGCGCCGTCAACCGCGCCGGCAGCCTCTCGCTGTCGTAGGGGCGGCGGGCGCGGCGCGCCGCAATCGGCCTGCCCCTGCTACGGCTCGTAGGCCAGGTTCGGGGCGAGCCAGCGTTCGGCTTCGGCGAGCGCCATGCCCTTGCGGCGCGCATAGTCCTCCACCTGGTCGCGGTCGATCCGGCCGACGCCGAAATAGCGCGCTTCCGGGTGGACGAAATAGAGGCCGGCGACGGAGGCGACGGGGGTCATGGCGCAGCTTTCGGTCAGCGCCATGCCGGTGTTCCGTTCCGCATCCAGCAGCCGGAAGAGCGTCCGCTTCTCGGTGTGGTCGGGGCAGGCGGGGTAGCCCGGTGCCGGGCGGATGCCACGATAGGCTTCGGCGACCAACTCCTCGTTGGACAGCCGTTCCTCCGGCGCATAGCCCCAGAGCTCGCGGCGCACGCGCTCGTGCAGGCATTCGGCGAACGCCTCCGCCAGCCGGTCGCCGAGCGCCTTCGCCATGATGGCGCTGTAGTCGTCGCGCTCCTCCTCGAAGGCGCGGGCGCGGGCCTCGATGCCGGCGCCGGCCGTCACCGCGAAGGCGCCGACATAATCCGGCGTGCCGGGCGGGGCCACGAAATCCGCGAGCGCCAGATTGGGCCGGCCCCGCCGGCCGCGCTGCATCTGCTGGCGCAGCGTGCAGAGCGTCGCGACGCGCCCGGAGCGGCCCTCGTCGGCGAAGAGGGCGATGTCGTCCGCGCCGTCGCGGTTCGCCGGCCAGAAACCCGCGACACCGCGCGGCCGGGTCCAGCCCTCCGAGACCAGCCGGTCCAGCATCGCCAGCGCATCGGCATGGAGGCTGCGCGCCGCCTCCCCGACTTCGGCATCGTCGAGAATGTCGGGAAAGCGCCCCGCGAGCTCCCAGGCGGCGAAGAAGGGCTGCCAGTCGATATAGCGCGCCAGTTCCGCCAGGTCCCAGCCGTCGAACGCATGAAGGCCGAGGGCGGCAGGGACAGGCGGAGCGTAGCCGTTCCAGTCCGTCTCCATGCGGTTGGCGCGCGCTTCCTCCAGGGTAGCGCGCGGGCGCCGGCCGCCGGACCTGCCGTGCGACTCGCGCAACCGGTCGTAGTCGGCGCGGATCTCGCCGGCATAATCGGCGCGGCGCTCCGGCGACATCAGCGTGCCGACGACGCCGACAGCTCGCGACGCGTCCGTCACATGCACCAGCGGACCGTCGTAATTCGGCGCGATGCGCACGGCCGTGTGCGCCTTGCTGGTCGTGGCCCCGCCGATCAGCAGCGGCAGCTCGAAGCCCTCGCGCGCCATCTCGGCGGCGACGAAGCACATCTCGTCGAGGCTGGGCGTAATCAGGCCGGAGAGCCCGATAATGTCCACGCCCTCGCTCTTCGCCGTCTCCAGGATGCGGGCGGCGGGCGTCATCACGCCGAGATCGACGATCTCGTAATTGTTGCACTGGAGCACGACGCCGACGATGTTCTTGCCGATATCGTGGACATCGCCCTTCACCGTGGCGAGCAGCACCTTGCCGGCCGACGAGGACTCGGCGCCGGCCTTCTCGGCCTCCAGGAAGGGGGTGAGCCAGGCGACGGCGCGCTTCATCACCCGCGCGCTCTTGACCACCTGCGGCAGGAACATCTTGCCCTCCGCGAACAGGTCGCCGACATGGTTCATGCCGGCCATCAGCGGCCCCTCGATCACGGCCAGCGGCCGCCCGAGCGCCAGGCGGGCCTCTTCCACGTCCTCCTCGATCCACTCGGCGATGCCCTGCGTCAGCGCGTGCGAGAGGCGCTCGTCCACCGCCAGCTTTCTCCAGGAGAGGTCGGCGGCGACCTCCTTCGACCGGCCCCGGTAGCTTTCCGCGAGCTCGACCAGGCGCTCGGTCGCGTCCGCGCGCCGGTTGAGCAGCACATCCTCGACGGCCTCGCGCAGTTCCGCCGGAATGTCCTCATAGACCGGCAGCCGTCCGGCATTGACGATCGCCATGTCGAGCCCGGCGGGAATGGCGTGGTAGAGGAAGGCCGCGTGCATGGCCTCGCGCACCGTGTCGTTGCCGCGGAAGGCGAAGGAGACGTTGGAGAGCCCGCCCGAGACCTTGGCGTGCGGCAGGTTCGCCTTGATCCGCCGGGTCGCCTCGATGAAGGCGACGGCATAGTCGTCATGCTCCTCGATGCCGGTCGCCACGGCGAAGATGTTGGGGTCGAAGACGATGTCCTCCGGCGGAAACTCCACCCGGTCCACCAGCAGGCGGTAGCTGCGCTCGCAGATCTCGAACTTGCGCGCGGCCGTTTCCGCCTGGCCCTCTTCGTCGAAGGCCATGACGACGGTGGCCGCGCCGTAGCGGCGGATGCGCCGCGCCTGGTCGAGGAACGGTTCTTCGCCCTCTTTCAGGCTGATCGAGTTCACGATGGCCTTGCCCTGGACGCATTTCAGCCCCGCCTCGATTACCGACCATTTGGAGGAGTCGATCATGATCGGCACGCGCGCGATGTCGGGCTCGCCGGCGATCATGTTGAGGAAGACGGTCATCGCGCGCTCGCTGTCGAGCATGCCCTCGTCCATGTTGACGTCGATGACCTGCGCGCCGCTCTCGACCTGCCGGCGGGCCACGTCCAGCGCGGCCTCGTAGTCGTCCGCCTCGATCAGCCGGCGGAAGACCGCCGAGCCGGTGACATTGGTGCGCTCCCCGATATTGACGAAGCGGGCGCTGGCGCGCGCGGCGCGTTCGCTCATGCCGCCTCGACGAAGGGTTCGAGCCCGGCGAGCCGCATGCGCCGCTCCATGCGGGGCGGTTTGCGCGGAACGACGCCCGCAACCGCTTCGACGATGGCGGCGATATGCTCGGGCGTTGTGCCGCAGCAGCCGCCGACCAGGTTGACCAGTCCGTCCCGTGCCCAGGCGCCCAGATGGCCGGCGGTCGTCTCCGGCGTCTCGTCATAGCCGCCGAAGGCGTTGGGCAGGCCGGCATTCGGATAGGCGGAGATGAGCGTGTCCGCCACGCGCGCCATGTCGGCGAGGAAGCCGCGCATCTGCTCCGCGCCCAGCGCGCAATTGAGGCCGACCGCGAACGGCGCGGCATGGCGCACCGAATACCAGAAGGCTTCCGGCGTCTGGCCGGAGAGCGTGCGGCCGGAAAGGTCCACCACCGTGCCGGAGACGATGACCGGCAGGCGGCGGCCCCGCCCCTCGAACGCCTCCTCGATGGCGAAGAGCGCGGCCTTGGCGTTCAGCGTGTCGAACACCGTCTCGACGATGATGAGGTCCGCCCCGCCGTCGATCAGGCCCTCGGCGTTCTCCCGGTAGGCCGCTCGGAGCGTGTCGAAGTCGGTGTTGCGCGCCGCCGGGTCCTCGACATCGGGGGAGATGGAGGCGGTGCGGTTGGTCGGCCCGACGGCGCCCGCGACCCAGCGCGGCTTTCCGTCCCGGCGGCCGTCCACCACCGCGCGGGCGATCCGCGCCGACGCCTCGGCGATCTCGCGGGCGAGGTCTTCCATGCCGTAATCGGCGAGGCTCACCCGGTTGGCGTTGAAGCTGTTGGTCTCGATTATGTCCGCGCCGGCGTCGAGGAACGTGTTGTGGATATCGGCGACGGCGTCCGGCAGGGTCAGGGTCAGGAGGTCGTTATTGCCCTTTACGTCCTGCGGCCAGTCGGCGAAGCGCGCGCCGCGGAAGTCGGCCTCTTCCAGGCCGAGCTGCTGGATCATGGTCCCCATCGCGCCGTCGAGCACGAGGATGCGTTCCGCTGCCGCCGCCCTGAGCGCAGCGCCGCTCGTTTCTGTCATAGCCTCCAAACCCGGTTCCGGGCCGCTTTCCGCCCGCCCGGAGGTATAGCCGCTTCCTCCGTACGCGCAAGCCGCGCCGCCCGGGCCGGATGTCGGAGGGGAGAAAACATGCTAACCGGACCGGGCCATGAGACTGTTCGCAATCCTCGCCCGCGCCGCCGTTTTCCTGCTTCTGCGGGGCCGCCGCCGGCGATGGACGCCGGGCAGGCGGCGCGCGCCCGGCCGTGGGCCTGTGCCGGCGCCGGAAGCCGGCAGCGTCATTGCCGGCAAGGCGTGGGTGACGGATGGCGACGGGCTCCGCGTCTGCGGCCACAGGGTCCGTTTCGCCGGCCTCGACGCGCCGGAGCTGGACCAGTGGGCGAAGCGCGGCGACGGCACCTGGTTCAGGCACGGCAAGCGGGTGAAACGCGCGCTCATCCGCGCGGTCGGCGGCCGGCATGTCGAGGTGGCGGTGGAGGGAGTGGACCAGTACGGCCGCGTGCTGGGCCGCGTGACCTGCGACGGCAAGGATGTGGGCGCATGGCTCGTCCGCAACGGCCACGCCATCGCCGCCTACGGCGACCGCTACAAGGACATTGAAAGCGAAGCCCGCCGCGAAGGCCGGGGCCTCTGGAGCCACGAGGTCGCTTTCGACCCCCGCTACTGGCGGCGCAGGCAGGCCGGCCGGGGGTAAAGCCGGCGGGTTCCGGCTATAATGAGGCGGACGGAGCTTTCCGGGAGGATCGGACCGTGGAGCGCAGCACCGGCAGCATGGGTTCGGAATACCGGACCTTTCATATCGACCCGGAAGCCCTGCCGCTCTTCCGGGATTTCGACTGGAACAGCCTCGCCAGACGGGCCTTCATCGACCCGGTCACCGGCCTTATCGCCCTTATGACTCCGTCCCCGCAGCACGAAGGCTACGCCAGCGGCGCGGACGACCTGATGAGAGCGCTGGACAGGAAATACGATCTCCGCGCCGTCCTGCTGCGCTCGACGCGCTGGCGGCGGCGCGGCGACCCGGAAAACACCGGCGCAGAGCCCGGTGCCTGCTGCTATCTCGGCGACAAGGCGGAGCGCTGCGGCTATGCCCGCCGCGCCGGGGACGAGGCGCTGGCGGCGTTCGTCGAAGCCACCCCGCCGGACCTCGTCGTCGAGGTCGAGCGCAGCCGGGGCGACGAGGCGAAGCCGCGCTTCTACCGCGAGATCGGCGTTCCCGAGATGTGGCGGATCGACATTGCCGGCGCCCGCCGCGAGGTCTCCATACTGGACCTGCAGGCCCCGGACGGGCCGGCGGCGCTCCCGGCCTCGGCCGTGCTGCCTCTCTGCACCCCGGAATTCGTGCTCGAAGCCCTCGAACTGGCGGTGGACGGCCAGATCCGCGAGCTTGACGCGCTGATCGGCCGCCGGGCGGAGACGGAGGCGCGGGAGGGCAGGGGCGGCGCCCGCGATTCATAAAGGCCGTTTCGACTGCGTGGCGCGTGCGCCGGCGGGCTGCGGGTCATGCTCCCCGGCTCCGGCGTCATGGCCCGTTTTCCTGCCAATGGAACAACCGCCGGTCCCACCACACGGGCGTCTCCAGCGACACCTGTATATCCCGGAATTCCGGATGAAGGCTGTTGATGACGGCGTTCCGCTCCATGCGCGCCACGAGCGAGGGAACGAACAGGACAAGACTGCGCCGCTCCGCGTACCAGGCGGCTGCGAAACGGCGCGACGCGCGGTGGTCCGGCCTGTCCCAACCCGGCACGATGTCGGGCGTCGCCACCTCGTAGGAAGCGCCTCTCGGGACCGCGGCCTCCACGAAATGCTGGTTGCCGGGCAGTATCCCGTTCCACTGGACGAGTTTTTCGAGCATGGCCGCCGCGTAGCTTTCGCAGGAATAGACCACCGCAGCCCCGGCCTCATGCCACCGGCCCGAAACCCTCCGGGCGCCTTCCGCGCTCCAGACGGGGAACCGGCCCTCCGGGTCGCCGACCCGGAAGACCCGGACCGTCTCCGGCAGCCTGCGCGGCCCGGTCAGGGCGAGATGCCCGCCTCGGCCCGCCGGATAAGATTGAGGACCGCATCCGCTCCCGCCGGACCGGACCGTGCCATGTCGAAGGGCGTCTCTCCCTCCAGCAGGGGATGCGGGCGCGTCATGAAGGCTTCCATCCGCTCGCGGTTCCCGCGGTATGCGCGGGCCGCGGCAACCGCAACGCGGGCGATTTCATAAAGCCGCCCGCTATGCTCCCTGGACAGCCTGCCGGCCTTCCGCGCCCGCCTGAAGGTCGCCTCCGGCACGACGGGCCCCACGATCCGGTTCCTGTCGCCTCCGAACGCCTCGGCTATCGCGGCCACCGCGGCGGGCCGGAGACCGCCGGCAACGCGCCGCGCAAGGCTCACATCGCTGCAATCGTCCGGGTCCGCGATGGCGAGCAGCCTCGCCATGCCGGCGGTTTCGCCCGCATCGGCCGGCGAAAGGACGGGGCCGGAACTTGCGGGATTCGGATCGGCGGTGGCCGGGCTTGCCATCGGCGCCTCCTCGGCATGTCGTCATATGACGACAATAGACCGATCGAATGACGCGCGCAACCCGGAAGCAGCGCGAGGGCGTTCGCCTCGGTTCAGCCCCCCGCCTTCCTCCGCGATTCATATAAGTCGATCAGCTTGAGCGCGTCGGCGGCGTCTATGCGCCCGAGCGGGCCGTCGCTGTAGCTGGAGACCTGGACCGCGCCGGCCTCGTCGAGGATGAACTCGGAGGGCTGGACGATCTGGCGGCGGTCCTCCCACCAGGCGCCGATCCGGTCCGCATCCGCCCGCGTCATGCCCCAGGCGAAGGGAAAGCTCTTGCCGTCGGCGAGCTTGCGGGCGTTTTCCTCATCGTCCACGCTGCCGGCGAGCACGGAGACCCCGCGCGCCTCGAATTCCGGCCATAGTTCCTGGAAGCCGTCCAACTGACGGCGGCAATAGGGTCACCAGTGGCCGCGGTAGAACAGCACCACCTTCCACGGCCCGGGCATGTCCGCGGGCACCTCGGCGGGGCCCCGGTCGAGCAGATTCAGCGAAAGCGTCGGAAACGCCGCGCCGATACCCAGCTTTTCGCGCATGGCGGCCCCTCTCCTCGCACCCGGCATGACGGCCATCCTGACATGCGGACCGGAGCCGGGCAACCGCCGTGACAGCCCTCGCCGCCCCGGCTATTTTCCCGCCGCCCCCGGTATTTCCGGGCCCCCCTGCCTGCAAGGAGGACGCAAGGCTCATGCGCGTCGCGATAACCGGCGGCGCCGGCTTCATCGGCCGGCGGCTGGCGCTCAGGCTGCTCGAACTCAACGCGCTCACGGACGCCGCAGGCCGGGAGCGGCCGGTCGAGCGGGTCGTTCTGTTCGACCGGGCCGCGCCCGACCCGCGCCTGCTGCACGACCCGCGCGTCGAGGCCGTCATCGGCGATATCGGCGACCCGGAGCAGGTCCGCGCCGCCATCGGGCCTGACACGGGCGCCATCTTCCACATGGCGGCAGTGGTCAGCGCCGGGGCGGAAGAGGATTTCGACCTCGGCATGACCGTCAACCTCCAGGGCACGATGAACGTGCTGGCCGCCGCCCGGGACCTGCCCGAACCGGCGCGCCTGGTGTTCGCCAGCTCGGTCGCCGTCTATGGCGGCGCGATGCCGGACACGATCTCCGACGAACTGATTTTGAACCCGCAGACCTCCTACGGCACGCAGAAGGCCATCGGCGAACTGCTGGTGCAGGACTATGCGCGCAAGGGCTATGTGGACGGGCGGGCGCTGCGCTTCCCGACGGTCGTCGTGCGCCCCGGCAAGCCCAACAAGGCGGCCTCGACCTGGGCGAGCTCCATCATCCGCGAGCCGCTGCAGGGCGAGGAGGCCGTTTGCCCGGTGGAGCCGGACCAGGCGATGTATGTGCTCTCGCCGCGCAAGGTGGTGGATGCGGTGCTGAAGGCGGCGGCCATGCCGGCGGAGGCGTGGGGGCCGGCCCGGATGCTGGCGCTGCCGGGCCTGACCGTCACCGTAAGCGAGATGCTGGCAGCGCTTGCGGGCGTCGCCGGCGAGCGGGTGGCGGCGCGCGTCCGCTTCGAGCCCGACCCGTTCATCCAGCGGATCGTGAACGGCTGGGCCGCGCATTTCGATCCGGCCAGGGGAAAGGCGCTCGGCTTCGAGACCGACGCCGACTTCGAGGAGATCGTGCGCATCTTCATCGAGGACGAGCTCGGCGGGAGTTTCGCGGCATGAGCCCGGCGGCGCACTGCGAGGAATTCGACGCCATCGTCATCGGCGCGGGGATTTCCGGCCTCTACCAGCTTTACCGGCTCAGGGAGCTCGGGCTGCGGGTGCGCGTCTTCGAGGCCGGCGGCGATGTCGGCGGCACCTGGTACTGGAACCGCTATCCGGGCGCGCGGTTCGACTCCGAAAGCTACAGCTACGGCTTTTCCTTCTCCGAAGAGTTGCTGCAGGAGTGGGAATGGAGCGAGCATTTCTCGCCCCAGCCGGAGACGCTGCGCTACGTCAATTTCGTTGCCGACAAGTTCGACCTGCGCCGCGATATCCGCTTCCGCACCCGGATCGTCCGGGCAAGCTGGGATGAGGCGGGGCTGGCATGGGACGTGGAGGCGGAGGACGGGCATCGCGTGCGGGCCTCCTGGCTCGTCACGGCGGTGGGGCCGCTCTCCATCCCGCAAATGCCGCACATCGAGGGCATGGCGGAGTTCCGCGGCCCCTCCTTCCATACCTCCGACTGGCCGCACGAACCGCTGGAGCTTGCCGGCAAGCGCGTCGGCGTCATCGGCACCGGCGCGACCGCCGTGCAACTGATTCCGGTGGTCGCCGAGACGGCGGGCCATCTGACGGTGTTCCAGCGCAGCCCCAACTGGTGCGCGCCGCTCCACAACGCGCCCATCGACGCCGGGACCCAGGCCCGGATCAAGGCCGGCTACGACGCGATCTTCGCCCGCTGCCGCGCCTCGCACGGCGGCTTCATCCACGACGCCGACCGGCGCAAGGCGATGGAGGTGTCGGCCGAGGAGCGCGAGGCCTTTTACGAGCAGCTCTACGGCGAGCCCGGCTTCGGCATCTGGATGGGCAATTTCCGCGACACTTTCGTGGACGAGGCCGCGAACCGCACGATCTCGGACTTCATGGCCCGCAAGATCCGCGAGCGCGTCCGCGACCCGGAGACGGCGGAGAAACTGGTGCCGAAGGACCACGGTTTCGGCACCCGCCGCGTCCCGATGGAGACCGGCTATTACGAGACCTTCAACCGCGAGAACGTCACCCTCGTCGATCTGAACGAGGCGCCGATCGAGCGCATCACGCCGGACGGCGTCATGGCGGGAGGCGAGGAGCACAAGCTCGACATCCTGGTCTATGCAACGGGCTTCGATGCCGTGACCGGCGGCTTCGACCGCATCGACATCCGCGGCTGCGACGGGCTGAGCCTGAAGGAGAAATGGGCGGACGGGCCGAAGACGCTGCTCGGCATCCAGATTTCCGGCTTCCCCAACATGTTCACCCTGGTCGGCCCGCACAATGCCTCCTCCTTTTGCAACATCCCCCGCTGCAGCGAGCAGAATGTCGAGTGGGTGGCGGACTGCATCCGGCGCCTTCGCGAGCGCGGCGTGAGGCGGATGGAGGCGAGCGAGGCCGCCGAGGCGGAATGGACCGAACATGTTCATGAAAGCGCCTCGCGGATGCTCTATTCCAAGGTCGACAGCTGGTTCATGGGCGTCAATCCCAACCGGTCCGACAAGAGCCGACGCGTCTTCCTGCTCTACGGCGCCGGCGCACCGCTCTACCGGGAGAAATGCGAGGCTTCGGCGGCCAACGGCTATGAGGGATTCGTCCTGTCCTGAAGCCGGTCGGGCTTCCGCCGCCGGTACGCCAACGGCTATAGTGCTATCCTGCGGCGTCTTTCCGGGACCGGAGGCTCATGGAGCGAAGCATCGGCAGCATGGGGTCGGAATACACGCGCTTCCGCGTCGATCCGGAGGCCGTGCCGCTCCTGGCGAAGCTCGACTGGAACAGCATTGCGCGCCGGGTGTTCATCGATCCCGCCGGCGGCCTTGTCGCGCTCATGACGCCGTCCTCGAAGCATGAGCGTTACGCCTGGGGCACCGGCCGGCTGATGGACGCCGTCGACAGGGCCGGCATCCCCGTTGTCGCGCTGGGATCGACACGGTGGCGCCGGCCGGAAGACCCGGAGAACACCGGCGCCGAACCCGACGCCTGCTACTATCTGGGCGAGACCGCCGAGCGCTGGGAACAGGCTTACGAGCGGGGCGAGCCGGAACTGGAAGCGTTCGAGCTGCACACGCCGCCGTCGCTCGTGATCGAGGTCGAGCGAAGCGCCGGCGACGGGGACAAGCCTGCCTTCTGCCGCCGGCTGGGCGTACCGGAAATGTGGCGGCTCGACATCTCCGGGAACACGCGCGAAGCGACCATGCTGGCCCTCCAGGCTCCGGACGGCCCGGTGGAACTCGCTTTCTCCGCCGTGCTTCCCCCGGCGACCCCGTCCTTTGTGCTGACTGCCCTGGAACTGGCCGTCCGCCGCCGCCTCGGCGAACTCGACGCTCTGATCGGGGCGCAGAAAATCCACTGAACGAACCGAAGACGGAAGAGAGGGAAACCCGATGAGCGAACTGACGGGTTCGGCGATCCTCGCCAAGGCGCTGCGCAGGCAGGGCTGCGACGAGATGTTTTTCCTGATGGGCGGCCCGATGCTGCTGGCGGAGACCGAATGCGCCAATGAGGGCATCCGCATGGTCGATGTGCGCCACGAGCAG
>JAJDYL010000072.1 GCA_022825195.1 Alphaproteobacteria bacterium
TCCACGGAAAAGCCGCAGCGCGCCGTCAGCACGCTGTCCACGGCAAGGATGCGCCCCTCATCGTCGAACCCGATATCGTAATCGACGCGGAAGTCGTGGCGCTTGCCGGTAGCGGTCATGTCGTCGTCCCGGTCAGGGCGCAGCTTGACCGCGCGGCCGAATTTCCGGGCGGCGAGCGCGGCGACGGCCGCAAACAGGTTCGACTGGCTTTCCTTGCCGCCGAACGCCCCGCCCATGCGCCGCACGTTCACCGTCACCGCGCTCGATGGAACCGCAAGCACATGGGCCACGATATGCTGCACTTCGCTCGGATGCTGGGTCGATGACACCACCCGGACCTCGTCGTCCTCTCCCGGCAGGGCGAACGCGATATGGCTCTCCAGGTAGAAATGGTCCTGGCCTCCGACCCGGAACGCGCCCTGCAGGCGGCGCGGCGCCGCGTCGAGCGCGGCCTCGACATCGCCCCGCGCAAGCGTCAGCGGCTCCGACACGGTTTCGAGGGCGTCCTCCACCTCGAAGACGGCCGGCCGCGGCTCATAGACGACCCGCGCGCGGCGCGCGGCGCGCCTGGCCTCGGCCCGCGTCGCCGCCACGACCGCGAACACGGGCTGGCCGTAGAAGGAAACGACGCCGTCCGCGAAGACCGGGTCGTCGCCCGCCCCGACGGGGCTGATGTCGTTTTCGCCGGGAATGTCGGCCGCCGTCAGCACCCCGACCACGCCCGGCGCGCTCAGGACTTCCGCGAGGTCCAGCTCCGATATGCCGGCATGGGCCGCCGTCGAGAGCCCGAGGCAGGCATGCAGCATGCCGGTCGGCTCCACCATGTCGTCGGCATAGGCGGCGAGGCCCGTCACATGCCTGGCGGCGGAATCGTGCCGGTGCGCGCGGTGCATATGTTCGCGGAGTGCGGGGCCGGTCATGGCGGCACCGTCCCCGACCGGTCCAGATAGAAGCGCTTCAGCAGGTTCCGCGCGACCAGCGCCCGGTATTCCGCCGAGGCGCGCCAGTCGGATATCGGCGTGAAGTCCCGTTCCAGCGCCTGCCCCGCAGCCTCGATGGCGGCCTCCCCCCACTCCCGGCCGCGCAGCGCCGCTTCGGCGGCTTCGGCCCGTCTGGGCGTGGCGGCCATGCCGCCGAAAGCCAGCCGCGCCTCTTCCATGCGGCCGTCCCGGACACGGACCATGAAGCCGGCGCAGACCGAAGAGATGTCCTCGTCGCGGCGCTTGGAGACCTTGTAGAAGCCGAGCCGGGCATCCTCCGCCGGAACCGGCACGCGCACCGCCTCCACGAACTCGCCGGGCTCCAGGTCCTGCCGGCCGTAGTCCAGGAAATAGGCTTCAAGCGGGATGGCGCGCCGCTCCCGGCCCTTTCGCAGGACCAGCTCGGCCCCGAGCGCGATCAGGACGGGCGGCAGGTCGGCAATGGGCGAGCCGTTGGCGATGTTGCCCCCGACCGTGCCCATATTGCGTATCTGCCAGCCGCCGATGCGGCTCCAGTAGTCCGCGAGGCCCGGCACGGCCTCCGTCAGGGCGGCCTCCGCATCCGAATAGGATACCGCCGCGCCGATTGCGATTGTCCCGCCTTTCGCGGCAATCCGGCCGAGCCCGTCCAGATGGCCGATGAACACAGCCGGCGCAATGTCCCGCAGCTCCTTGTTGACCCACACGCCGACATCGGTCGCGCCCGCAACCATGGTGGCCGCCGGCTGTGCTTCCAGCGCGTCCGCCAGATCGTCCCCGTCGGCCGGAACGACAACGCCGCCGCCGGCCAGTTCGACCCGGTTTCCGTCCGCCATTGCCGCCAGGCGCGCGGCAACCGCCTCGCGATTCCGCACCAGCCCGTCGTCTTCGGGCAGGCCGTAGTCGCCGGCCGCCGCCGCCGCGCGCAGGATCGGCGCATAGCCGGTGCAGCGGCAGAGATTGCCCTGGAGCGCCCGCCGGACTTCGGCTTCCGACGGCCTCGGCCGCTCCAGCCAGAGCGCAACCAGCACCATGACGATGCCGGGCGTGCAGAAGCCGCACTGGCTGCCGTGGCAATCGACCATGGCCTGCTGGACCGGGTGCAGCCCGCCTTCCGCGCCGGAGAGGTGCTCGACGGTCACGACATGGCAGCAATCGACGCTGGGCAGGAGCCGAATGCAGCTATTGACGGCCTCGTAATGGACTTCGCCATCGCGCAGCCGGCCCACCAGCACGGTGCAGGCGCCGCAGTCCCCTTCCGCACAGCCTTCCTTGGTGCCCCGCAGGCCGCGGCGGAGCCTCAGGAAGTCGAGCAGGCTGTCGCCCGCGCCGGCATCGCCGAGCGCGACCTCCTCGTCATTCACCAGGAACCGGAGCTCGCGGCGCACCGCAGTCATGGCCTAGCTGCCCCGATAGGTCGAATAGCCGAAGGGCGAGAGCAGCAGCGGCACATGGTAGCTGGCCCCGGCTTCCGAAATGCCGAACCGCACCGGCACCGTGTCTAGAAACGGCCTGTCCGCGCCCGCACCCACGGCGCGATGATAGTCGCCCGCCTCGAATTCGATCTCATAGGCGCCGACACGGAACTCCTCGCCTTCCAGCAAGGGCCCGTCCGTTCGCCCGTCGGTGTTGGTGACGGCGGACCCGAGCAGGCGGCGGTCGCCCCCGTCCAGCCTGTAGAGCCGGAGCGCGAGGCCCGCTGCGGGACGGCCGAGCGCCGTATCCAGCACATGAGTGGTCAGCCGGCCGTCAGCCATCGGCGCCCCCCGGACTCGTTCGGAGCCTTCCTGTCGGCAGGCAGTGGTGTTGCACGCTAGCAATCCCCATTTTTACAATCAACACAGGCGGGGATCGTTGAAATTGGTTGGCGGGACGGAGAAGGCAATGCTGCGCTATCCAAGGGACCTGCACGGTTACGGGCCCGAGCCCCCCGACCCGCAATGGCCGGGAGACGCCCGGATCGCGGTCCAGTTCGTCGTCAACTACGAAGAAGGCGGCGAAAATTGCATCCTGCACGGCGATGCCGCCTCGGAGGCGTTCCTTTCGGAGATCGTCGGCGCGGAGCCCTGGCCGGGCCAGCGGCACTGGAACATGGAGTCGATCTACGAATACGGCGCCCGCGCCGGATTCTGGCGGCTTCACCGGCTGTTCACCGGCCTCGGCATCCCTGTCACGGTCTATGGCGTGGCGACCGCGCTGGCGCGCTCCCCGGCGCAGGTGGCCGCCATGCAGTCCGCCGGCTGGGAGATCGCCAGCCACGGCCTCAAATGGATCGAATACCGGGACATGCCGCTTGAGGAGGAGCGCGAGCAGTTGGCGCAAGCCATACGCCTGCATACCGAAGTCACAGGGGAGCGCCCGCGCGGCTGGTACACGGGGCGCTGCTCCGCCAACACGGTCGCGCTCGCCGCCGAGGAAGGCGGTTTCGATTACGTGTCCGACGCCTATGCCGACGACCTGCCCTACTGGGTCCGCATCGGCGGGCGCGACCAGCTGATCGTCCCCTACACTCTGGATGCGAACGACATGCGGTTCGCCGTGGCGCAGGGCTTCAATTCCGGCGACCAGTTCTTTGCCTATCTGCGCGACAGTTTCGATGCGCTCTATGCCGAGGGCGAGGCGGGCAGTCCGAAGATGATGTCGGTCGGGCTGCATTGCCGGCTGGCCGGACGGCCCGGCCGGTTCATGGCGTTGACGCGCTTCGCCGAATATGCGGCGGGCCGCGGGGCCGTCTGGTTCGCCCGGCGCATAGACATCGCCCGCCACTGGCAGGCGGTGCATCCGCCGGCGGCGGCGCGCGAGCGGCCCTCGGACATGGACCGCGAAACCTTCGTTGCGCGGTTCGGCGGCGTTTTCGAGCATTCGCCCTGGATCGCGGAGCGCGCCTGGGACGACGAGCTCGGGCCGGCGCACGACACCTCAGTCGGCCTGCTGAGCGCCCTGGCCAGGAAGTTCCGTTCCGCCAGCGGCGCGGAACGGCTCGGCGTGCTGAAAGCCCACCCGGACCTGGCCGGCCGGCTGGCGGCCGCCCGCCGTCTGACCGAGGCTTCGGCGGCGGAACAGGCGTCCGCCGGCCTCGACGCGCTGACCGACCGCGAGCGCGCCCGCTTTACCGAGCTGAACGGCGCCTACACCGCCAGGCACGGCTTCCCGTTCATCATCGCGGTGCGCGACCACGACCGGGCCGGCATCCTGCGAGCCTTCGAGCGCCGCACCGCCAACGATTCCGAAACCGAATTCGCCGAAGCCTGCCGCCAGGTCGAACGGATCGCCGAACTCCGTCTCGCCGAACTGCTGGATTAGCCCGGATCAGGGAGCGGCCGGACGCGCCGTGTCGCGGACCTGGGTGCGGTGCATGTGGCGCCGGCTGCCTGCCGGCAGCGTGTCGCGCCGGTGCAGGGTGCAGCGATTGTCCCAGATCACCAGGTCCCCGACCTGCCAGTCCTGCGTCCAGACGAACCCGCAGCGCTCGATATGCGCCCAGATCTCGTCGAGCAGGGCATCGCTTTCATCGTCCGGAAGGCCGACGATCCAGGCGTTCGGGCGGCGACCCACGCACAGCGCCTTGCGGCCGGTTCCCGGATGGACGAGGACCAGGGGATGCACGGCGCCGGGACGGTCCTCGTTCGAGTATTCCTCCTCGTAACCGTGGCGCAGGCCGCCGTCGGACGAGCGCGTCGCATCGTGCTTGCAGCGGAGGCCCCCGATCCGCCGGCGAAGCTCGTCGGGCAGCGCGTCATACGCCTTGTAGAGGTTGTAGAACTGCGTGGCGCCGCCGACCTCCGGGACCTCTATGCCGTAGAGCAGGCTCGCCTTGGGCGGGATGTCGTTGTAGGTCATGTCCTGGTGCCAGACGAGCTCGGAGTTGCCGAGCGCGCCGGCCGGCTTTCCGTCCACGACGATATTGGAGACCACGACGATCTCGGGCCGGTCGGGATTGAACGGCTTGCCGCCGCGCCCCGTCGGCGCCATGTCCAGTTCCCCGAAGCGGCGCGAGAAGGCCGCCAGGGTGTCGTCGTCCAGCGCCTGCCCGCGGAAGCGCAGCACGAGATGCTCGTGCCAGGCGTCCTCTATGCTGCGGAACGCGGCATCGTCGATGTCCCGCGCGAGGTCGATCCCGACGATGTCCGCGCCGAGTGCGCTGCCCGTCGGCACCACCTGAATGTCCGTCACCGCTGTTCCGGGCATGTCCGTCTCCCGTCCTTTGCCGGGCGACCGTAACGGAAGCCGGTTAGCGGGAAAAGCGGCGCGCGCTCCTAGCCGTCCTTCACATGGACGGTCACGACATCCGTGTCGTGATATTGCTGGTGGCGCACCGACGATGCGAGATGCCGCAGCAGCCGCAGGGAAATCTCGTGCTCGACGGGCGTGCCGGCCGTGTGCTCTCCGAGCAGCGCGATGCGGTCCTCCAGATTGTCATCGTCGTCACCGGCGGCGACGACGAATTCCAGCACCGCTCCCCCTTCCTCGCGCGACGCCGAAACGCGCAGGCGCCTGGGTCCGGCTATGTCCCGGTCGTCATTCTGCTCGATCAGCGTCAGCAACGTCTCCTCGCCGACGGCGTCCAGCCGTTGCGCCATGCCCTCCGACCAGCCGCTGCGGGCGGAAAACGCCTTCAGGAAGGCGCTGACGGCCCCGATGGCGGAGGCGTCGAATGCGGCCTCCATCCGGCTGCGGCGCGGCCTCGCCGCTTCCAGGCATATCGTCAGGAAGATGGCAGTGGCGCCGCCGGCCGTCATGCCGTTCTGCAGCAGTCCGCCGGCGAACTCGGCGAAGAACTCCGGGAAGACCGCGCCGTTCTGGAAGCCGACGCCGACCCAGAAGGAAACCCCCACGACCACCCCCTTGCGGTAGTCGATGCCGTCCTGCACCACGATCCTCATGCCGACCACGAACAGCATGGCCAGCAACACGATCGCATAGGCGGCGACGACCGGACCGGGAACCGCCAGAACGATCGCAAGCCCCTTCGGCAGCACGGCCAGCACAAGGAAGATCAGGCCGACGGCAACCCCGACCCGGCGGGCGGCCACGCCGGTCAGCTCGGTCACGGATATGCTGGTCGAGTAGGTCGTGTTCGGGACCGTGCCGAACAGGCCCGACAGCAGGTTGCCCATCCCGTCCGCGGCGACCGCGCCTTCTACCGCCCGGTAGTCCACGGCCCGGCGCTCCCGCCAGGAAACATGCTGGATGGCGATGGAGTCCCCCACCGTCTCGATGGCGCCGACAAGCGTGACCAGCACGAATGCCGGAAGGAGCGCCCAGAAAGCCGGCCCGAATTCGAGATCGAATCCCGGCCATCCTCCTTCGGGGAACCCGATCCAGGCGGCCTCGGCAACGCGCCCGAAGTCGTAGATGCCGAATGCGCCGCCTACCGCCGACCCGACCACGACCCCGATGACCGGCGCCCAGAGCCGCCAGACCCCCTTCGCGGCCAGCGCCATCGCCACGATGACGGCGATGGTGACGGCGGCCGACATGGGAGCGGCGAGCGCCGGCGCTCCTTCCGGCGCCTGGTCCAGCATGCCGAAGACGATCGGCATGACCGTGACCGCGATCAGCATGATGACGGTGCCGGCAACGGACGGCGTGAAGATACGGCGGACCAGGGAGAGGCGCGCCGCCAGCGCGAACTGGAAGAGCGACGAAATGACGACGAGCGTGGCGAGCAGCGCCGGGCCGCCTTGCGCCAACGCCCCGATGCAGACGGCGATGAACGCGCCCGACGTGCCCATAAGCAGGACATAGCCGGCGCCGATGCGGCCGACGCGCACCGCCTGGACGATGGTCGTGACGCCGGACACCGCAACGGCCCCGAAGGCCGCCCACGACAGGTAAGGGTCGCCGCCCCCGGCGGCGCGGACCACGATGGCGGGCGTGAGCACGATCCCGGCAATGGTGAGCATTGCCAGTTGGAGGCCGAGGCCGAACGCCAGCGGCGCCGGAGGCTTCTCGTCGGCGGCGTATCTTACGTGGCGTCCGGCTTCGCTGGGTTCCATTCAACCTCCCGCCTGACGGAGCGCGCTACAGGGCTTCGGCGATAGCCTGCCCGAGCTCCGCGGTCGTGCCGTTGCCGCCCATGTCGGGGGTCAGCGGCCCGGCTCCGGTCAGGACCGTTTCGATGGCTCTTTCGATGGCTCTCGCCGCGTCTTCGTGGCCCAGATGCTCCAGCATCATCGCGCCCGACCAGATCTGGCCGATGGGATTGGCGACGCCGCGTCCGGCAATGTCCGGGGCCGAGCCGTGCACCGGCTCGAACATGGAGGGCATGTCGCCCGACGGATTGATGTTGGAGGACGGCGCAATGCCGATGGACCCGGCCACGGCCGGCCCGAGGTCCGAGAGGATGTCGCCGAACAGGTTCGACCCGACCACGACATCGAACCAGTCCGGGTGCTGGACGAAGTGCGCCGTCAGGATGTCGATATGATACTGGTCCGTGGCGATATCCGGATATTCGCCGGAAATGGCCCGGAAGCGCTCGTCCCAGTAGGGCATGGTGTGGATGATGCCATTGGACTTCGTGGCCGAGGTGACCTTCCGGCGCGGTCGCGTTTCCGCCAGTTCGAAGGCGTAACGCAGGATGCGGTCCACGCCGCGCCGGGTGAACACCGTCTCCTGGACCACCGTCTCCGCATCGGTGCCCGCATAGAGGCGCCCGCCGATTTCGGAGTATTCGCCCTCGCAATTCTCGCGGATGACGTAGAAGTCGATGTCTTCCGGCCCCCGGCCCGCCAGCGGCGAGCTGATTCCCTTCAGGAGGCGCACCGGCCGGAGGTTCACATACTGGTCGAAGCGCCGGCGGATCGGGATCAGCAGGCCCCACAGCGATACATGGTCGGGCACGGTCGGCCAGCCGACGGCGCCGAGAAAGATCGCGTCGAACGCCGCCAGCCGGTCGAGACCGTCCTCCGGCATGAGGCGTCCGGTTTCCGCATATCGTTCGCAGGACCAGTCGAAGGTCTCGAAGTCGAAATCGATGCCGTGATGCCGCCCGGCCGCCTCCAGAACCCCGACGCCCTCGGGCACAACCTCCTTGCCGATACCGTCTCCCGGAATGGACGCGATGCGATAGCGTGGCATGAATAGACCTTCCCGATGGCGTTGCGCCGGTATCGATACGGGCCGCCGCATTGTCAACCCGCCCGCACAGGGCTAAGAGGCGCCCCGATGAACGACAGCCCCGCCGAACAAGCACTTGCCGCATTCCGGCAACAGATCGACCGCTGCGACCTCGCGATTCTGGAAAGCCTGCGCGAGCGGGCGCGGGTGGTCGAACTCGTCGGCGTGGACAAACGCGACCGCGGCCTTGCCGATGTCTATCGCCCCGGACGCGAGGCTGCGCTGATGCGCCGGCTGGCCGCCACCGACAGCGCACCCTTTCCGACCGCTTCCCTGCTGAGCGTCTGGCGAGAGGTGATCGGGGCGAGCTTCACGATAGAAGGTCATCCGCTGCATGTCGCGAGCGGCAGCGCGAATGCCTGGGAACGCGCCCGGAACCATTTCCGCGCGGCCCGGCATTCCCGCGCCTCGGGCGCACGCGCCGTCGTCCAGGCCGTCGCCGCCGGCGAGGCGACTGTCGGCGTGGCGTCCCTCGACGATGACGAACCCTGGTGGCCGTTGCTGGCCGAACTCGATCCCCCCCTCCACATTGTCGCCCGCCTGCCGTTCGCTCCCGGCCTCTACCCGGTGGGCGCTCCCGGCGCGCTCGTGATTGCGCGCAATCCGCCGGACCCGAGCGGCGACGACCTTGCCGTCGCCATCGCCGCCGAAGCCGCCGGCGAGATCCTGACGGCTTGCGGCGACCGGTTCCTGGTTGCCGCAAGGGAGATCGGCGCCGATATGATCCCCGTCGGCGGCTATGCCGTACCGATCGTTCTCAAGGAGACCGCAGGATGACCGTGCCTGCCCCCCGCGCCGGCGTGCTGGAGATTGCGCCCTATGTCGGCGGCGAAAGCGATATCGAAGGCGTCGAGACTGTCGTCAAGCTGTCCTCGAACGAAAATGCGCTCGGCCCCTCGCCGCAGGCGGCGGAGGCATTCTCCCGTCTCGCATCCTCGCTGCATCTCTACCCGGACGGCGCTGCCGACGAACTCCGCGCCGCCATCGGCGAGGTCCACGGGCTCGACCCGGACCGCATCGTCTGCGGCTCCGGCTCGGACGAGCTGCTGTCCCTGCTGGCCCATGCCTATGCCGGACCGGGCGACGAGGTGATCTATCCCGAGCACGGCTTCGCCATGTATCCGATTGCGACGCGCGCCGCCGGCGCCCATCCGGTCGTGGCCCCCGAGCGCGACTTCACCGCCGATGTCGATGCGATCCTGGCGGCCGTGACGACGCGCACCAAGCTGGTCTTCGTCGCCAATCCGAACAATCCGACCGGCACCTACATCTCCGGCGAGGAGCTGGCCCGGCTACGCGGCGGGCTGCCGGAGAGCGTGTTGCTGGTGGTGGATGCGGCCTATGCCGAATATGTCGGCCGCAACGACTATGCGGACGGGCGCGAACTGGTCGAGGCCGGCGGCAACACCGTCATGACGCGCACCTTCTCCAAGATTTACGGGCTGGCGGCGCTCAGGCTCGGCTGGGCCTACTGTCCGCCCAATGTCGTTGACGTGCTGCATCGGGTGCGCGGGCCTTTCAATGTCAATGCCGCCGCCCAGGCTGCGGGCGTGGCGGCGATACGGGACGCCGGATATGTCGAATTCTCGCGCGCGCACAACGACAGGTGGCTTCCCTGGTTGACGGATGAGGTCCGGGCTCTGGGCTTCGAAGTGCTGCCGAGCGTCGGCAACTTCATCCTGATCCGTTTCCCGGACGTGGAAGCCGCTATGGCCGCCCTGCAGAGCCATGGCGTGATCCCGCGCCGCGTCGCCGGCTACGGCTTCCCGGACGGCCTGCGCCTGACGGTGGGACGCGAGGAGGACAACCGCTCCGTCGTCGCCGCCCTCAGGACGCTCGTTTCGTGACCGAGCCGATGTTCGAGCGGGTCGCGCTGATCGGAATCGGCCTGATCGGCTCGTCCCTGGCCAGGGTGATGCAACAGGAGCGGCTTGCCGGCAGCATCGTCGCCTGCGCCCGGCGCGCGGAGACGCTGGCCGCCGTGGAGAGGCTCGGGATCGCCGACGACACGACCCACGACCCGGCGGAAGCCGCCGACGGGGCCGATCTCGTGGTCGTCTGCACGCCGATCGGCGCCTATGCGGCCATCGGCGAGGCCATTGCCTCCCGGCTTCGTCCCGGAGCCATCGTCAGCGATGTCGGCTCGGTGAAGCAGACGGTGGTCCGCGACCTCGGCCCGCACATTCCGGACGGGGTGCATTTCGTGCCGGCGCACCCCGTGGCGGGCACGGAGCATTCGGGGCCGGAAGCCGGGTTTGCGGAACTCTTCCGGGGCCGCTGGTGTATCCTCACCCCGCCGCCGGGCACGGCGGCGGAAGCCGTCGAAAAGGTGGGCGACCTCTGGCGCCGGGCCGGCATGATGCTGGAAACCATGACCCCGGCGCACCACGACCACGTGCTCGCCATCACCTCCCACCTCCCGCACCTCGTTGCTTTTTCCATCGTGGGAACCGCCGCCGACCTGGAACAGGACCTTCGCCAGGAGGTCGTCAAATTCGCGGCGAGCGGCTTCAGGGATTTCACCCGCATCGCGGCCAGCGACCCGATCATGTGGCGCGATATTTTCCTCAACAACCGCCATGCGCTGCTGGATGTGTGCGGCCGGTTGCAGGAGGACATCTCCCGCCTGCAGCGCGCCATACGCTGGGGCGAGGGCGAAGAGATCGAGCGCCTGATCGAGGTCTCGCGCGAAATCAGGCGGAGCCTGATCGACGCGAACCAGGCATGAACGCCATCGCCGGGCGCGCCTTCTGCGGCGAGCTCGTTGTAATCCGGCAACTGGATGCACTCGACGCATTGCTCGACTGCGCGCGCGGAGCCGCCTGCGCCGCCTGACGTTCATTGCGGGCTGCGGCTCAGATGTGCGCTTCTGTCGCGGAAGCACTAGGGTGCGAGGCTTCGTCAATCGCCTCCGGCTGTCCTATGGTGTTCCTTTGGGGGTCCCGACAGCAGGAAGTTAGTCCGCTCGTACTGCGGGCGCGCACCGATGGGCTTGCAGACGCAGGCAACGAAGATGCGGGCATCGGAACCGAACGGTCGGAGGAGCACATGACAGATCGCCGTCACCCCGACGCGGCGGTCCCGGCGCCGCTCGCAGCGGGCCTCGGCCTGCAGTATGCCGGCCTCGTGCTGCCTGGGGTGGTATTGATTCCGACAATCGTGTTCACGGCTGCCGGCGTGTCCGAGGCGGTGATGCTGTGGGCGGTGTTCGCCTCCATTGTCCTGTGCGGCGTGGTCACGATGCTGCAAGGGCGCCCGATCGGCCGGATCGGCGCCGGTTACATCATCATCACAGGAACCTCCGGGCCGGCCATCGCGGTCAGCATCGCCGCGCTCGCCGCGGGCGGCCCCGCCCTGCTGGCTATCCTGGTCCTGGCCTTTGCTCTCTTCCAGTTCGCGTTCGCCGGGCGGCTCTTTCTGTTCCGGCGCATCCTGACCCCGACCGTGACCGGGACGGTCATCATGCTGACGCCCGTCACGGTGATGCCGGTCATCTTTGAACAGTTCAGCAACGTACCACCAGATTCACCCCCATTTGCTGCTCCTCTCAGCGCGATCACGACCCTGGTCGTTGTCGGCTGTATCGTGCTGAAGGGAGGAGGAACCCTGCGTCTTTGGGCGCCCATCATCGGCATCGTAGCCGGCTCGTTGGTAGCGGGCGCGTTCGGCCTGTACGATGTCAGCCGTGTTGTCGATGCCTCGTGGATCGGCTTCCCGGAAGTCCGGTGGCCGGGCATCGATATCGACTTCGGACCCGCATTCTGGGGACTGTTTCCGGCGTTCCTGTTCATTGCCCTGGTCTGCACGATCGAGACCATGAGTGGCTCCGTGGCGATTCAGCATGCCTCCTGGGCGAAGCCGAGAGCTGTGAACTTCCGGGCGGTCCAGGGCGCCGTCGCCGCGGATGCGGCAGGCAATCTGCTGTCCGCCCTTGCAGGTGCGATGCCGCTCGGGTTCCGCCCCAACGGTACTGCGATGGTCGAAATCACCGGGTTGAGTTCCCGGCGCATCGGCGTCGCGGTGGGAGCGGCCCTTATCCTGATGGCATGCCTTCCGAAAGCGCTCGCCGTGGTCTTTGCGATACCCAGTCCGGTCATAGCGGCGTTCATCACCATCATGATGGCGACCATCTTTACCATCGGGATGAAAGTGGTTCTCCAGGATGGGCTCGATTATCGCAACGGGCTGATCGTCGGACTCTCGTTCTGGATCGGAGTGGGCTTTGAGGCCGGCGTGCTGTATCCCGAACTTGCTTCTCTTTTGCCGGGCAGGCTTCCGCCTAACGGCATGGTAGCCGGCGGCCTTGCAGCCATCATCATGACCTTGCTGGTGGAGTTGACGAAACCGCGCAGCAGCCGGATGGAGGTGGAGTTCGATATCTCGGCCTTCAGCGAGATCCGGGATTTCGTCGGCAAGTTCGCAGCGCGACGCGGCTGGGACGCCGCCATGGCGGCGCGTCTCGATGCGGTGAGCGAGGAGGCCCTGCTGACACTTCTTCGCGAGGACGAAGACGCTGCCGAAGCCGACCGCCGCCGGCGGTTGCGCCTGGTGGCGCGGAGCGAAGACGGCGCAGCAGTCCTCGAGTTTGTCACCGCGAAGAGCGAAGAGAACCTCCAGGATCGGATCACGCTGTTGGGTGAGGCGAGCACCGAGGATGCGATCGAACGGGAGGTATCGCTTCGCCTGCTGCGACACCTGGCGTCCACGGTCCGTCATCAGCAATATCATGACCAGGATATCGTGACCGTCCGCGTGGAGCCGCCCGGAAGGGATTCCGGCTGAAGATTGTAAGGTGCGGCGGTCGTCGGCGCGCTTGCCGGGAGCCTTGCATGCAACGAACGCTGACGCTGAACCATGGAACGCCGGAGACGCGCACTCGCGACCGTCGGCCCTGCCGCTGGACGGCACTGTCTGCGGCGCCGGATGCGTGCGGCAGGCTGCTGGAGGACATCTCCCGCCCGCAGCGGGCCATACGCCGGGGCGAGGGCGAGGAGATCGAGCGGTTGATCGAAGCCTCGCGCGAAATCAGGCGCAGCC
Organism: Alphaproteobacteria bacterium; assembly: GCA_022825195.1. GTDB lineage: Bacteria > Pseudomonadota > Alphaproteobacteria > Bin95 > Bin95 > Bin95. The sequence continues at coordinate 13,119 of JAJDYL010000072.1, forward strand.
TGATCGACGCAAGGCAGGCATGACGGCAATCGCCCGGCGCGCCTTCCGGGGCGAGTTGATCCTGTTCCGCCGGCTGGAGACGCTCGACGCATTGCTGAGGCACGCGCGGGACGTCGCATTTGACGCCTTCGACGATCCGGTCCGGGACGAAGGCCGGCTCGACAGCGGCCTGTGGCGCAAGAAGGCCATGGCGGCGCGGCGGTGCTTCATGACCTCCGATGCGGTGCCGGACCTGCTCTCGGCTCTTTTCGCGGAGCTCGGCTTCGACCCGGAGACGACCTATCGCGACCGCGCGATTCTGCGGTTCCAGCCGGGCCGGCCGGCCTGCCGGACGCGCCGCCTGCGCGACCTGCCGCCGCATCGGGACAGCTGGGGGTCCAACATCATGACCCAGTTGAACTGGTGGGCGCCCGTGTTTCCCGTCGAGCCGGGCGCCACGATGGAGATCTGGCCCGCCTATTTCGACCGCCCGGTTCCCAACAGCAGCGCCGGGTGGGATATCGAGGCGCTGCGTACCGCCGGAGGCGACTACCCGCTATTGCCGGAAGCCGCGAGGCCGGAAGAGCCGGGAGACCCCGTGCTGATCGAGCCGGGAGAGCTGCTCTGCTTCTCGGGCGCCCATCTCCACGCCAGCCGGCCGAACCGGACAGGGCGCACGCGCATCAGCCTCGACCTGCGCACCGTCGATGTCTCGGACGGCCCGGGTGCGCCCAATGTGGACGGGCGCACGCGGCGCACCGCCTATGACTGGTTCCACCGCCTTTCGGACGGGGCCTGTCTCGCCTCCGCCAGATAGGCCGCCGTTTCCGCGAAGCCCCCGAACGGGAAGAAATGCAGCCCTTCCACGGACGGCGGCGCCTCCCGCAGGCCGGCAATGAGCCCCGCCGGCGTCCAGTGCCCGGCCATCCGCAGGAGGCGGGCGTCCCGCCACAGCCCGCGCAGCGAGCGCCCGACGCCGCAGGCCCTGGCGTATTTCAACAGGGCCGCCGGGGTTGCGACGCCGGGCAGCCCGACCCGGATCGGCGCCTTGTTTCCCAGGCGCGCCATCCGCTCTTCCCAAGCAAGCACCGCTTCGGCTTCGAACACGAACTGGGAGACCGCCGCCGCACGCGCTCCCGCAGCGACCGTCCTGTCGATCCTGGCAAGCAGCACGGCGTCGCGGTCTTCCTCGGGATGACCGGCGAAATAGAGCCGCTCGAACCGCCTTGCGGCAGGCCCGATCAGGTCTCCTGCTTCGGGGAATGGACCGAGCGGCCTGCCGCGGTCGCCGCCGACCAGCAGCGCTTCCCGGACGCCGACCGCCCGCAGGGCGTCCAGATGGCGCTCCAGGACGGCCCGGCTCTCCAGATGGCGGGCGCCGATATGCGGGACCGGCGCCATGCCGGCCCCCGCCAGCCGCGCGGCCGTCCTGACGATATCGTCCAGCGCGCCGTCCGGCAGATGCGTGACGAAGACCCGCGTGCCCTGGGGCAGCAACGCCGCGAAGGAGCCGACCTTGCGGGCGCCGCCCGGCGTCGTCTCGATGGAAAAGCCGTCCGTGTTCATGCAAGGGAAAGTCCCGCGCCGCAGCCCTTCGTTACGGTCGCGGCGCGACCAAGAGTTTCCCCTATGCGACAGCTTGTCGTGAGAGGCATATTCGATGTCGCGAATGGAACGCTTGCGGGCGCGGGCCTGAGGCAGGTTCCGCAAGCCTCAGAGGGAAGGAGCCCAACCCATGCGCACTCATGCCCGGGCCGTGGTCATAGGCGGCGGTTGCGTCGGCGTCTCGGTCGCCTACCACCTCGCGAAGCTGGGCTGGTCGGACACCGTGCTGCTGGAGAAGTCGGAGCTGACGGCGGGCTCCACCTGGCATGCGGCGGGCCTGCTGCCGCTGTTCAACATGAGCTACAGCGTCGGCCAGATCCACAAATATTCGGTCGATCTCTACAAGACGCTGGAAGCCGAAACCGGGCAGGATGTGAGCTTCCACGTCACCGGCAATCTCAGGCTCGCGACCAACCGCGACCGCATGGACGAGTACCGGAAATATTGCGGCACCGCGAACACCATCGGCGTGCCGTTCGAGATGATCGGACCCGACGAAGTTCGGGCCCTGTGGCCGCTGGCGAACACGCAGGGGCTGGCGGGCGCGCTGTTCCACCCGCATGACGGCCATGTGGCCCCGGTCGATCTCACCAACGCGCTGGCGACCGGCGCGCGCTCGGGCGGCGCGGAGATCCGCCGCCACACGAAGGTCGTGGACATCCGGCCCGAGCCGGACGGCGCGTGGCGGGTCGTGACCGACAAGGGCGAGATTGTCGCCGAACATGTGGTGACCGCTACGGGCTCCTGGTGCCGCCAGACGCTGGCGATGGTCGGCCTCGACGTGCCGGTCATTCCGGTCGAGCACCAGTATATCGTGACCGATTCGCACCCTGCGCTGACCGCCCGCCATGCCGAGGGCCTGCCGGAAATGCCGGTGCTGCGGGAGAGCGACGCCTCCTACTATCTTCGCGAGGAGCGCGACGGGCTGATCCTCGGTCCTTACGAAACGGGCGCCCCCGCCTGCTTCGTGGACGGCGTGCCCGACGATTTCGGGCAGGAGCTGTTTCCCGGCGACCTGGACCGGCTCGAGCCCCACATCGAGGCGGCGATCCACCGCGTGCCGATCTTCGGCGAAGCCGGCATCAAGGACGTGGTGAACGGCGCCATTCCCTACACGCCCGACGGCAACCCGCTGATCGGTCCGGCCTACGGCCTGAGGAACTTCTGGCTCGCCGAGGGCTTCAGTTTCGGCGTGACGGCGGCCGGCGGGGCCGGGCGCTTCCTCGCGGAATGGATGGACAGCGGCGAGCCGCCCATAGACCTGATCGCCGTGGACCCGCGCCGGTTCGGCGCCTACGCGAACAAGAGCTACGCGGTCGAGAAGAACGAGGAAGCCTACCGCAACGTCTTCACCGTCCACTATCCGGACGAGGAACGCCCGGCGGCGCGGCCGGCGAAGACGAGCCCGGTTCACGGCCGGCACGAGGCGGCGGGAGCGGTGTTCGGGCAGCGCTACGGATGGGAGCGGCCCAACTGGTTCGCGCCGGCCGACGTGCCCGCGCGCGACGAGTGGAGCTTCCGGCGCACCAACTGGTTCGCGCATGTGGGCGAAGAATGCCGGGCCGCGCGCGAGCGGGTGGGGCTGATCGACATTACCGGCTTTTCCAAGTTCCGCGTTTCAGGCTCCGGCGCGGAGGCGTTCCTGGACGGGCTGCTGGCCAACCGGATGCCGAAAAAGACGGGCGCGCTTCGCCTCGGCCATGCGCTGACATCGACCGGCGGCGTCCGTTCCGAGTTCTCGATCATGCGGGACGGGCCGGACGAGTTCTACCTGGTGTCCTCGGGCGCGGCGGAACGCTACGACCACGACTACCTGGCCAAGGCCCTGCCCGGCGACGGCTCCGTCGGCCTCGACAACATCACCGAACGCCACGGCGTACTGGTATTGGTGGGTCCCCGGTCCCGCGCCGTGCTGCAGAAGCTGACCGACACGGACCTCTCCAACGAGGCCTTCCCCTGGCTTACCGGCCGGCACATCCGCGTCGGCATGGCCCCGGTGCGCGCGCTGCGCGTCAATTTCGTGGGCGAGCTCGGATGGGAACTCCACCACCCGATCGAGTACCAGACCGGGCTCTACGACGCGCTCATGGCGGCGGGCGCGGAATTCGGCATCGGCGGGGTCGGCATGCGGGCGATGGAGTCGCTCCGGGTCGAGAAGTCCTACCGCATGTGGGGCATGGACCTCACGACCGAATATTCCGCCTTCGAGGCCGGCCTCGACCGTTTCATCGCGCTCAACAAGCCGGCTTTCCTCGGCCGCGACGCGCTGGTCCGGCAAAGGGAGGAAGGCGTGCCCCAGGCATTCGTTACCCTGGAGGTGGACGCGGACGACGCCGACCCCTGGGGCAACGAGCCGGTCCATCTGGACGGGGAGATGGTCGGCCGCGCAACCTCGGGCGTGTTCGGCCACACGGTCGGCCGGAGCCTCGCGCTGGCTTATGTGCGACCGGAAGCGGCAGCGGTCGGCACCGGGCTCACCATCGACATCCTCGGCAGCCGCCGGGCTGCCCGCGTCATCCCGGAATCGCCCCACGACCCCGAAAACGAGCGGCTCAGGGCGTAGGGACGCCGTCTCCGAGGGAGATGCCGAGCGAACGCGCGGTATGCACCAGCGGGCCGTCCAGATCAACGGCGGCGTAGGTCCTGATCGCTTCTTCCAGCGGCACGTCGATGACCGTCCGGTTGCGCCATGCGACCAGGCGGTCGTGGCGTCCTTCGGCCAGCACGTCCACCGCGTGAACGCCGAACGCCGAGGCGATGAGCCGGTCCTGCGCGATCGGCGTGCCGCCGCGCTGGATATGCCCCAGCACGGCGACGCGGGTCTCCGCGCCGGTCAACTCCTCCAGCCGCGCCGCCACCCACTGCCCGATGCCTCCATAGCTCGCGCTCTCGCCGGCCACCTGCCGCACCGCCTCGCCCGCCTCGGTGCGCACCGCTTCCGCCACGACCACCAGCGCGAAATTGCGCCCATGGGCCTTCAGCCCGCGTATCTTGGCGGCGACATGGGCGAGGTCGTGGGGGATTTCCGGTATCAGGATGGCGTCCGCGCCGCCGGCAATGCCCGCCGAAAGCGCGATATGGCCCGCATCCCGGCCCATCACCTCCAGCACCATCACCCTGTCGTGGCTGGCCGCCGTCGGCTGGAGATGATCGAGCGCCTCGGTCGCGGCCGCCACGGCGCTGGCGTGGCCGACCGCCGTCTCGGTCGATCCCACATCGTTGTCGATGGTCTTGGGGATGCCGACCAGCCGGATGCCGCCCTGCTGCGCCAGCCGGCGCAGGATCGCGAAGCTGCCGTCGCCGCCGATGCCGATCAGCGCGTCCAGCCTGAGCTGCCGGTAGCCCTCGATGATCTCCTCCGAGCGGTCGATCCTGGAACCGTCCGGCATCGGATAGTCGAAGGCGTTGCCCCTGTTGGTCGTGCCCAGCACGGTACCGCCGCGCCGCAGCAGTTCGCCGGTAAAGCGGGTCGGCTCCAGCACCTCGTATTGCAGGGGTCTCGACAGCAGGCCGAGCGTGCCTTTCTGGATACCGACCACCGTCCAGCCGCGGTTTACATTCGCATGCAGCGTCACGGCCCGGACAGCGGCATTCAGGCCGGCGCAATCGCCGCCGCTGGTGAGGATTCCAATCCGCCTGATCTCGCTCACCGGTCCCGCCTCTGCTATAGTGAATGCAGAGACGGAGCATAGGTGAAATGGCCAGTCCGACGGAAGACGACGCGAAGGTCGCGAGGCTGGCCGCGTTGCGTTCCGAACATGCAGATCTCGACTATGCCATCGCCGCGCTTACCGAGAAGGTCCCCTTCGACCAGTTGCAGGTTCAGCGGCTCAAGAAGCGGAAGCTGTGGCTGCGGGACATGATTGCGAGGCTGGAGGCGCAGGGCCATCCGGACCTGATCGCCTGAGCGTTTTCCCCCGTGCCGGCCCGGCGCCGGCGGATTTCGAACAGCAGGAAGGGCTGAATCATGGTCGAGGCCGCCGTTCGCATCGGTATCGTCATGGGCAGCCAGTCGGACTGGGGCGTGCTCCGGCGGGCCGCCGAGACGCTGGACGCGCTCGAACTGCCTCACGAGGCGCGCATCGTCTCCGCGCACCGGACCCCCGACCGCCTCTACGACTATGCCCGCTCGGCCCGCGAGCGCGGCCTGATGGCGGTGATTGCGGGCGCCGGCGGCGCGGCGCACCTGCCGGGAATGGTGGCCTCGATGACGATCCTGCCGGTCTTCGGCGTGCCGATGCCGAGCCGCGCGCTGTCCGGCCTCGACAGCCTGCTGTCCATCGTGCAGATGCCGGCGGGCGTTCCGGTGGGCACGCTCGCCATCGGCGAAGCCGGCGCCGTCAACGCCGCATTGCTCGCCGCCAGCGTCGTCGCCCTGTCCGACCCGGCGCTCGCCGAGAGGCTCCAGGCGTGGCGGGACCGGCAGACCGCGGCCGTCGCCGAAACCCCCGCATGACCCGGATTCCGCCGGGCGGCGCCATCGGCATTTTCGGCGGCGGCCAGCTCGGGCGCATGACGGCCCTTGCGGCCGCGCGCCTCGGATATCGCTGCCATGTCTTCTGCCCCGAGGCGGAGAGCCCCGCCGTCGAGGTCTCCGCCGCCGCCACGATTGCGGACTATGCCGACCTTTCGGCGCTCGACGCCTTCTCCGGGTCGATAGATGTCGCAACCTTCGAGTTCGAGAACGTCCCCCACGAGGCCGTGGCCCGGGTGGCGGCAAGGGTGCCCGTGAGGCCGGGATGGGAGGCGCTCCGGACCAGCCAGGACCGCGCCGTGGAAAAGCGCTTCCTCAACGCCGTCGGGCTGGAGACGGCTCCCTGGACCGAAATCCGCTCCGCCGACGACCTCCGGCAGGCGCCCTGCCCCGGCATACTGAAGACGGCCAGGCTCGGTTATGACGGCAAGGGGCAGATGCGGCTCGCCGAAGGCTTCGATGCCGAGGCGGTCTGGAAGGCGTTCGGCGCCGAACGCGGCGTGGCGGAAGCGCTTGTCGATTTTTCGGCCGAAATCTCGGCCATCGCCGCGCGGGGGGAAGACGGCTCGGTCGCCGTCTTCGATGTCGCGCGGAACGACCACCGGGACGGCATTCTGAGACAGACGACGGTACCCGCGCGGATTCCGGACCCCGTGGCCGTCGAGGCGCAGGCGATGGCGGCGCGGGCTGCGGAAGCGCTCGATCTGGTGGGGCTTCTGGCGGTCGAGTTCTTCGTCACCGGCGACGGGCGGCTGCTCGCCAACGAGATCGCGCCCCGGCCGCACAATTCGGGCCACTGGACGCAGGATGCCTGCGGGACCGACCAGTTCGAGCAGTTCGTCCGCGCCGTCGCCGGCCTGCCGCTCGGCGACCCGGCGCGGCACAGCGATGCGGAGATGGTCAACCTGCTCGGCGGCGAGGTTCGGTCATGGCCCGACCTGCTCGCCGAACCGGGGGCCTGCCTCCACCTTTACGGGAAACGCGAGGTCCGGCCCGGCCGCAAGATGGGCCATGTCACCCGCCTGTCACCGAAAACGCGGTGAAAACGCCCGGAAGCGCGGCAGCCGCTCGACGCACCGTGTCAATCTCGCCCGCGTCCTGGCGATGGACGCGATATCCTCGAGCCGGCGGTCGAGGAAGTCCCAGGTCGCCTCCAGCCCTTCGGACCGGTCGTTCAGCCACACTTGCAGCACCGCCGCATAGAGCCCCGCAAGCGTGGCCCGCCTGGTGTAGTAGCTGAAGTCCGTGCTGCGGTCGTCCGCAAGCAGCCAGACCGCATCCACCGTGCGGTAGAGGGACCGCAACGCCAGAGGGGCGTTGTGCGGCAGCGACAGCCGCGCCGCCGCGCGGCGAATGGCTTCGCGGTGCGGCGCATTCCGCTCCAGCCGGGCGCGCAGCGCCGCCCGGACCGTCGCGCCAACGCCCGCGGGAGCGGGATCCAGGGCCGAAACGTCCTCGATCATGCGCCGGTCGGCGAGCGCCATATGCACGTCGATCGCCTCCATCGGCCCGCGGGGAAAGAGCACCGCCGCCTCGCGTTCGTCGAGGCCGGCGGCCTCCGCGCCGGCCCGGAGCGCGGCCATGGTCCAGCCGTCGAAGGCGATATGAGGCAGCGCCGCCTCCACGACGCGTTCCCGAAGCTGTTCCCTGCTTGCCTGCTCGACCATGACGCACCTGCCCCGGCGGCGGATGCGCGGCCTGCGCCGATCCGCCCTTCTGCACAGCCATCCTCCGTGCTATAACCGCGCCCCTTGCAGCCGATGCCGAAGGAGCACCGAGCACCCGTGCATGTTACCGTCCGTGACAATAATGTCGATCAGGCGCTCAGGGCGCTGAAGAAGAAAATGCAGCGCGAAGGCATTTTTCGGGAGATGAAACTCCGCCGTTCTTATGAAAAGCCTTCGGAAAAACGCGCCCGAGAGCAGGCCGAGGCCGTGCGCCGCCATCGCAAACTGATGCGCAAGCGTCTGGAGCGCGAAGGATACTAGCCCGGTCATGGGCGCCTACGACCGGGGCCTGGACCGGCAGGCGGCCAATTACGAGCCGCTGACGCCGCTCTCCTTCCTGCAGCGAACAGCCTGGATTTTTCCGGACCGCCCGTCCGTGGTGCATGGCCGGCGCCGCTTCACCTGGAGCGAGACCCGCCAACGCTGCCACAGGCTTGCCGACGCGCTCGCCCGGCGCGGTATCGGCAAGGGCGACACCGTGGCCGTCATGGCCGCCAACACGCCGGAGATGCTGGAGTGCCATTTCGGCGTGCCCATGACGGGCGCCGTGCTCAACACGATGAACGTCCGCCTGGACGCCCCGGCCATCGCCTTCATGCTCGAGCACGGCGAGGCGAAGGCCGTCTTGGTCGACCGGGAATTCTCCGCCACGGTCCGCGAGGCGCTCGCCGGGCTCGGACGCGGGATACTGGCCGTCGATATCGACGACCCGGAATATGACGGGCCGGGAGGCCCTGTCGGGGACCTCGACTATGAGGCGCTGCTCGCGGAAGGCGACCCCGATTGCCCCTATTCGCCGCCGGCCGACGAGTGGGATGCCATTTCGCTGAACTACACGTCCGGCACGACGGGCAATCCGAAGGGCGTGGTCTACCACCATCGCGGCGCCTGGCTGAACGCGACCGGGAACACGATGGCATGGCAGATGCAGCTCCATCCGGTCTATCTGTGGACGCTGCCGATGTTCCACTGCAACGGCTGGTGTTTCCCCTGGACGATTACCGCCCAGGCCGGGACGCATGTGTGCCTGCGCCGGGTGGAGGCGGAGCGGATTTTCAACGCCATCGCCGAGGAAGGCGTGACGCATTTCTGCGGCGCGCCGATCGTGCTCAACATGCTGCTGCACGCGCCGCAGGAACAGCGCCGCAGCTTCGGCCACCGCGTCCAGGTGATGACCGCCGCGGCTCCCCCGCCCCCGTCCACGCTGGAGGGCATGGAGGCGATGGGCTTCGACATCACCCACACATACGGCCTGACGGAATGTTACGGCCCGGCCGTGGTCTCCGCCTGGAACAGCGACTGGGATTCGCTGCCCGGCGCCGGCCGCGCGGCGATGAAGGCGCGGCAGGGCGTGCGCTATCCGGTGCTCGAAGGCCTCACCGTCATGGACCCCGAGACGATGGCCGAAACGCCCCGCGACGGCGAGACCATCGGCGAAGTGATGATGCGCGGCAATGTCGTGATGAAGGGCTATCTGAAGAACGAGGCCGCCAGCGACGAGGCGTTTGCCGGCGGCTGGTTCCACACCGGCGATCTCGGCGTCATGCACGAGGACGGCTATATCGCGCTCAAGGACCGGTCGAAGGACATCATCATCTCGGGCGGCGAGAACATCTCGTCCGTCGAGGTGGAACAGGTCCTCTACCGGCATCCGGCGGTGCTGGAAGCCGCGGTGGTGGCCAGGCCGGACGAGAAATGGGGCGAGTCGCCCTGCGCCTTCGTCGAAGCGCTCTCCGATGCAGAACCGACGGAGAGCGAGATCATCGCCTTCTGCCGGGACAACATGGCCCATTTCAAGGCCCCGCGCCGCGTCGTCTTCGGCCCGCTGCCCAAGACGTCCACCGGCAAGGTGCAGAAGTTCGTGCTCCGCGAGCAGGCGCGCGATCTGGACTGAAAGCCGGCGGACCCGGAGCAGGGTGGAGCGGCGGGCCTGTCTGGAATGCGGTTTTATGCGTGGTTCGTTCGCGAAAATTGAAGTAATTTTCCAATAGGACTTTACTCCTGTCAGCCCGAAGCCATATGAAGCCGGACGGGGCGGCATCCGGAGGCCGCGCGGTGCGGGCCGGCGCGGACAGGGCCCCTGGGGGAGCAGACAGGAGAGGTGCGCCTTCCGCCTGCCGCGCGCACGGGCGCGCGGGCAATCGGGCGCGCAAACCGCGCCGGCGCAAAACGCGCGCCCGCCCGCGCACGCAGGCCCACGCGATACGCGCGGAACAGGGACGCCCTGCCGGCTGCCGGAAGCGATGGGAACCGGCCAACGGAAGGAGGCGCGAATGGCCCATGAACGGCATGGAACGGAGGCCGAACATGACAAAACATGACATTCCATGACACCTCCGCAACCGTCGGGAACCTTCCCGGTGCCGGAGAAGTCGCTACCATCCCGCTGCGGCGGCCGAGAAGGAGGAACCGGCATGGATTTGCCGACCATGGGCGTGGGGTCTTATGCGGCGCCCGGCTGGCTGTTCCTGTTCCGGGAAGCCATGCGCGCCGGCCGGACCGGCGCGGAGGATGTCGAAGAGGCTTTCGACGATGCGACCCGCATCGCGGTCGCCGACCAGATCGAGGCGGGCGTGGACATCGTCTCCGACGGCGAGCTCCGCCGGAGCCGGTTCGTCTATGAGATGTATGACCGGCTGACGGGCATCGAACGGCTGCCGCCGGGCCGGCGCCTCGGCGTGCCGGGCTACGACCGGGCGCCGCATTTCACGGCCAGGGACCGCGTGTCGGCGCCGGACGGCCTCGGGATCGCGGCCGAATACCGCCGCCTTGCCGGGCTGGCTCCCGGAAAGAGCCTCAAGGTCGCGTTTCCCGGTCCCATGACCTTCATGCCCAAGATCGAGCCGGACGGCCCCTATGGCGGCGACCGCGCGGCCCTGCTCGACGACATTGCGGGCATCGTGCGCGACGAGCTCGACAGGCTCGCCGGGGAAGGGGCGGACCTGGTGCAGATCGACGAGCCCGGCTTTACCGACCCCTCCCACGGCCTGGACAGCCGCGCCTGCGCGGAGGCCGTCAACAGCGCCGTCGGCGGCCACGGGGACCGCGTGGCCGTGCATATCTGCTTCGGCAACAATGCGTCCCGGCCCTATGCGCCGCGCGGGCTGGCGCGGCTGCTGCCCGGCATGGCTTCGCTCGACTGCTCGATGCTGGTGCTGGAATTCGCCAACCGCGAAATGGCGGACCTCGACCTGCTGCCGGCGCTGGCGGAACGCTACCGGATCGCGGCCGGCGTCATCGACGTGAAGTCGTTTCACATCGAAACGCCGGAGGAAGTCGCCGGCCGGCTGGAGCGGGTGCTGGAGGCGGTGCCGCGGGACCGCCTCTGGGTCACTGCCGATTGCGGCTTCTCGGCGCTGCCGCGCTGGCTGGCGCGGGAGAAGCTGCGGGCGATGGTCGCGGGAACCCGCCTGGTCCGGGGCGAGGCCTCGGGTCAGGCCCAGCCGGACAGGTAGATGACCTGGAAGGTTGCCGCCTGCCGGCCCTCCTGCTGCGAGGCCAATTCGGCGAACAGCGCGCGGCGCGCGAAATGGCGCGGGCGGGCGGCGAGCGCGTTGGTCTCGCCCATGGTGCGCAGGTCCGCCATCAGCCTGAAGGGCGAATCGTATGTCACCCGGATGGTGTCCAGATCGGCGACCGGCAGGTCGAACCCGGCGCGCTGCAGCAGCCCGGCGGCGTCGCGCAGGTCGGCGAACGGCGAGACCCGGGGCGCGGCCCCGCCGGATATGGCGGCATCGGCGGAAAGCAGGCCATGGCGCAACTCGGTCAGCGTGTCGCCTCCGAACAGGCTGGCCAGGAAGAGGCCGCCCGGCCTGAGCGCCCGCTTGATCTGGGCGAGCGCGCCGGGCAGGTCCTGCGTCCAGTGCAGGGCGAGGTTGCTCGCGATCAGGTTGAAGCTCTGCGCGGCGAAGGGAAGACGGTCCTCCTCGCCGACTGCGGCGATGCCGCCCCCGGCGCGGCAGAGCGTCTCGGACGCTTCCAGGCGGACCAGCGTCTCGATGCCGCCGCGTCCTTCGAGCGCGCGCGCCAGCACCCCGTCGCGCGCGCCGATGTCGAGCGCGAGGGGAAAGCCGACCGTGACGTCGTCGAGGCGGTCGGCCAGCCGGTCGGCGACCTCGCGGAACAGGAAATCGGCGCCGGGCGGCGCCGCCGCGGCGCGGTCGCGGTGGCGGCGCAGGGCGCGACGGTCGAAGAGTTGCGGTATCATCGACGCCCCGCTGCGCCGGAAGGGAAGCCCATGAGCGAGAACTATAGCCCGATATCCGCCGAGGAATTGCGAAAGGCGCTCGACGGAGAAGACGAACTCGCCATCATCGACTTCCGCGAGGAGGGCTCGTTCGCGCCCGCGCATCTGCTGCACGCCTGCAATATCCCGCTCTCCCGGCTGGAACTGTCGATCCGCGACCTCGTGCCGCGCACGGCAACGCCGATCGTCGCGACCGACAATGGCGGCGGCCTGGCCGAACGCGGCGCGGCGCGGCTGCGCGAACTCGGCTACACCGACATCGCCCTGTTCGCGAACGGCGTCGAGGCCTGGCGGCAGGCGGGCTACGAGGTCTTCTCCGGATTCAACGTGCCGAGCAAGGCCTTCGGCGAATATGTCGAACATGCCTACGACACCCCGTCGGTTTCCGCCGAGGAACTCAAGGCAATGCTGGACGGCCCGGACCCGGTGGTCGTGCTGGACAGCCGGCCGATGGACGAGTTCCGCAACATGAACATTCCGACCGGAACCTGCTGTCCGGGAGCGGAGCTCGTCTATCGCGTCCACGACCTCGCCCCGTCTCCGGAAACCACGGTCATCGTCAACTGCGCCGGGCGCACGCGCAGCATCATCGGGGCGCAATCGCTCATCAACGCGGGAATTCCGAACCGGGTGGCGGCGCTGCGCAACGGCACGATGGGCTGGCATCTGGCCGGCCTCGAGCTGGAACGCGGCAATGAGCGCCCGGCGCCCGATCCGAGCGCGGCCGGGCTGGAGGCGGCGCGCGCCTGCGCCAGGGCGGTCGCGGACCGTTTCGAGGTGCCGGTGGTGCGCGAAATCCGGCCTGCGCCCGGCCGGACCACCTATGTGTTCGATGTCCGCCATCCGCACGAATTCGAGGCGGGGCACCTGAAGGGGTCGCGTTCGGCGCCCGGCGGACAGCTGGTGCAGGCGACGGACCGCTATGCGGCGGTGCGCGGCGCGCGCATCTTCCTGGTGGACGACAACGGCGTCCGGGCGGCCATGACCGCGCACTGGCTCAGGCAGATGAACTGGGACGCCGCGGTGCTCGAAGGCGCGCTGGAGGGCGGCCCGCTGGAGAGCGGACCGGACGCCGCCGAAATACCGGGAGCGGCCGACGTGCCGACGGTGGGGCCGGAGGCGGTCGAGGGCGCGGTCGTGGTCGATTTCGCCGACAGCAAGACATATGCCGACGGCCACATTCCGGGGGCGTGGTTCGCGATCCGGTCGCGGCTCGCCTCGGCGCGCCTGCCGGATGCGGACCGGTATGTCTTCACCTCGCCCGACGGCCGGCTGGCGCGCCTGGCGGCGGCGGACTTCGACCGCCCGGTCGCCGTGCTGGAGGGCGGCACGCAGGCATGGGCGGGGCCGCTGGAAAGCGGGGCCGGGCAGATGGCGGATACGCCGGACGACGTCTGGCTGAAGCCCTATGAGCAGGCCGGAACCGTCGAGGAGAACATGCAGGCCTACCTCGACTGGGAGACCGGCCTCGTGGAGCAATTGGACCGGGACGGCACGACCCGGTTCTGGAGCCGCCCCGCCTGATCCCGCCCGGTGTCTCCCGGAAGCCGGGCAGCCGGATTTGCGCGGCTGTTCCTGGACCTGGCGCTGCCGCCCCGCTGCGCCTGTTGCCGCGGGCCGGTCGCGGACCCCGGAACGCTCTGCGCGGCCTGCTGGTCGGAGCTCGATTTCATCGTCGAGCCGCTGTGCGGCGGTTGCGGGCGGCCCTTCGCCTTCGAAGCCGAGGCGGAGTCGCTGTGCGGCGCGTGCATGGCAAGGCGCCCGGCCTATGACCGCGCAAGAAGTGCGTTGATTTATCGCGGCAACGCGAGAGACCTTGTCCACCGCTTCAAATTCCGGGACGAAACCGGCCTCGCGCCGCTGTTGACGGCATGGGCGCGGGAAGCGGGCGCCGCCCTGCTCAGGGACGCGGACTGGATCGCGCCGGTGCCGCTGCACTGGATGCGGCTTTACCGGCGGCGGTACAACCAGTCCGCATTGCTCGCCGGACGCCTTGCCGCGCGGCAGGGCGCCGCCTTCGCGCCCGATATGCTGCGGCGTATCCGGCGCACGCGGCCGCAGACCGAACTCGGGCGGCGCGCCCGCGGGCGGAATGTCGCCGGCGCGTTCCGCGTGGCGCCTCGCTGGCAGGACAGGGTGCGCGGCGCGCATGTCGTCATCGTGGACGATGTGCTGACGACGGGCGCCACGCTGGAGGCCTGTGCGCGGGTCCTCAGGCGCTCGGGCGCCGCCCGCGTCGATGTGTTGACCGTGGCCCGGGTGGACAGCCCGGAACAGGCCTAACCGACGATTTCGCAGGCGCTGAAAAAGTAGGCGATCTCGCGCTCCGCGCTTTCCGGGGAGTCGGAACCGTGTACGGAGTTGGCTTCGATGGATTCGCCGTAATCCTTGCGAATGGTGCCGTCGGCGGCGTTTGCCGGGTTCGTGACGCCCATGATCTCGCGATTGAGCTCGATGGCGTTGTCGCTTTCGAGAACCTGGACGACAACGGGTCCGGAGGTCATGAAGGCGCAGAGATCGTCGAAGAACGGCCGTTCGCTGTGTTCGGCATAGAAGCCTTCCGCCTGCTCCCTGGTCAGCCGGATGCGCTTCTGGGCCACGACCCTGAGGCCCGCCTTCTCCAGCCGGGCGACGATCTCTCCCGTCAACTGGCGCCGGGTTGCGTCCGGTTTCACGATGGACAATGTGCGTTCGGTCGCCACTTCAGGTCTCCTCACCAGCCGAGCGGGCGCGGCGTTATAGCCATGCCGCGCTGTCGGCACAACGACGCAGTCACGATTGCGACCAGCCGGCGGGCCCGAAACGCAGATAGGCCGGGCGACTGCCCTCGTCGCGAAATGCGGCGAACCGGTCGCGCGCGATGTCCCGCATCGCGGGGTCGCGCCGGTCGAACAGGTAGATGCTGTCGGCGAATGCGTCCCGGCCTTCCAGGGACGCATCGTCCACGACAACGAGCAGGTCCCCACCGCCGGGATTGCCGGGCGCCGCCGTCACCCAGACCGGGTGCTCCGAAGGGTCGCCCTCGCTTCCATGCGGCAGGAAGCTGTCATTGCGGTAGGTCCAGAGCCCCTGGTCGAGCGCCGCCACGCGCTCTTCCTGGCCGAGGCGGACGCACACCCGCCGCCCTTCGGCCAGCGCGGTTTCGAGCAGCCGCCCGAGGCCCAGGTCGAGCGGGGCGCCGTCCAGGTCGTAGAAGGCGGGCGGGTCAGCTTTCGCAGACATCCCGGACCAGCCGGTCGAGCAGGCGCACGCCATAGCCCGTTGCGCCCTTCGGCACGGTCGGGCGCGCCTTGTCGGTCCACGCCGTGCCGGCGATATCGAGATGCGCCCAGGGCGTTTCGCCGACGAACCGTTTCAGGAACTGCGCCGCGGATATCGCGCCCGCCTCGCGCGGACCGATATTCTTCATGTCGGCGATGTGAGACTCGAGCATCTTGTCGTAGGCATCGTGAAGCGGAAACCGCCAGAGCTTCTCGTCCACCGCCTCGCCGGCCGCGAGCAACGCCTTGGCGAGGGCGTCATCGTTCGAGAACATGCCGGCATATTCGTGCGCAAGCGCCATCACCATGGCGCCTGTCAGGGTGGCGAGATCGACCACGGCGCGGGGCTCGTAGCGTTCGATGACATAGGCCAGAAGATCCGCCAGAACGAGCCGGCCTTCCGCGTCCGTGTTGATCACTTCGACCGTCTGGCCGGAATAGCTGGTAACGACATCGCCCGGCCGCTGTGCGGTTGCCGAAGGCATGTTTTCGACAAGGCCGACGATGCCGACGACATTCGCAGCCGCTTTCCGTCCGGCAATCGCCTTCATCGCCCCGGCCACGGCGGCGGACCCGCCCATGTCCCATTTCATCTCTTCCATGCCGCCGCTGGGCTTGATCGAAATGCCGCCGGTATCGAATGTGACGCCCTTGCCGACCAGGGCCATCGGCGGTCCTTCGGCGCCCTGCCAGCGCATGACGACGACCCGGGCTTCCCGCGCGCTGCCCTGCGCCACGCCCAGCAACGTCGCCATCTTCAGTTCTTCCAGCGCCGCCCGGTCGAGCACTTCCACCGATACGCCCAGCGCGGCCAGTTCGCGAAGCCCTTCCGCATATGTCTCCGGGTAGAGGACATTGCCCGGCTCCGTCACGAAATCGCGGGCGAACCCGACCGCATCGACGATCCTGGCGCCGTCCTCCTCGAAAGAGCGACGGGCGGACCCGGCATCCGGAGTTCCTATGACGAGTTCGGCGAGCGCCGGCTTGTCCTTGTCCTCCATCCGGGTGCGGTATTTGTCGAAGCGGTAGGCGGCCAACGCCGCGCCGAGGCCGGCAGCCGCTCCCGACCCGGCTTGCGGCCAGACGAGCACCGCCGATTCCGAACCCGACCCGGCGAGCGCCGAATAGACGGTGCCGCCGACATCCTCCGCCAGCCGCAAGTCGAGCGTCTCTCCCACGCCGACGAGCAGGACCCGTTCGGCGTCGAGGCCCGCCGGAGCCATAATCTCCAGCGTGGCCTTCGCCCCGCCGTCGAAGCGGGAGGCTGCTATCGCCCTTGAAAGCGCGCCGGACGCGGCGTTGTCCGCTTCGGCCGCCAGGCCGTCGAGGGTCCCGCCCTTGGCGACGGTCAGCACAAGTGCGCCCGAGCGGGGCAGGGCAGGACTGGCGAAAGAAACCTTCATCGGAATCCTCATGCGGCTTGTCTAGTTTTCAGTAAAGCAGCATACAGACCCGCGATGCGCCAGACCGATCTTTACGTCCTGCGGCGGTTGCTTGTCGCACTGGGCGCCGCGACCGGTGCGCTCTGCCCGCTGCTGCTGCTGGCGACCGCGCTGCGTTTCGTCGACGACATCGTGGAACGCGGGGCTGCCCTCGAGATGTTTGCCGTGCTCGTATTTCTGGCGCTGCCTTACCTTGCGGGCGTGGCGCTGCCCCTGGCGTTGCTCATCGCCGTTCTGGTCGTCTATGTGCGGATGGCTTCCGACAGCGAACTCATCGTCATGCGGGCGGCGGGCGTCAGCAACCTCCGTCTGGCCGCGCCGGCGCTCGCGCTGGGCCTCGCGACCATGGGTGTCGTCGCATGGAACGCCCTGGTGCTGGCGCCGTCTTCCGAACGTGAGTTGCGCGACCTCCAGTCGAACCTGAAGGATCGCTTTTCCCTCCTGTTTGCGCAGCCTGGCGTGTTCCGGCAGATCGGGCGCAACATGACCCTGTTCGTGCAGGGCGCCACCAGCAGCAGCGAGTATTCGGGAATCCTGCTTCAGGACGACCGACATCCCAACCGGCGGATAACCTATATGGCCGAGAGGGGCGCCCTGACAGTGACGGACGGTATCCCGAGGCTGACGGCCTTCGACGGCAGCCGACACGAGATCGACCGGGAGACCGGGCGCCTGTCCTTTGTCTATTTCGATCTCAATACGATCGAGTTCAATTTGCCTTCCGCCCCGAAGAGATCGCGCAGCAGACGGGAGCGAACCCTGGGGGAGCTGTTGAACCCGTCCCCCGAAGAGGTCGGACCGGCGAATGTCGCGAAGCACAAGGCAGAAGGGCACTTCCGGCTCGCAACCGGCCTCATGCCCGGCGCGGTGACTGCCGTCGCTCTTGCCTGCCTGCTGTTGGGCGGCGTAAGCCGGCGCGGCCAGTCGTTTCGGCCGGTGCTGGCCGGGGCCATTGCATTCGGCCTCCTCGTAGCAGCCTACGCCGTCAAGGCGACGGTGGCGAAGCTGCCCAGCCTTGCCGGCCTTCAATACGCCATCGGGGTTGCGCCGATCGTCATCTGTTTTGCGCTGCTGGCGTTGAGCGGCCGCCGCCGCTCAACCTCCGCCTGAGATGAAGGAGGACGCCGGGTGATGCGGTTCGGGGTGCTTTCCCGCTATCTGGCCCGACGGTTTTTTGTCTGGGTATGCATCGTCCTGATTGTATTGGCGGCCATCATATGGCTGGTCGGGCTGATCGAGCTGCTGCGCCGTTCCGGGTCGCGGGAGGCGGCGACCTTCGATATCGTGCTGGAAATGGCGGTGCTCAAGCTGCCGGCGATGCTGGAGCTCCTGCTCCCCTTCGCGGTGCTGTTCGGCAGCCTGTTCGCGTTCGATCGCCTTGCCCGGCACAACGAGTTGACGGCAGCCCACGGGTCCGGCGTTTCCGTCTGGCGGGTCCTGTTGCCCGCGCTGGCGGTTGCGGTCCTGCTGGGACTGGGAAATCTCATGCTCTACGGCCCGCTCGCCGCCGCGGCGCAAGAGCGGTTCGAACATCTGGAAAAACGGTATTTCAGCAATGCCGTTCCGGTGTCGTCGCTCTCGCAATCCGGGCTGTGGCTGCGCGAGGTCATCGACGGGAACCTCACAATCCTGTTTGCGGGCAACGTTGGACGGGGCCGGGTTCTGTACGACGTTGTGGTTTATCGATTCGAGGGCATGCAGCGCTTTCACAACCGCCTCGATGCGGTTTCGGCGTCGCTGCGTGCTGGACACTGGTTCCTCGAAGGCGTTTGGGACGCCGACACGAGGGACGCCCCCGTCCGCCGCGCCACCGCGAAGGTCCCTACCGGACTCGACTGGGAACGCATCGAAGACGGCCTGACGGGCCCGGCGACGATGTCGATCTGGAGATTGCAGGGATACATCGAATCGCTGGAAGAAGCAGGATTCCCGGCGCGAAAGCACCGACTCCGATTTCACTCCCTGCTGGCATCCGTCGTTCTGACGACCGCAATGCTCCTGATCGGGGCAACCGTTTCGATCCGGACGCGGCGGCGCGGCGGCGCGGCGGTCATGCTTGCCGCCGGCGTCGGGGCGGGCTTCCTGCTCTTCATCCTGTCGGATGTCGTTCTCGCGCTGGGCCTGTCCGGCCGGGCCCCGGTCGTGCTGGCGGCCTGGACTCCGGCGGCGGCCGCGGTGATGCTCGGATGCGCCGCGCTCTTGCATCTGGAGGACGGCTAACGGCATAACTGCGGTCGCCAATACCAGACTGGAACGGCGAAGATGCGCTGCAGACGCCTGAGGCTTGTTTTCTTCCTGTGCGGCCTGTTCGCCTGCGGCGCGGCCCAGGCGCAGCAGGCGGGCCGGATCGTGGCGGTCGTCAACGACGACATCATTACCCGGTACGATCTTATCGCGCGGCTGGGGATAGCCTTGTCGTCTCCGGGCGTTCGGGACACGCCGGAGGTCCGCCGCCGACTCGGATCCCAGATCCTGCGCACCCTTATGGACGAACGGCTGCAAAGCCAGGAAGCGAAGCGGCTCGGAATCGGCGTGAGCGAACGCGAGATCGCGCAGCAGATGGCGGACATCGAGAAGCGAAACAATCTGCAACCGGGAGGCCTCGTCCGGTATTTCCGTGACAACAGGCTCGATATCGAGGCGTTGAAAGAACATCTGCGGGTGGAAGTTGCCTGGGGCAAGGTGTTGAGCAGGCAGGTCGTGCCGCGCGTCGAGGTCGGCGTCGACGAAGTCAACGCGCGTCTGGCGGAACGCCGCGCCGCCGTCGGGTCCAACGAATATGTCATTTCCGAAATCTTCCTGGCAGCGGACGACCCGTCGAGAGAGGAAGAAGTGAAGGCGGCCGCCGAGGGCGTAGCCGCGCAATTGCGTGCGGGCGCTTCGTTCGCGGGTCTGGCTCGCCAGTTTTCGCAGTCTTCTTCGGCAGCCGTCGGCGGAGACCTGGGGCGCGTGCGCGCCGGGCAGCTCGATCCCCGGCTGGAAGACGCCCTGGCCTCATTGGCGCCGAACGGCGTATCCGCGCCAATTCGCGTTGAAGGCGGGTTCTATATCCTCCTGCTGCGGGAGCGGCGCGTCGTGGAAGGCGCGACGCTGGAGGAGGAAAATGCCCGGGAACGATCGGCGATCTTGCGGCAGTTGCGCCGGGAACGGATCAATCGGCGCGGAGACCGCTATTTGCAGGACCTGCGCCGGACAGCATTGATATACCGTCGGCAATGACGTTCTCGCGGCCGCTCGCGCTGACCATGGGCGAGCCGGGCGGCGTCGGCGGAGAGCTTGCGCTGAAGGCATGGGCTGCAGCGGGCGTTCCGGCGTTTTTCCTGATCGGAGATGCCGGTTGGCTGGCGCGGATCGACTCAACCGCGCCGATCCGCGAGATCGAGCGTCCCGGCGATGCCGCGCGCATATTCCCGGACGCCCTGCCGGTGTTGCCGCTGCCTCTTTCGGCGCCCGTCGAGCCGGGAACCGCCGACCCCGGCCATGCGCCCGCGGTCATCGCGTCCATCGAACGGGCCGTGGCGGCGGTGCGGGCGGGCGAGGCTTCGGCGGTCGTCACGCTTCCGGTCCAGAAGGCAAGCCTGATGGATGCCGGCTTTGCCCATCCGGGCCATACCGAGTTCCTGGCGGAGCTTACCGGCGCGCGCCGTTCGGTGATGATGCTGGTCGGCAGGGACCTCCGGGCGGTTCCGATGACGGTGCATGTGCCGCTGACCGAGGTTGCGGGGCTGCTGACGACTGCGCTCATCGAGGGGACGGCGCGAATTGTTGCGAACGCGCTGAGGACCGATTTCGGTGTCGGCGCGCCGCGGCTCGCGCTGGCCGGGCTGAACCCGCATGCCGGGGAAGGCGGGGCGCTCGGCGCGGAAGAGGACGCAATCATGGTTCCTGCGATAGCGAGGCTGAGGCGGGAAGGGATCGCCATAAGCGGTCCGCTGCCGGCGGATACGCTCTTCCACGCCGAAGCCCGGGCCCGGTACGATGCGGTGCTTTGCGCCTATCATGACCAGGCGCTGATCCCGGTGAAGATGCTCGACTTCGATAACGCGGTGAATGTCACGCTGGGCCTGCCGATCGTGCGAACCTCGCCCGACCACGGCACGGCGCTCGACATTGCCGGCACGGGCCGCGCGCGGCCCGGCAGCCTGATTGCGGCGTTGAAACTCGCTCATGCCATGGCCGGGCGGCGGCAGCGTGCCTGAGGACGGCCTGCCGCGCCCGCAGGAGCTGATCCGCCGATACGGCCTGGGCGCCCGGCGCGCGCTCGGCCAGCACTTCCTGCTCGATCCCGGCATTGCAGACCGTATCGCCCGTGCGGCCTCTCCCCTGGAGGGACGGACAATCGTCGAGATCGGTCCCGGTCCCGGCGGACTTACGCGCGCCTTGCTGAAGGCCGGCGCCGAACGGGTCGTTGCGGTGGAGCGCGACGCCCGCTGCGTGGAAGCCCTGATGGAACTGGCCGCGGCCGGCGGCGGCCGGCTCAGGGTGCTGGCGGCCGATGCGCTGGACGTGGACGTCGCGGCGCTCGGTCCCGCGCCGGTCAAGCTCATCGCCAACCTGCCGTACAATATTGCGACTCCTCTGCTGGTGGGCTGGTTGCGCGAGCCCGCCGGAATCGAATCCATGACGCTGATGTTCCAGAAGGAGGTGGCGGACCGCCTGCTGGCTTCGCCCGGCAGCAAGGCCCGGGGCCGGCTGTCGATCCTCGCGCAATGGCGGGCCGAAGTCCGCCGCTGTTTCGACCTGCCGCCCGGCGCGTTCACGCCGCCGCCGAAGGTCGCCTCCAGCGTGGTCGCGCTGACGCCGCGTCCGTCGCCGCTTCCGGTGACCGCGGACGACCTGGAAGGGATCACGGCCCGCGCCTTCGGGGGGCGCCGGAAGATGCTCCGCCGCACGCTCGGCGATCTTCCCGCCCGCGCCGGCCTCGACGACACCCTTCGCCCCGAAGAGCTGACGGTGGAAGAGTTTTGCGCACTTGCGCGGACAATGCGCCGCGAAGGCCCGGAATGACGCATCGCTGTCCGGCCTGAATTTGGCGGACAGGGCGCATGGTCCGGACTGGAGTTCGGGCGTGTGCGCCCGTGTGCGCCGGCCGTGTATCAGGGAACCCCCTGCCGAAATGTCATGAAATGTCACTAGAGCACGATCTGTTCGGGTTGAAACCGGGCGGTATGTGCAACTCCACTTGTCACCCCGGACGGAGCGTAGCGGAGATCCGTGGTCATCCATGGCTCGCGATGCCGCCGCAGCCGGTGGAGAACGGGATCGACCGCCGGGGCCTGCCCCAGACCGTGCCCGGACTTGTTCCGGGTATCCGGGGCTGCCGCAAGAACCGAGGCTGGGCCACACACGGCTCGGGGGCCGGGGCGACAGTTGGGGAGGCCGTCTCCTATGAGTCGCAATCCGGCAACACAGATATTATCCCGCTGATTCAGCGGGTTGTGAGAAGATTGCCCGATATTTCCATTTTTGTTCCCGGAATAGCTTGATTTCCAGCGGAATGGTGTAGAATAGGCATGAGAGAAAGGCGGCTCCCGGGGCTGCCTTTCCGCTTTCTGCAGAAGGCAATGGCTGGGGCGCCGCAAACGCCCCGGCGCGAGCGGACGGGAGGGGTGCGCCCTCTGCCCGGCCCGCGCGCACGCGGGCAATCACGCGCGCGAACCGCGCCGCCGCGATACGCCCGCCCGCGCCCACGCACGCACCGGCGCACGATACGCGCGAAACAGGGACACCCCGTCCCGCCCCTGGCCCCGAAGGAGGCGCCGATGACCGTAAACGACCCCTGCCCCGAACTGGCGGCAGCATTGGCCGCAACGCCCGCCCCCACCGCCTCGCGCACGCGAGCGCGCGGGCGCGCCGCCGCGAAACGCGCGCGCGCATTATGCGCGGGAGAGGGACGCTCCTCCGGCAACCGGGCGTCCCGGACCATGGACGGAAAGGACGCTGCAATGCCTTGCGAACCACCGCCGGGCCGGAGACCGGCCCCATGACAAAACATAACACTTCGAGCGCCAGGCTAACTGGTGTGGGGGTAGCGGGTGAAAGTCCTGCGGAACGAAGGAGTAGCCGACCGCGTTTCCACCGCGAGCCGTGCGTTACCGGTCGTGAGGCCGGTGACGAAGCGTCGGTAGCGGCGCATGC
>JAJDYL010000126.1 GCA_022825195.1 Alphaproteobacteria bacterium
ACTCAAGACGCGCAATCTTCTGACCGGAAGGCTCGGACCCCGACACTCTCAACGGGTCAAACGGCTCGGAACGACGCATCCAAAGGTTGACTCATTTTTCGATTCCACCGTCAACCCCCTCCTGGCCAGTTACGACAATTCCGGACAGTCTCGTGGCGTGAGTCCCGTGGGCCGGACGGTTTCAGCAGGGTCCGGCCCCCAGAGAGGGCCGAAGACCCTGGCGGTTCCGGAACGCCGCGCCGGACTCCGGCTCCCGTCAGGCCGATTTCCGCTCGCGGTGGATGGCGCCGAGGACCAGGCCGAACAAACCGAACTGGAGCAGCAGATAGACCGCTTCCATCCAGATGAATGCCGCGACGTCCGGCACCTCCTGCTTGGCGACGAAGGCCAGCACGTGGGAGGTCCAGAAGAAGGCGCCGACGACAAGGGCGAACTTGAGCCCCCGGCGAAAACTCCCTCCCGTCGGCTTCAGCATCGGAAACAGCGTGGAGAGCAGAACGCCCTGGAGCACGATGGTGAGCAATCCGACGAGAAAGTCCGGCTCTCCTTCGAAATAGCCGAACGCTTCGTATCTCTCCTTGAAGAGGAGCACATGCCAGACGACCGCCAGCGAAAAGGTGCAAACGGTGTAGGCAGCGGCTCCCAGGACCAGCTTGCCCAGGTGCATCCCTATCCCTCCCCGACCCAAGGAAAGCCGGACGCCGCAAAGGACGGCCCGGGTACCCGAGCATCCCGGTCCAGCGGGCCGGAGTGTGTCGGGGCCGTTGCCGGCATGTCAACGGGCGGGCCTTCGCAGGGCAAGGGAACAGACCGCCGGGATGGCGCGGCGGCGGGGACATGCGCTGTTCGGACTTTCGGGCGGGTGGTACAGTTTGCACGGATGTTGCCGGGGCGCGGAGCGCGGCCGGACCCGGTGCGTCCTCGCGACGCCAGCTATTGTCGCCAACAGTCCGCGCCGGCAGCAGGGAGGCCGCACGCATGCCCGATTTCGCCAATGCCCCGGATATCGACAGGGCGCGCGCAGACGCGAAGGCTCATTTCTGGCCGCATTCCCGCCCCGCGGGAAATGTCGAGGGCAAGACCGGCCTTCAGATCGTCACCCATGGCAAGGGGGTGTGGGTGATCGACGGCGACGGCGAGCGCTGGTTCGATACCATGTCGGGACTCTGGCTGGTGAATATCGGCCATGGCCGGCAGGAGATCGCGGATGCGGTCTATCGCCAGATGCTGGAGCTCGCCTTCTCGCCGGGCGACACGGTGAGCCCCGCGACCGCCGAGCTTTCCGGCAGGCTGGCCCGCCTCAGCCAGGACGAGGCGGCGCGGGTCTATTTCGTGTCCGGCGGCTCGGAGGCCAACGAGACGGCGCTCAAGCTCGCCAAGAACTACCACCACCTGAACGGCGAGCCGACGCGCTGGAAGGTGCTCTCCCGGCGCGGGTCGTATCACGGCGCCACGCTGGCCTGCACCAGCCTCGGGCGCGGCGGGCCGGGCGGCGGCAGCGTGCCGATGCATTTCGGACCGCTCGTGCCGGGCAACATCCATGTGGCTCAGCCGGCTGCATATCGCTGCCACCTGTGCGCCGAAGCGGGCGCATGCAGCATGGAATGCGCGCGCGACGTGGAACGGGCGATCCTGCACGAGGGCCCGGCGACGGTGGCGGCCTTCATCGGCGAGCCGATTTCGGCAGCGGCGGGCATCCACGTGCCGCACCCGGAATATTGGCCGACGGTGCGCGAGATCTGCGACCGCTACGGCGTGCTGCTGATCGCCGACGAGGTCATTACCGGCTTCTGCCGGACAGGCAGGATGTTCGCGATGGAGCAATGGGGCGTGAAGCCCGACATCTTCACCGTCGCCAAGGCGCTTACCAGCGGCTACCTGCCCATCGGCGCGGCCGTTGCCACCGGCAAGGTCGCGGACGCCTTTTCCGGCGGGGAGGAGCGGGTCTTCCAGCACCTCATCACCTTCGGGGGCAATCCGGCCTCATGCGCGGCGGCGCTCGCCAATCTCGACATCATGGAAGGCGAGAACATGGCGGAGCGGTCGCGCGAGATGGGCGACTACCTGTTCGAGCGCCTGCAGACGCTGCTGAAGCACGAAATCGTGGGCGATGTGCGCGGCGGCATGGGACTGCTGTGCGCCGTCGAGCTGGTGAAAGACCGGAAGACACGCGAACAGTTCCCGAAGGAGGCCGGGATGGATGGGCGCGTCGTCCGGCACATGCGCGAGCACGGCCTGCTGGGCCGCGGCGGCCATGTCATCCCGGTAGCGCCGCCGCTCTGCATCGACCGCGGCGAGATCGACGAGGCCGTGGACCGGCTCGACTCCGTGCTCGCCCGCCTCGGGGCGGAGCTGGCGGAGTTGTGAGTGGAGGGCCGCGGGTCCGGGCGGGTCAGGCGATCGTGCCGAGGAACGCGGCGACCGCTTCGGCCAGCGCGTCGCCGCGGGTTTCCGGCAGCATGTGGCCGCCGCCGTCCAGTGCCAGATGGGCTGCGCCGGGGATGAGCGCCGCCAGCTCCGCGCCGAACCAGGGCGGCATCAGCTGGTCGTCGGCAGCGGTCGCTATCATGGCGGGGCAGGAAAGGCTCGGCGCCAGCGGTCGGGCGTCGAACGCCAGGATCGACTCCAGCCGGGCCTCGATTCCGTCAGCGTCCTGCGGCGCGGCGGCGCTTGCCAGCGTCTCGAACGCCTCGGCGTGCGCGCGGCGGTGTTCGGGCGGGAACAGCAGGCTCGCGTTGAACCAGGCGTAGCGGTACGGGTCGAGCGCCCGGGCGGCAGCGACGCGCAGGCGTTGCATCGTCGTCAGATGCGCGTCGCCGTGGCTCCACGGATTGGCCAGCACCAGCCCCGCGACCCGGTCCGGGCGGGAGGCGGCGAATGCGAGGCCGATGCCGCAGCCGGTGGAGTGGCAGAACAGGTGCGCCCTGTCGATCCCGAGCCCGTCGAGCAGCCCCGCAAGCTCCCCGGCGCGGCCCGCCATGGTCATGCCGCCCGGCGCGGTCACCGGCGCGCTTCGGCCAGTGCCGCGCTGGTCGTAGCGGATGACCCGGAAGCGCGCCGCCAGCCGGTCGAGGAATGGACCGACGCCGACCGGACCGCCGCTCTGCGGCAGCAGCATCGCCAGCGCCGCACCGCTGCCGTGCTCCTCGTAGTGGATGCCGCCGCCTTCGATCCGCTCGAAGGGCATGGAGCCGCTACTCCGCGGCGTCGTCTTCCTTCGACAGGTCCCCGGCGCCGAGAGTGCGGTCCTCGAAGCCGGCGGGGACTTCGCGGCCGGTGTCGGTGAAGGCGCGCCTGACCGCCTCGACATTGCCTTCCAGCACGCGCAGCCGGTTCTCGCGCACGAAGACGTTGGAGCCGTGGAGCGTGTCCAGCGAGCCCTGGAAGCGGGGCGCCACATAGCGGGCGAACAGCTCGTAGCTCTTCATCGTGTCCTCGCGGTTCGCCCACTCATTGGCCCGGAAGAGCATGCCGCCGAAGCCGCCCTGGGAGAGCTCCAGCAGATATTCGATGCCCTTGATTGCGGTCTCGGGCGAGCCGATGAGCGTCGTGCCCATCTTCACGCCCTCGCGGACGGGATCGTCGGCCCGGCCGGGCGGCCGGCCGAGCGTCTCCTCGAAATAGGTGACGGTTTCGAGCCGTTCGCCGGCATTGACCTGGCGCAGCGCCTCCTCGTCATCTTCCGCGAGGTGCATGTTGACGACCACGCGCCAGTCCTTGCGGTTCATGGTCTTGCCGTGTTTTGCGGCTTCGTCCTCGGCGATCTGCCACTGCTTGGCCAGCATTTCCGGCCCGCCCGGAATGCCGGCCCCGATGGAGAGCACGCCGATGCCGTGGCGGCCCGCGGCCATCATGCCGAAGGGGGTGATGGTGGAGGCGACGGCGATCGGGAAGCGGCCCTCGGTCCAGGGCGCCAGATGCAGCCGCGCTTCCCGGAGCGTGAACCAGTCGGTCTCCATCGTCACCGGCTCGCCGCATTCCAGCAGCGCAACGATGGCCTCCAGCGCCTCCATCATCCGCCGGCGCTGGTCCGTCGGCTTGATGCCCATCATGTAGGCGTCGGTCACGAGCGCGCCCGGCCCGCAGCCGAGCATGGTCCGCCCGCGGCTCATATGATCGAGCTGCACGAAGCGCTGCGCCACCAGCATCGGGTGGTGGTAGGGCAGCGAGGTCACGCCCGAGCCGAGCCTGATGTGCTTCGTGCGCTCCAGCGCCGCGCCGATGAAGATTTCGGGCGCAGCGATGATCTCCCAGCCAGCGGAGTGATGTTCGCCGATCCAGGCCTCGTCATAGCCCAGATGGTCGAGCCACTCGATCAGCTCCATGTCGCGGCTCATGGCGACCGTCGGGTTCTCGCCGAGCGCGTGGAAGGGAGCGAGAAAGACACCGAAACTCATGCCGCGCCGAGCCATGGGACCGACCTCCGGAGAGCGAAAGGGAATGGCCGGATGATGCCGCGAACGACGCCCGCGCGCCAGAGGGCGTTATCCGCCCCGGTGTGCCGCGTAGCGCCGCGGTCGCGGTTCGCTCAGTCGAAGGTCAGGACGCTGCGGGCCACTTCGCCGGCCTGCAGCGCGTCATAGGCCTCGTTGATCTGCTCCAGCGGGTATGAGCGGCTGATCAGCTCGTCGATCTTCAGCCGTCCGCGCATGTACATGTCCGCGAGCCTGGGCAGATCGACCCACGGCCGCGCCGACCCGTACCACGAACCCACGATGGCGCGTTCGGTGCGCGGTATCGACAGTGCGTTGAATTCCAGCATGTCGTCTTCGGGCGCCATGCCGACGATCACGGTGGTGCCGCCCATGCGGCACATCTCGTAGGCCTGCTGAATCGCCGTCGGGTTGCCGATCGCCTCGAACGCGAAGTCCACGCCGCCGCCGGTCATCTCCAGCACGCGGCCCGCCGCGTCGCCATTGCCGGCGTTGACGGTGTCCGTGGCACCGAACAGGCGGGCATATTCCAGCTTGTTGTCCAGGAGATCGACGGCGATTATGCGGTCCGCGCCGGCCAGCACCGCGCCCTGCACCGCGTTCAGGCCGACGCCGCCGCAACCGATGACCGCAACGGTGTCGCCCGGCCTGACGCGGGCCGTATTGGCGACCGCGCCGACCCCGGTCATCACCGCGCAGCCGATGAGGCAGGCCCGGTCCAGCGGAATGTCCTTTCTGACCGGCACCGCACCCGACTCCGGCACCACGGCGTATTCGGCAAAGCACGACACCCGCGCCATATGGTGAATGTCCGCTCCTTGCCGGTGCAGGCGCACGGTGCCGTCGAACATGGCGGAACGCGGCGTATCGATGCCGTCGCACAGCACGGGACGCCCGACCACGCAGTAGTGGCAATGGCCGCAATTGGCGCGGAAATTCAGGATCACATGGTCGCCCGGCTGCACGCGAGTCACCCCGGCGCCCACTTTTTCGACGATTCCCGCACCTTCATGGCCGAGCACCGCCGGCAAGGGTGTGGTCCACTCGCCCTTTATCAGGTGCAGGTCGGAGTGGCACACGCCGGCTGCGCCGATGCGGACCAGCACTTCTCCGTCGCTGGGGTCGTCGAGTTCGACGGTCTGCACTTCCATCGGCTTGTTCGGTTCGTAGAGAACCGCCGCCTTCATCTCCATCCGGATTTCCTCCTGGGCTCCCGAAGCCGGTGCGGGCGTCGCTCGGCCATGTCGCCGGCGATCCTGAACCTGCCGGCGCGGAACAGTATGCCATCTTCAACGACGGTGACCACGGCCGCAATGCACATCGGCAGGCCGCACCGGGGCACGATCATGGCCGGGCAGATCCCGGGTATGCAGCCGAATTCCCGCAACCTGCACGGATTCTGCAATAATATCGCGGCTGGACGGGCGCGGGCGAGGGGCGATGCCAAGCAACGGGACGAGCGGAGGCGGCTTCGCCATCCTCCCGATTCGCGACGGCGACGAAGAGGCGGTCGCGGCGCTCTGGCGCGTCTGCGGACTGGTGCGGCCCTGGAACGATCCGCTCCGCGATATCGAAAGTGCGCGCGCCAACGCCTCGTCCGACATATTCGTCGCCGCCCCGCGCGGGTGCGACAGGCCCATCCTGGGCTCCGTCATGGCGGGATATGAAGGCCATCGCGGCTGGGTTTATTACGTCGCGGTTGCGCCGGACCACCGCTCTCAGGGCCTCGGCGAGAGGTTGATGCGCCATGCCGAAGCCTGGCTCAGGGAAGCCGGCGCGCCCAAGGTCATGCTGATGATCCGGGAAGAGAACGAGCCGGTGCGCTGCTTCTACGAAGCGATTGGATACGAGGTCGAACAACGGACGGTGATGAGCCGCTGGACGGACGGAAGACCGTGAGCCTCGAACAGGTCCTTGCCTTCAACCTCGTGCTGGCGGTCGCGATCGCCAGCCCCGGGCCGGCGCTGCTCATGGCGGTGCAGACCTCGCTGAGTGCGGGACGAATGGCGGGGATTGCGGTCGGCTTCGGCCTCGGCACCATGGCGGCGGCATGGACGGCGATGGCGCTGCTCGGCCTCGGCGCCGTCTTCCGGCTGTTCCCGGCCGTCCATACGGCAGCGAAGATCGCGGGCGCCGCCTATCTCCTTTACCTCGCATGGAGGATGTGGCGGAACGCGGCCGCGCCGGTCCACGCGCGGACGGCAGCGGCGAAGCGCGCCTTCCGGCAGGGCTTCCTGGTGAACCTGCTCAACCCGAAATCCGTGCTGTTCGCGGCAGCGGTCCTCGTCACCGTGTTTCCCGCGGGGCTCGACGCCGCTTCCAGCGCGCTCATCGTCGCCAACCACTTCCTGGTGGAAATCGCCTTCTATTCCGCGCTCGCCTTCTGCATGAGCACGGAGGCCGTCGCGCGGCGCTACATGCAGGCGAAACGACATATCGACCGGGCCGCCGCCCTCATCCTCGGCGGCCTCGGCCTCCGGCTGCTGCTGAGCCGCGCTCAGGAATAGTCCGGCCAGGTGTCGCTCAGGCGGTAGCCGCGCGGCCAGGGGTCGTCGGGGTCGACCGCGAGCTGGTGCGTGCCGGTAATCCACGCCCGGCCCGCGAGCGACGGCAGGATGGCGGGACGGCCGCCCACCGTCGTTTCGCCCTCGATCCGGCAGTCGAAACGGGACTCGATAAGCGACACGCCCACAAACGGTTCGTCGACGGCGACAAGGCCCTTCGCGTGCAGCACGGCCAAACGGGCGGAGCAGCCGGTGCCGCAGGGCGAGCGGTCGATCTTGCCGGGGCGGATGGCGACCGCGTTGCGGCCGTGCGCGACGCCTTCCCGGTACTCGACGGGTGCTGCGAACTGGCAGAAGGAGATATGCGCCCATTCCGGCTGCTCGGGGTGCTGGAAGCCGATCTGCTCATTCGCGGCCCGCGCGATTCGCATGCCCGTCCGTGCCAGATCGCGCGCCTCGTCGGGGCTGAGCGCGAAGCCGAGCGCCGCCGCGTCCGCGATGACATAGCTGTCGCCGCCATAGGCGGTATCGACCCGCAGCGTGCCCAGCCCCTCCACCTCCAGCGGCGCATCGAGCCGGTCCGCGAAGGAGGGCACATTGCGAAGCCGCACGGTTTCGACCTTGCCGTCGCGGCAGGCGGCGGCGATCTCGACGGGCCCGCCAGGCGCTTCCAGGAGGAAGCGGGTCTCGGGCTCTTCCATCGGCAGGATGCCGGTCTCCAGCAGCACGGTCGCGACGCAAATGCCGTTCGAGCCGGACATGGGCGGCGTGTCCGCCGGCTCCATGACGATGAAGCCCATGGCCGCGGCCGGGTCCTTCGCCGGCACGAGCAGGTTGACATGGCGGAAGACGCCGCCGCGCGGCTCGTTGAGCACCACATCGCGGAGCCACCCGTCCCGCTCGATGAAGTTCCGCTGCTCCCAGAGCGTCGGCCCCGGCGGCGGCGCCACCCCGCCCACGATGACATCGCCGACCTCGCCTTCGGCATGGCAGCTCACGACATGGATGAGATGCGTCGCCCGCATGGTTCAGCGCTAGCGCCCGGCCGGCCTATCCGCCTGCGAACAGCGCCGGGTCGGGCGATTCCAGCAGGCGTTTCAGCCGCGAGAGGAAGCGTCCGGCGGGGGCGCCGTCGAGGGCGCGGTGGTCGAAGGTGACGACGAAGGTGGCGATATCGCGGATCGCGACCTCGTTGCCGACGACGGCGGGCGTGCGCCGCATCCGGCCGACGCCGAGGATGGCGCATTGCGGCGGGTTCAGCACCGGCGTGAACCAGTCCACGCCGAGCGCGGCGAGGTTGGTGACGGTGAAGGTGGCACCCTCGAAGTCCGCCGGGGCGAGCTTGCGGGACCTGGCCCTTGCCGTCAGGTCGGCCGCGGCATGCGCGATCCCGCCGAGATCGAGCCTGCCGGCGTCGCGCAGCACCGGCACCACGAGCCCGTCCTCGACATCCACCGCCATGCCGAGATTGATCTCCCGGTAGCGGTGGATCGCCCCGTCCACCAGGGCCGCGTTGAGCGCCGGATTCGCCTCCAGCGCGGCGGCGGCGGCCTTCAGCACGATGTCGTTGAGCGCCGGCACGATGCCGTAAGCCGCGCGCCATTCGCTGCGGTTGGCGTTGCGGAAGGCGCGCATGGCGGTCATGTCGATGTCGAGGCCTTCCGTGACCTGCGGCGCGCCGGTCCAGTGCGCGCTCAATCGCTCGGCCGTGACGCGGCGGATGCCTTCGAGCGGCACCACATCGTGCGCGGGCTCGCCCGAGGGCTTCTCTTCCAGCGGCGGCGCGGTGCCCGCATCGACGGCGCGCTGCACGTCCTCCTTGGTGACGCGCCCGCCGGGGCCGGTGCCGTCCAGCCGGTCGGCGTCCACGCCATGGCGTTCCGCCAGCCGGCGGGCGACGGGCGTGACCCTTTGCTCGTCCGACACCGCCTCGGGCGCAGCGACCGTCTCGTCCGCCTTGTCCGGCAGGTCCTCGCCTGCATCGCCGATCCAGGCGAGCGTCGCGCCGACGGGGTATTCCCGGCCCGTCTCCGCATCGATCCGCAGCAGCACGCCGCCGGCCGGCGCCTCGACATCGACGGTCGCCTTGTCGGTCTCGACGGAATAGAGCGGCGCGCCCAGTTCGATCGGGGCGCCCTCCTGCGCATACCATTCCAGGACCTTGCCGCGCTCCATGGTGTGGCCGAGCGCGGCGAGCCTCAGCCGGACCGCCATCAGGCCATGACCTTCCGTACGGCGCCGCAGACGGCCGCGCTGTCGGGCACGGTGACGTTGACCAGCTCCTCGGCGAACGGCATGGGCACATGCGGGCTGCCCACCCGGACGATCGGCGCGCGCAGGTCGTGGAAGCACTGCTCCGCGAGCGCGGCGGCGATCTCGGCGCCCGTGCCGGCGAAGGAGGAGTCCATCTCGCAGACCACCGCGCGCCCGGTGCGCCGCACGGACTCGCAGATCGTCTCCATGTCGAGCGGCGCCAGCGTCCTGGGGTCCACGACCTCGATGTCGTAGCCCTCGTCCTCCAGCGCAATGCCCGCCTCCAGCGCGCGGGGCACCATGCCGCCGATGGCGACCACGGTCACGTCCTCGCCGTCCCGCTTGATGTCGGCCTTGCCGAAGGGGATGACATAGTCGTCCTCCGGCACTTCGCCCTCGCTCACATAGAGCGCCTTGTATTCGAAGAAGGCCACCGGATCCGGGCTGCGGATCGCCGTCTTCATCAGGCCCTTGGCGTCATAGGGCGTGCTCGGCGCGACCACCTGCAGCCCCGGCACATGCATGAACCAGGATTCCATGATCTGCGAATGCTGCGCCGCGACCAGCCGGGCCGGCCCGCAGGGCAGGCGGATGACGATGGGCACGCTCGCCTGGCCGCCGGTCATGTAGCGCATCTTGGCGGCCTGGTTGACGACCTCGTCCATCGCGCAGGTGATGAAATCGACATACATGATCTCGACCACCGGGCGCATGCCGGCGAGTGCGGCGCCGACGCCGAGGCCCACGATGCCGGCCTCGGCGATGGGCGTCTCGAAGATCCGGTCCGGCCACTTGTCCACGATGCCCTGGGTGACGGTATAGGGGCCGCCATGGGCGATCACGTCCTCGCCGATGACGAACACGCTGTCGTCGCGGTCCATTTCCTCGTGCAGCGCTTCCCGGAGCGCGTCTCGGAGCGCGATGGTCCTCATGCCGAAACCCTCCATTCCGTATCGAGCACGTCGGTCAGCACGTCCTCCGGGTCCGGCAGCGGGCTTTCCTCGGCATAGGCCACGGACTTCGCGACCTCCGCCGCCGCTCCGGCCCGGATGGCCTCGTCCTCGTCGTCGCCGAGCCACTGGCGCTCCTTCATCCAAGCGCTGAAGAGCTTGATCGGATCGCGGTTCTCGCGCCAGTCATCGACCTCTTCGCGGGAGCGGTATTCCTCCATGTCACCGAGGCTGTGGCCGTAGAAGCGGTAGGTCCGGGCCTCGATCAGCGTCGGGCCCTCGCCGCGCCGGGCGCGGTCCACCGCCTCCCCGGCGGCTTCATAGACCGCCTCCAGGTCCTGCCCGTCCACCGAGACGCCGGGGATGGCGTAGGAGGCCGCCATGTCGGCCACCGAATCCACCACCGCGACATTCTTGCGCGGCACCCATTGCTGGTAGCCGTTGTTCTCGCAGACATAGATGACCGGCAGCTTCCAGAGCGAGCCGAACAGCAGGCCCTCATGGAAGGGCCCGCGCGCCGCCGCGCCGTCGCCGAAGAACACGACCGAGACCTGGTCGCTCTTGCGGATCCTGCTGGCGAGCGCCGTGCCGGTGCCGGGGCCGATGCCGCCTGCGACGATGCCGTTCGCGCCCAGTATGTTGCGGGAGAAGTCGGCGATGTGCATGGAGCCGCCCTTGGCGCGGCAGCTCCCGGTGGCGCGCCCGAAGAGTTCCGCCATCATGCGGTCCATGGGCGCGCCCTTGGCGAGGCAGTGGCCGTGGCTGCGATGCGTGCCGAGCACATAGTCGTCGTCGCGCAGATGCGCGCAGATCGCAACCGCTATGGCTTCCTCGCCGCAATAGGTGTGGAGCGTGCCCTTGACCGTACCGAGGCTGGTCTGGCGCAGCGCTTCTTCCTCGAAGAGGCGTATTCGCCACATGTCCGTATAGATCCTGCGGCTGAGATCGGCATTGAGGGTCATGGCGCCTCCGGTTCGCTGTTCGGGCTTGTCGCCGCCTATATTCATCGAGTAGCGCGGCCATGTCATCAGCAGTTGCAGCTTCGGGACCCCGCGCGCGGTGTCATGGGATGTCATGTTTTGTCATGAGGCCGGTCTCCGTTCCGGTCGTTTGCGCCGGTCTTGGGGTCGTTCGCAAGGCAATGCAGCCTCCTTCCGGTCCATGGTCCCGGATGCCCCCGTTGCCGGAGGCGCGTCCCCCTCCCGCGCATAATGCGCGCGCGTTTCGCGGCGGCGCGTGTGCGCGCGCGAGGCGGCGGGAGGGACCCCTGCCGAAGTGTCATGAAATGTCATGATCTGTCATGGGGCCGGTCTGGGCTCCGGCCGTTTGCGCCGGGCCGGAGGTCGTTCGCAGGGCATCGAAACCTCCTTTCCGTCCCTGGTCCCGGACGCCCCGTTGCCGGAGGAGCGTGCCTCTCTCGCGCATAATGCGCGCGCGCGTTTCGCGGCGGCGCGTGTGCGCCCGCGCGCGGGGCGGCGGGCGGGCCATCCTTCGATATGAGGCTGGCGCCGCTACTCGGGACAGGGGGAGGAGCGCGCCCACGGCGGATTCCGTGCTCCTGTCCTCGCCATCGCGCCCCTTTGTCACCCCGGCCCCCGCGCCGGGGTGACAGTTGGGGGCCCATGCGATGCGAAGCCGACGCCGGAAATGCGTGCATGCGGCAGGCCTGTGCAGCGGAGGCGGGCCTTGCGGCCGGTTTCGCCGCCGGTCGGGGAGCGTTCATGGTCATCCGTGCCTCCTCGTTCGGGGCCAGGGGCGGGACGGGGGGTCCCTGTTTCGCGCGTAATGCGTGCGCGGGCGGGCGGGCGTATCGCGGCGGCGCGGTTCGCGCGCATGATTGCCCGCGTGCGCGCGGGCCGGGCAGAGGGCGCACCCCTCCCCTCCGCTCGCGCCGGGGCGTTTGCGGCGCCCCAGCCATTGCCTTCTGCAGAAAGCGGAACGGCGGCCCCGGAAGCCGCCTTTCCCTGCAACTATTCTACACCATTCCTCGGAAAATCAAGCCCTTTCCGGAACAAAAAATGACAATATCGGACAACTTTCTCACAATCCATTGAATCGGCGGGATAATTACAGGCGTTCGATATGTCGTTTCGCGGCTGCCCGGGAACAAGGGACCGGAACAAGTCTGTGCATGAACCGGTCCACATGCGCGCTCACATGCTCCGCTTCGTCGAAGGCGGGTCGAATTCATGCGCTTTCACAGCATTCCGAGACAGCCTCATGCCGGCATCCCCTCCCCCGCCTCATGCAGCGCGTGCAGGCCTTCCCGGTAAGTCGGGTAGCGCAGCCTGACGCCGAGTTCGGCCTTGATGCGGGCATTGGAGACGCGCTTGCTGTCACGGTAGAAGCTGGCCGCCATCGGCGAGAGTTGCGCCGTCTCGAACGGCTCGGCCGGGGGCGGCGGCAGGTTCAGCAGGCGGCAGGCGAATTCGGTGACTTCCGACGGCGGGGCCGGCCTGTCGTCGGCGAGGTTGTAGGCGCGGCCGGGATTGGGGCGGGCGATGGACGCCGCGAGCGCCGCCGCAATGTCATCGACATGGATACGGGAGAACAGCTGCCCCGGCTTGACGATCCGCCGCGCCCGTCCGGACCGCACGGCCGCCAGCGCATTGCGGCCCGGCCCGTAAATGCCCGCGATCCGGAACACATGCAGCGGCAGGCCGAGCGCCGCCCAGGCAGCCTCCGCCTCCACCCGCCGCCGGCCCCGCGCGCCTGTCGGCCGGAGGGGGCTCTCCTCGTTCACCCAGCCGCCGCCCCGGTCCCCATAGACGCCCGTGGTCGAGAGGTAGCCCGCCCACACCAGTCCCGGCGGCGCCTCGAATCCCGGCAGGAAGGGATCGCCGGCCTCGTCCGGCGGCGCGGAGAACAGCAGATGCGTCGCGTCGGCCGCGGCAAAGCGGTTCCAGCCGCGCGCGGCGAACCGCTCCGCCTTGTCCGGCTCCCGCGTGGTGCCGGCGACCTCCCAGCCTTCCGCCGCCAGCCGGAGCGCCAGCCGTTCGGCGGAGTAGCCGAGCCCGTGGACGAACAGCCTCATCGGCGGCGCGCCGCCCGGCTCAGAAGTCGAGGTTCGTGTAATGGGCCGCCGGCCGCCAGCCCGGCACCCGGTCGGAGAGCAGCGGGCGCACCGACGGGCGGGACTTGAACCGCACATACCATTCGTAAGCCGGCGGATGGTCGGTCCAGGAAACCGCGCCCATGTAGTCGAGCGAGGAGAGATGCGCGCCCGCTGCGATGTCCGCCAGCGAGAAATCCTTGCCCGCCAGCCAGTGGCGCTGCTCCAGAAGCATGTCGATATAGCGGAGATGCTGTTCGAGGTTGAGCACGCCCGCGCGCACGAATTCCGAGTTGGGCGGGCCGTGCCCGGCAAGGCGCTTCATGATGCGCTCGCGATAGAGATAGTCGGTCACCTCGGAGGCGAACTTCACGTCGAACCAGAGCGCGAGGCGGCGGACTTCCGCCCGGCGCTTCGGCCCCTTGCCCAGCAGCGGCGGGCCCTCGGCGGTCTCGGCCAGATACTCCACGATGGCCTGGCTCTCGGCCAGAGCGTAGCCGTCGTCCAGCAGCAACACCGGCACTGTCGCCGCGGGATTGAGCGCGACGAAGGCCTCCCGGCGCTCCCAGACCGGCTCTTCCTCGAGGGCGAACGGGATGTCGAGTTCGCTCAGCGCGATACGCACCTTGCGGCAAAAGGGAGACAGCGGCAGGTGAAGCAGGGTCGTCATATGCGCTCCCTGAAGCAACGCCTCATCTTAACCCGCAACCGTCCGGCGGTGCTATATGCTCGCCGTTTCCCCCGGACGCCGGACTGCCCTTGCCGCTTCTCCTCATCGTCCTTCTCGCGCTCGTCCAGGGCATTACCGAGTTCCTGCCGGTCAGTTCCTCGGCCCATCTCGTGCTCGTTCACGCCGCCTTCGGGGCATACCGCCCGGAGGACGCGGCCGCGCTCGTCCTCGATGTCGCCGTTCATCTCGGCACGCTCGGCGCGGTGCTGGTCTATTTCCGCCGCGACATCGCCCGCCTCGTCGCGGCGGGCCTCGCCGGCCTCGCCGGTCCCCGGCCGCAGGGCTGGGCGCTCGGCTGGCAGGTAGCGGCGGCGGCGATCCCGGTCGCGGTCGCCGGCGCGCTGCTCAAGGACACCGTCGCCGCCCATGCCCGGAGCGTCGAGGTCATCGCCTGGACGACGCTCGGCTTCGGCCTCGTGCTCTGGGCCGCGGACCGATGGGGACGCCGGACGGAGCGGCTCGACTCGCTGCGCCTGCCCCAGGCGCTCGCCATCGGCATGGCGCAAATCCTCGCGCTGGTGCCGGGGGTCAGTCGATCCGGCATCACCATGACGGCGGCGCTGGCGCTGGGTTTCGAGCGCGCGGAGGCGGCGCGCTTCTCGCTGCTGCTCTCGATCCCGGTCATTCTGGGCGCCGGGCTGTGGACCGCGCGCGACCTCGTGCGGATGGCGGACCCGACCGTCGCGGCGGCCGCGGGGCTGGCGGCGCTGCTCGCCTTCGCGGCTGCGCTCACGGCGATCGCGGCGATGATGCGCTGGCTGGCCCGCGCGAGCTTCACGCCCTTCGTCGTCTACCGGGTCCTGCTGGGCGGGCTGCTGCTCGCCTGGGTCCATTCCTGAACTCCGGCCCCGCAAGCAGAAAGGACCGGCCCCTTGACCGCTCTCAGAGGCATCCGCGTTGTCGATCTGACCCGCGTGCTCTCCGGCCCCTGGTGCGCGATGCAGCTTGCCGATCTCGGCGCGGAGGTGCTCAAGCTCGAGAACCCGGCCGGCGGCGACGAAACGCGCAGCTTCCTCTCTCCGTCGCGCGACGGGCATTCGACCTATTTCCTGACCGTCAACCGCAACAAGAAGAGCATCGCCGTCGATCTGACCCGCCCGGACGGCGCCGAAATCGTGCGCGGTCTGGCGCGCGTCTCCGACGTCCTGCTGGAAAATGCCCGCACCGGCGCGCTCGACCGGCGCGGCCTGGGCTATGACGCGCTGGCGGCGGAGAATCCGCGCCTCGTCTATTGCTCCATCTCCGGTTACGGGCGGAGCGGCGCGCTCGCGGACAGGCCCGGCTACGACCCCGTGGCGCAGGGCGAGAGCGGCTTGATGTCGCTCACCGGGGAGCCGGACGGCCCGCCGATGCGGACCGGCGTCTCGCTCGTGGACATCATGTCCGGCATGTATGCAGCCCAGGCGGTGCTGGCGGCCCTGGTTGCGCGCGACCGCACGGGCCGGGGCCAGCGCATCGACGTGCCGCTGTTCGACACCGCCGTCGCCATGACCTCGCATGCCGCGACCGCCTGGCTGGAGGGCGGGGTCGATATCGGCCGGCCCGGCAACTCGAACCTGGTCGCGATGCCGGCCGGCCTGTTCGAGGCCTCGGACGGCCCGGTGATGATCGCGGTGACGACCGACCGCCTGTTCCGGCGCCTGGCCGAGGAGGTCTTCCGCCGCCCGGACCTTGCCGGAGACCCCGCCTTCGCGACCAACGCCGCGCGCATGGAAAACCGCGAGGCGCTGACGGCGGCGATGAACCGCATACTGAAAGCCGACACGCGCGACGGTTGGATTGCGCGGATGCGGGCCGCGGGCATTCCCGGGGGGCCGGTGCGCAGCATGTCCGAGGCCTTCGCGTCCGAAGAGATGGCCGAGCGCGGCATGGTCGCGGCGCAGGCACACAGCGCGCTGGGAGAGGTGCGGGCGGTTCGTTCGCCGCTGTCGCTCTCCGACACGCCGGTGCAGGCGCCGGCCGGTGCGCCGCTGCTCGGCGAACACACCGAGGCCTGTCTGGCTGAACTGCTGGGCTACGGCCCCGAAACGCTCGCCCGCCTCCGCCGGGAGGGGACGATTCTGCAGGCCTGAATTGCAGGACGCCCCGCCGTTTCCGGCGGGGCGCCCGCTTGGGTTGCCGGGCTTCGGCCCCGGCTTACTTGGACAGGGTGACGACGACCCGGCGGTTCAACACTTCGCGCGTGTTGTCCGGGGTCTTGATCGCCAGACCATCCTCGCCGGTTGCCGACATGCTGATGCGGTCCTCGGGCACCAGAAGGTCGAGCGTGAAGACCTCATAGACGGCCTTGGCCCTCATCTCGGAGATCTTCATGTTGTTGCCCTTGGTGCCGCTGGTGTCGGCGTGGCCGGAGACACCGAGCGTCGAGCCCTTGACCTTGCCGAAGGACGTGTAGGCCTTGTTGATCTCCTGCTGGGCAGCCCCCGTGATGGCCGCGCTGTTCCAGTCGAAATAGACCTCCCAAGGACCCATGTCGATCGGCTTCGGCTTGGGCTTCGGCGCCGGCGGGGCCGGCGGCGGCTTCAACGCCTCTTCGGCAGCGCTCGCGCCTTCCTCGAACATCGCCTTGCAGGCGGCGATATCGTGAGGCTGGATGTTCTCCTCCAGTTCCTGCAGCCAGCAGTCGAAGCCGACCTGCGCCATGGCTGCGGCCGCTCCGGCCTTCTCGCGTCCGCCACCGTCGAGGATGGCCATCAGCCGCGCGCTTGCCTCTTCCACCTCCGCGGCGCTGTCCTCCGGAAGGACGCGCGCAGAGGCCGCCTCGGGCATCACGTCGGCGCCGCTTGCCACCGCGAGCACGCGGTTTGCAAAGACACTTGCGTCCGTCCAGTCGGCTTCGGCCGCTTCCATGTCCGCAAGCTGCTTGTAGCCCTCGATCAGCCCCATCTGGAAGTCGGTGCCCGTTGCTTCGGTCAGACTCGCGTCTTTCAAGTTCGACGCGCAACCCCCGAGCGCAAGCGCGGCGGCCCCGACCACAATATAGGTAGTGATCCGTGACAGCATGATATCTCCTCGCGACTGCCGTTTGTATGAAGTAGCGGACGGCCCATCGGCTAGTACGGCCTCCGCAATGATAACGGTTTACGCCGG
The DNA here is from genome assembly GCA_022825195.1 of Alphaproteobacteria bacterium. Lineage (GTDB taxonomy): Bacteria > Pseudomonadota > Alphaproteobacteria > Bin95 > Bin95 > Bin95. Next base: position 17,013 of record JAJDYL010000126.1, read on the forward strand.
ATTCGCAAACAGAATTCACATGTTTGCAGCGGCCTCTTTCAGCGGCGTACCGCTCTCGGCAAGGCGCCGCAGGAGGGGCGCCGGGGCCCAGCGTTCGCCATAGCGCTGGTGCCACGCCGCGACCCGGCCATACACCTCTTTGACGCCTATGGTATCGGCCCAGTACATGAGCCCGCCGCGGTAACGCGGAAAGCCGAATCCGTAGAGCCACATCGTGTCCACTTCCACCGCGCGACCGGCGATTCCCTCCTCGATGATCCGGCAGGCCTCGTTGACGGAGGAGAACAGGAGCCGCCGGACGATCTCCTCATCGTCGAATTCCCGTTGCCCGATGCCCGAGTCGCCGGAAATACGCCGGATCAGCGCCGCTACCTCCGGGTCGGGGTGCGGGGTGCGGCTGCCGGGTTCGTAGCGGTACCAGCCGGCGCTCGTCTTCATGCCGAGTCGCCCCGCTTCTACCAGGGCGTCGGCGACCGGCAGCGGGCGGACCGTCGGATCGGCTGCTTCCCTGCGCTTGCGCCCGGCATAGCCGATGTCGAGTCCGGCGAGGTCGCCGACCGCGAACGGCCCCATGGGATAGCCGAACTCGACCATCGCCCTGTCCACCTGCTCCGGCAGCGCCCCTTCCTCGAGCAGGATGACCATCTCGGTGTTGAACGGCGCGCGCGACCGGTTGGCGACGAACCCGTCGCAATTGCCGCAGACGACGCCCACCTTGGCGAGCCGCTTCGCCAGCGCCTGGACGGAAGCCAGCACTTCCTGCGAAGTCCGCTCGCCGCGCACGATCTCCAGAAGCTTCATGACATTGGCCGGGCTGAAGAAATGCGCGCCGGCAACATCCTCCGGCCGCGCCGTCGCGGCCGCGATCTCGTCGATATCCAGCGCGGAGGTGTTGGACAGCAGCAGCGCGCCCGGCTTCATCACCCGGTCCAGCGTCTCGAAGACCTCGCGCTTGACGCCGATGTCCTCGAACACCGCCTCGATCGCGACATCGGCGTCCGCAATGGCCTCGTAGGTTTCGACCGGTTCGATCAGGGCGAGCCGCGCCGCCACGGCGGCCTCGTCGAGCGAGCCCCGCTCGACGCTGGCCGCATAGGTCCTGCCGATTCGCTCCATCCCCTGCGCGAGCGTCTCCGGGTCCTTGTCCATGATCTTCACCGGCAGGCCGGCATCGGCGCAGGCCATGGCGATCCCGCCGCCCATCGTGCCGGCGCCGACCACCGCCGCCGCCGCCACCGGACGGGCCGGCGTCCCGCGAGGCACATGCGGGGAGCGCTGCGCCTCCCGCTCGCCGAAGAACGCATGGCGCAGCGCCTTCGCCTCGTCGGAGTTCTCCAGCTCCTCGAACAGCGCCCGCTCCTGCCGGATACCCTCCTCGAAGGGCGTGGAGCAGGCGATCTCCACGCAGCGGATGCAATGCCAGGGGGCCTTCTGGTTGCGGGCGCGGCGGGCGATCTTCCGCCGCATCGCGTCGAAGATCCCGGGATCGTGCTCGGGGATTTCCCGCTCCGACAGTCTCGGCAGGACAGGCTCGCGCATCACCCGCATCGCAAAGGCGACGGCGGCGTCGCGCAGCTCCACTCCCTCCACCAGCTCGTCCAGAATGCCGAGCTCCAGCGCTTCCGGCGCGGGCACATGGCGGCCCGAGACGATCATCTCGAGCGCAGCCTCCGGGCCGATCAGGCGCGGCAGGCGCTGCGTGCCGCCGCCACCCGGCAGGATGCCGATCAGGACTTCGGGCAGGCCCACCTTCGCGCCCGGCACGGCGATGCGGTAGTGGCAGCCGAGCGCGTTCTCCAGGCCGCCGCCGAGCGCATAGCCGTGTATCGCCGCCACGATCGGCTTGGGACTCGCCTCCAGCACGTCATGGGTGCGCCTTGTCGGCGTCGGGCGCCCCTTGCCGAAGCCGCGAATGTCGGCGCCGGCAATGAAGCTCCGCCCGGCGCCGATCAGCACCATGGCATGCACCTCCGGGTCGGCGACGCCGCGGTCCACCGCTTCCAGTATGCCCTCGCGCACGCCGGGCCCGAGCGCGTTCACCGGCGGATAGTCCACCGTGATGACGCCGACCGGTCCCTGCCTGGTGAAATGGACGACTTCGGACATGCCGTTCGCTCCCGCCGACGGTGCGGCGCCTTATAGCGGATAGGTGCCGGCCATGCGCGCCCTCAGGCGGACGAGCGCCAGCACCGTGTCGATGGCCGGAGTCGCGACCTCCGCGCGCCGCCCCAGCTCGCTGACCGCGCCGACCAGCGCATCGATTTCCATCGGGCGGCCGCGCTCCAGGTCCTGGAGCATCGAGGTCTTGTGCGCGCCGACGCCGACCGCGCCTTCGAGCCGGCGCTCCAGCGGGATGCGGAAGCGCACGCCGAGCGCCTCGCCGACCGCCTGCCCCTCGCGCATCATCGCCTCGACCAGCCGGCGCACCTCGCTGTCCGAGCCGATTTCGGCGAGCGTCGCATGGGTAAGCGCCGATATCGGGTTGAAGCAGAGATTGCCCCAGAGCTTCACCCAGATCTCGTCGCGGATCCGGGGCCTGACGGGCGCGCGGAAGCCTGCCGCAATCAGCAGCCGGGAGAGCGCGGACGCCCGTTCGCTGCGCGTCCCGTCCGGTTCTCCGAGCGTGTATGCGTTGCCGTCGACATGGCGGCAGACGCCGGGCTCGACGATCTCCGCCGCCGGATAGACGACGCAGCCGACGGCGCGCTCCGGCCCGAGCCCGCGCCACTGCGCGCCGCCCGGATCGACCGCTTCCACCGGCCCCGCGGGAAAACCCGTCCCGATGCCGTGGAAATACCACCAGGGAACCCCGTTCATCGCCGTCACGACCGCCGTGTCGGGCCCCAGCAGCGGACGCATCGCACCGACGACGCCCGGCGCCTGATGGGCCTTGAGCGTCACGATGACGAAATCCCGGACGCCCAGGTCCCCCGGGTCGTCGCTCGCCGCGACCGGCACCGTGAAATCCTCCTCGTCGGAGACGAAGCGCAGCCCGTTCGCCTGCAGAGCGGCGAGATGAGGGCCGCGCGCGATCAGGCCGACCTCCGCGTCGCCCTGCCGGATCAGCAGGGCGGCCAGGTGGCAGCCGATCGCGCCCGCCCCGAAGATTGCGATCTTCACGGAGCGAGGCCGAGCTTCTCGGCGAGCCCGATGCGCTGCAGCTTGCCGGTCGCGCCCTTGGGTATCTCGTCCACGAAGACGATCCGCCGCGGCACCTTGAAATCGGCAAGGCGGGCGCCTGCAAATTCCTTCAGTTCCCGGTCGCTCGCATCGGCCCCTTCGGCCAGGACGATGGCGGCAGCCACCTCTTCCCCGAGCGTCCTGTGCGGGACCGCGAAGGTCACGACCTGCTGGACGGCGGCGTGGTCCATCAACGCCTCGTCCACCTCGCGCGGCGATATCTTCTCGCCGCCCCGGTTGATGATCTCCTTGAGCCGCCCGGTAATCGTCAGATAGCCCGCACTGTCGATGATCCCCTGGTCGCCGGTGCGGAACCAGCCGTCCGAGAACGCGCTCTCATTGGCGTCGGGATTGTTCTCGTAGGCGGCCATGACGTTCGGCCCCCGGATGACCACCTCGCCGGTTTCGCCGGCCGGCAGCAGGCGGCCAGCCTCGTCCATGACGGCGACCTCCGGTCCTGCCGCCACGCCGACGGACCCGGCGCGCCGCTCGGCCGGCGGCAGCGGGTTGCTCGCCATCTGGTGCGCCGCCTCGGTCATGCCGTAGCTCTCGATCACCGGGCAGCGGAAGAGGGTCTCGAGTTCCCGCATCACCTGCGGCGGCAGGGAGGAAGAGGAAGAGCGCACGAACCGCAATTGCAGCGCGTCCGTCAGCGCGCTGTTCCGCCGGGACCGCGCCAGAATCGCCTGATGCATGGTCGGCACCGCGGAATACCAGGTGGGCCTTGCATCGGCGAACCACTCGAACACCCGGAAGGCATCGAATCCCGGCGTGCAATAGACGCTCGTTCCGGCGCGCATGGGCGCGAGCACGTTGGCGATCAGGCCGTGGATGTGGAAGAGCGGCATGATGTTCAGGCTGCGGTCCGCCGGCTCCAGGCGGAGCGTCTGCACGATATGCTCCGCCGAGGCGCAGATGTTCGCCTGGCTGAGCGGCACGATCTTCGGGCGCGAGGTCGTGCCGGAGGTGTGCAGCACGAGGGCTGTGTCGGCAGAGCCTGCATAGCCCTTCACCGGCGGGCTTTCGGCCCCCGTCCCTTCCGCAAGCAGGGAGAAGGCGCCGGCAGGCCGGTCCCCGCCGCCGACGAGGCGGAGTACCGGGACGTCCAGCCGCGCCGCCGCGGCCACCGCCGGCCCGTCCTCCGACTCGGCCACGACCAGCGCCCTGGCCGAGAGGTCCTCCAGGTAGAACCGGAATTCGTCCTCGCGGTAGGCCGGGTTGAGCGGCGCTACCGTCGCTCCGGCGCCGATAGACAGGAACGCCGCGGCCATTTCCGGGCCGTTGGGCAGCACCACCGCCACCCGGTCGTTGCGCCCGATTCCGAAGGCGTTGAGCGACGAGACGGTTTCGTCCGCCAGCCTGCCCAGCGTCCCGAAGGTCAGGGCCGCGCGGCCGGGCGCGGCCAGCGCAATGCGGTCTCCCGGGTGCGCCGCGATCAGGTCGGCGAGTGTGCAGGGCAGGTCCATATGCGATCCTCGTTCGATCAGGGCTCGACGACAACCGTGCCGAGCTTGTCGAGACTTTCCACCAGCTCATGCGCGGCGACGATCCCGTCCAGCGGGAATCGCGCCGCGACCGGAAACAGCCCCCCGCCGCCCGCCGCCCAGCGCGTCACGTCGCGTTGCGCCTGCCGGCGCGCTTCCAGGGGAATGCTGTTCAACACCACGAAGCGAAGGGTGGCGTTCAGGCCCATCAGGGCGCGCACGTCGATCTCCGGCTTCGGATTGCCGTCGCTGGCATAGACTGCAATGGCGCCGTTGCGCTTCAGCACGCCCATCGCGATGGCGAGATTGCCGCCGAAATCGACCTCGACGATCCGGTCCACGCCCTCGCCGGCGGTGAGCTCCCGCACCCGTGCGACGACATCCTCATGCCGGTAGTTGATCGCGGCATCGGCCCCGCCGGCGAGCGCATGCGCCGCCTTGGCCTCGCCGCTCACCGTCGCCAGCACGCGCGCGCCGCCCGATTTCGCAAGCTGCACGGCGTAGTGCCCGACCGCGCCGGCTCCCCCGGCCACCAGCACCGTCCGGCCCGCGACCGACCCGTCGGCGAATACGCAGCGATGCGCCGTCATGGCCGGAATGCCGAGCGTCGCCCCTTCCGCGAATCCGAGGTCGTCGGGAAGCGCATGGACGAGCCCGGCATCGAGGGCGATATACTCCGCGGCCGTGCCGAACGCCCGGCCAAGCCGCTGGCCGTTGTAGAGCCAGACCCTGCGGCCGACCCAGGCGGGGTCCACCCCTGCGCCGACGCAGTCCACCGTGCCCGCGCCGTCGCTGTTCGGGGTCACCCGGTCGAACCGGTAGCCGTAGTCGCTCGTGCCCGCGCGCAGCTTCACATCGGCCGGGTTGACGCCCGACGCCGCGAGCCGGACGCGAAGCTCGCCCGGCCCCGCTTCCGGCGTCGGCATCTCGCCGATTTCCAGTACCTCCCGCGCCGGTCCCTTGCGCTCGTACCAGGCCGCCCGCATCGATCCCCTCTCGCTCATCCTGCATCGCATGATTTAATACGCGCCCGCAAGAATTCGAGAGGCGCGCGACAATGGAGGCGGCAAGGCCATGAAGCGGATCGTCTTTCTGGAGCGCAACTCCTTTCCGCCGGGCGTGCCCATCCGCAGGCCGGGTTTTCCGCATGAGTGGATCGAGTTCGAGGAGACCCGGCCGGACCAGGCGGCGGAAAGGCTGCGGGGCGCCCATGTCGCGGTCACGAACAAGTGCCGCATCGACGCCCCGGTGTTCGAGGCCGCGCCGACGCTGGAGCTGGTGGCGGTTTCGGCCACCGGCACCGACTGCGTGGACAAGGCAGCGGCGCGGGCGGCAGGTGTGCCGGTCACCAATGTCACCGGCTATGCCGCGGACAGCGTGGCGGAACATGCGCTCGCCCTGCTTCTGGCGCTCGCGCGGGCCGTGCCCGCCTACGACCGCGCCGTGGCCGAGGGCCGTTGGGCGAAGGCGCGCAGTTTCTGCCTGTTCGACTATCCGATCCTCGACCTCTCCGGGCGGCGTCTCGGCATCGTCGGCGCGGGCGTCATCGGGTCCGCCGTCGCCCAGAAGGCCGCCGCATTCGGCATGGAGCCGGTTCTCGCCGGGCGCAAGGGCGCGGCGCCGGGTCCCGGCCGCATCGCTTTCGGGGAGATGCTGGAGAGCGCCGACGCCATCTCCATCCATTGCCCGCTCAACGAGGAGACCCGCGGGCTGATCGGCCGGGCGGAGTTCGAGGCGATGGGCCGGCGGCCCTTCCTCGTCAACACGGCGCGCGGCGGCATCGTGGACGAGGCGGCGCTGGCCGATGCGCTCGACCGGGGGACGATTCGGGGCGCGGCGTTCGACGTGGCCACGGTCGAGCCGCCGCCGGAAGGCCATCCCCTGCCGGCGCTTGCCGGGCGTCCCGATGTCATCGTCACTCCGCATGTCGCCTGGGCGAGCGAGAGGGCCATGGCCGCCCTGGTGGAAGGCTTCGTTTCGGGACTGGAAGCCTGGGCGCGCGGCGAGGTGCGCAACCGCGTCGCTTGACCCGGCGGGCGGCGTCGGGCGAAATCCGGTCCCCGTTTCCCTATCCATCGCAAGGCAGGGCCGTTCATGCCGATCGTCAACCGCATAGCCGAGTTCCACGAGGAGATGACCGCCTGGCGGCGCGAGCTCCACATGTATCCCGAAACGGCGTTCGAGGAGGTGCGGACATCGGCCTTCGTCGCGGACAGGCTGAGGGAGTTCGGCGTGGACGCGGTGCATACGGGCATCGCGAAGACGGGCGTCGTCGCCGTGCTGCGGGGCCAGGGGGACAGCCAGCGCTCCGTCGCCATCCGCGCCGACATGGACGCGCTCGACATCGAGGAGGCCAACGATGTCGACTACAAGTCCCGCAATCCCGGCAAGATGCATGCCTGCGGCCATGACGGGCACACGACCATGCTGCTGGGAGCCGCGAAATACCTTGCCGAGACGCGCAATTTCGACGGCACGGTGTATTTCGTCTTCCAGCCGGCGGAGGAGAACGAGGGCGGCGGGCGCGCCATGGTTGAGGACGGCCTGTTCGAGCGCTTCCCGGCGGACTCGGTGTACGGGATGCACAACTCCCCCGGCGTGCCGGTCGGGCGCTTCACCACCCGGGCCGGGCCGGCCATGGCGGGTTTCGACATTTTCGAGATCGAGATCGACGGCTACGGCACGCATGCCGCCCGGCCGCATCAGGGCGTGGACACGGTCGTCATCCAGGCGCAGATCGTCACCGCGCTGCAGACCATCGCGAGCCGGTCCGTCAACGCCATCGACTCGGTCGTGCTGACGATCACCCAGGTCCACGGCGGCGACACCTGGAACGTGATCCCGCAGAAGGTCGTGCTGCGCGGCACGGTCCGGGCGTTCAAGCCGGAGGTGCAGGACCTGACGGAAGCGCGCATGCGGCGCATCTGCGACAGCATTGCCGAGGCCTTCGGCGCGACGGTCTCGGTGCGCTACGAGCGGCGCTACCCGCCCACGGTCAACGATCCGAAGCATGTCGACATTGCCGCCGATGTCGCGGCCGATGTGTTCGGCGCCGGCAATGTGAGCACGGACGCGCCGCCCGGCATGGGCTCGGAGGACTTCTCCTTCATGCTGAACGCCAGGCCGGGCGCCTATGTGCGCATCGGCAACGGCGCGGAAGGCGAGCATGGCGGCGTGGTCGTCCACAACCCGCATTACGACTTCAACGACGAGGCCCTGCCCTGGGGCGCGACCTACTGGTCGCGGCTGGTCGAGACGGTGCTGGTCCGCGCATGAGGCTCCGCGATTTCGACGCTCTCAGCTTCGATTGCTACGGTACGCTGATCGACTGGGAGACCGGCATTCTCGACGCCTGGCGCCCCTGGGCCGCGCGGGAAGGCGTCGAGGCCGCGGACGGCGCCGTGCTCGAACGGTTCGCCGCCAACGAGTCCCGGCAGCAGGCGGAAACGCCCGGCCTGCCCTATCCCGAGGTCCTGGCGCGGACCTTCATGGCGATGGGCGCGGATTTCGGACGCGCGCCCGTCGAGGCCGAAGCGGTTGCGTTCGGCCGCTCCGTGCCCGACTGGCCCGCTTTCCCCGACAGCGCCGAATCGCTGGCCTATCTGGGGCAGCACTACGAACTGATCGTGCTGTCGAATGTGGACCGGGAGAGCTTCTCTGCGTCGGCCGAGCGCCTGCAAACGCGGTTCGATGCGGTTTTCACCGCGCAGGACATCGGCTCCTACAAGCCGGCGGCGGCGAATTTCGAGGCGCTGATCGGCGGGCTCGCCGCGCGGGGCATCGCGAAGGCGCGCCTGCTGCACACCGCCCAGTCGCTCTTCCACGACCATGTGCCGGCCGCTGCGGCCGGGCTCGCCACCTGCTGGATCGACCGGCGCAAGGGCCGGGCGGGCTGGGGCGCCACCATGCCGCCGCCCGCGGAGGTGCAGGTGGATTTCCATTTCGGCTCGATGGCCGAGCTGGTCGAGGCGCATCGCCGCGAAGCTTAACCCCGGCCCCGGCCGGGGCTACAATCCGGCTGGAGGCCAAAGGGGTGCGTGCGTCATGCTCAAGAGCATAGTGGTGGCGGTGGATGCGTCGCCGTCCAGCGTGGAGGCGGAGAAGCTGGCGCTTTCCATTGCCGCCCACCACGGCTCGCGGCTCGTCGGGATCGGCGTGCTCGATACGCCGTTCTTCACCGCGCCCATGATCCGGCCGATAGGCGCCGGCGCTTACAAGGAGCACCGCGACGAAACGCTGGTCGAGGCCGCGCGCCAGAGGCTCGATGCGCGGCTGAAGGAGTTCGAGGCCGCCTGCGCGTCCGCCGGGGCGGCCTGCGAAGCCGTCGAGGCGGAAGGCGTGCCGCACACGCTCATCGAAGCGGAGGCGGACCGTCACGACCTCATCGTGATCGGGCGCGAGACCAACTTCCACGGCGTCGAGAAGCACGACATCGCCGAAGTCGTCCAGCGCCTGCTGCGCGACAATCCGCGGCCGGTGGTCATGGTGCCCCCCGCGCCGCAAACGGGCGGACGGGTCGTCATCGCCTTCGACGGCAGCCGCGAGTCCTCGCGCGCCATGCACATGTACATCCTGCTGGGCCTCGCCAGGGAGCAGGAGCCGCATGTCGTCAGCATCGCCGCGAACCGGGCCGAGGCCGCCGCCATCGCCGCAAGGGGGGCGGACCTGTTCCGGTCCCACGGCTTTGCCGCCGAAGCGCACGGCGTCGCCGCGCACGGCAGTCCCGCAGACGCCATCCTTTCGCATGTCGAGTCCATGAACGCCGGCATGCTCGTCATGGGCGCTTTCGGACGCCACAGCTTCGTCCGCAATATCCTGGTCGGCTCCGCCACCCGCCGCCTGCTGCACGACTGCCCGGCGCCCGTCTTCGTGCACCACTGACCGCAGGCCCGCGCCGGACCGGCGGGTCTACGAGCCCCAGTGCTGCCGGAGATGGTCGGCGGCGTCGCGGACGGCGCGGGCCGCGACCTCCACTTCCGGAGCCATCTTCAGGAAACCGTGCGGCGCGCCCGGATAGAGGATGTACCGGTGCGGCACATGGGCCGCCGCCAGCTTCAGGCCCAGCGCCTCGGCGTCATCGCGCAGCGGGTCGAGCGCCGCCGCCGTCAGCAGGACCGGCGGCAGGTCGCGAAAGTCCATGTTGAGCGAGCAGAACAGCGGGTCGCGGCCATCCTCCCCGCCGCGCAGATAGTCGGCGTAGAAGCGGCGCATGATGTCGAGGCCGAGGCCGTAGCGGCCGTCCCCGAAAGCCGCGGCGGCGGGGCCGGGTTCGTAGCCATATTCCGGCATATGGCCGTAGCAGCCGTAGAACAGGAGCGCCGTGCGGAGCGCCTGCCGCCGCCGGTCCAGTACGGCGAGCGCCAGATTGGCGCCCGCCGAGTCGCCGCCCACCGCCAGGCGCGAGGCGTCCACGCCGACCTCCGCGCCATGCTCCGCCAGCCAGTCGCAGGCGAAGATGCACTCCTCGACCGGTATCGGGAAGCGGTGCTCCGGGGCCAGGCGGTAATCGACCGAAACCACCGCCGCGCCGGCTTCCTTCGCCAGCAGCCGGCAAAGCGTGTCATGCGACTCGACGCTGCCGAGCATGAAGCCGCCGCCATGCAGGTAGAGCAGCCCCGGCAGCCGGGCATCGTCCCGCGGCCTGTAAATGCGGACCCGCAACTCTCCGTGCGGTCCCGCCAGGGCGAGATCGACGGTGGAGGCGACCGGCGGCGGATCGGCGTTCCAATAGGCCGAGGCGGCGTCGTAGGCGGCGCGTATCTCTTCCGCCGGCGCATCGACGAGCGCCTTCAGGTCGAGCGCCGGCGACACCGCCGCGGCGCGCTTGCCCGCCTCGACGATTGCCGGATCGATTGTCTCCACGCGGTTCATGGCCCCTCCCAAGGCGCGGTGCTCACGGACGCGGACTACTTGCCCGGATTTCCCGCCAATGTCACGGCCTGCCCTTGGCGACCGGTTGGCGGCAAAGTACCTTGGCCCGCAACCGGAGTGCGAAGCCTTTTCGTCTCCTCTGCCCTGAACCGGGACAGCGGGGTTCGGCCATGGTCGCTGGAAAGGAAGACGCGGGGCTCGGCGCCGTTCCGCTGGCGTCGCTCGAAGCGGTTGCGCTCGATACCGAAACCACCGGCCTCGACACCGGCAGGGACCGGATCGTGCAGGTGGGCGCGGTGGCGCTGACCGGCGGCGCCGTCGATGCCGGCGAGCCCTTCGACCGGATGGTCGATCCGGACATGCCGATTCCGCCGGCCTCGACGGCCATACACGGCATTTCGGACGAGGATGTGCGCTCGGCCGCAAAGGCGGGCGAGGTCCTGCCGGCGCTCGCGGACTGGATCGGACCGCGCGTCGTGGTCGGCTATGCGATCGGTTTCGACCTCGCCATGCTCAAGGCGGAGCACGAGCGGCACGGGATTGCGTGGCGCCCGCACCGGTCGCTCTGCGTCCGGCAGCTTGCAGCGCTCCTTCCGGCCAGCCCCAGGGAACCCTCGCTCGACGACATGGCGCACTGGCTCAGGGTCGGGATCGAGGACCGCCACCGGGCGCTCGGCGACGCGCGGGCCGCAGCGGCGGTCTATGCCGCGCTGGTGCCGCGCCTGGCGGAGAAGGGCATCGCGACGCTGGCCCAGGCGGAGCGGGCCTGCCTCGCGCTCACTTCGCAGGCGGACGAGGAAGCGAAGGCCGGCTGGCACCCCGTCATAGCGGCCGAGCGGGTGCGCTCCGCCGAGCTGAGCGCGTTCGCCCGCGTGGACAGCTTCCCGTTCCGGCACCGCGTGGCGGACATCATGTCGGCCCCGCCGGCGCTCGTGGAGCCCGGGCTGCGCCTTCGCGGCGCCCTGCGCCAGCTTGCCGGGCGGAAAATCAGCTCGGTCTTCGTCGCCGCCGGGGAGGGGGCCGAAATCGGCATCCTGACCGAGCGCGATATCGCGCGGGCGATCGACTCGCTGGGCGCCGGCGCGCTCGACGAGACGGCCGGGCGCTTCGCCGCACGGCCGCTGGTGACGATCCCGGCATCGGAGTTCCTCTACCGCGCGAACACGCTGATGACCGTGGGCGGCTTCCGCCATCTCGGCGTCGTCTCGGAGGACGGCAGGCTCGTCGGAGCCGTCAGCGCCCGCGACCTGCTGAAGCAGCGCGCGGGCGACGCGGTCTTCCTCGCGAGGGAAATCGACCATGCGGACGGGCCCGCGGACCTCGGCAAGGCATGGGCGAACCTGACGCGGGTCGTCGGCGGCCTCGCCGCGGACGAGGTCGATGCGCGCATCGTCGCGTCCGTGGTCTCGCGGGAGCTGCGGGCCCTGACGCGCCGCGCCGCGGAACTGGCGGAGCGCGCCATGGCGGCGGAGGGGCTCGGGTCGCCGCCGGTGCCGTTCGCCGTCCTGGTCCTGGGCTCCGGCGGGCGCGGCGAAAGCCTGCTCGCCATGGACCAGGACAATGCCGTGGTTTACGAGGCCGGCGCCCCCGACGGCCCGGAAGACCGGTGGTTCGAGGAGTTCGGGCGCCGGCTGGCCGACATTCTGGACGGCGCGGGGGTCGCCTACTGCAAGGGCGGCGTCATGGCGCGCAACGCCGAGTGGCGCATGGACCTCGACCGCTGGCGCGCAAAGGTGCGGGGCTGGATCGGGCGCTCGCGGCCGGAGGACGTGCTCAACTGCGACATCTTCTTCGACAGCGTCCCCGTTTACGGCGACGCCGCCCTCGGCGAGCGGTTGCACCGCGAGGCGCTGGACATGGCGGCGGACGCGCGCGCGTTCCAGGTCGCGCTCCGCGCCAACGCCGTCGATTTCACCTCGCCGCTCGGCATGTTCGGGCGGCTCCGGCTCAAGAAGGGCCGCCTCGACGCCAAGCGCCACGGCATCATGCCGATCTTTTCGGCCGCGCGGATACTCGCCCTCCAGCACGGCATCGAGGACCGCTCGACGCCGGGGCGGCTGAACGCGGCCGGCGCGGCGGCGGGCAGCGACAGGGAGGCCATAGGCAATCTCGTCGAGGCGCACCGCATCCTGCTCGGCGAAATCCTCGCCCAGCAGCTCCGGGATATCGGCCGCGGTATCCCCCACGGCAATTCGGTCGCGCCGAAGGAGATGTCCGCGCCGGGGCAACGGCAATTCCGCTGGGCGCTGGAACAGGTGGACCGGGTGCGCGGCGTGCTGGGAATGCCGGTGTTCGGCTGATCCGGTCCGGTCGCCGCGCCGTCATGGCCGGCCCTCAAACGGCCTCCGGGCTTGCGGCCTTCGCCATGAAGTCGAAATCGCAGCCCCGGTCGGCCTGGGTCACGGTCTCCAGATAGAGCTTGAGATAGCCGCGCTGCGAACCGGCATGAACCGGCGGGCGCCAGTCCCGGCGCCGCGCCGCCAGCGCCGCCTCGTCCACCAGCAGGTCGAGGCGCCGCGCCGGCGTGTCGAGGCGGATACGGTCTCCAGTGCGGACCAGCGCGAGCGGTCCGCCGACCGCCGCTTCCGGGCAGCAATGCAGCACGATGGTCCCGAAGGCGGTTCCGGACATGCGCGCATCGGAGATCCGCACCATGTCGCGCACGCCCTCGGCGGCAAGCTTCTTCGGGATCGGCATCGAGCCCGCTTCCGGCATGCCCGGCGCGCCCTTCGGCCCGGCATTGCGCAGCACCAGGATGTCGTCCCGGGCCACGTCGAGGTCCGGGTCGTCGATCCGCGCCGCAAGGTCCTCCAGCCCGTCGAACACCACCGCCCGGCCTTCATGCGCCAGCAGCTCCGGGCTCGCCGCCGACTGCTTGATGACGGCCGTGTCCGGCGCGAGCGTGCCGCGCAGCACCGCGAGGCCGCCCTCCGGCCAGACCGGGTCGCTCATCGGGCGGACGACAGCCTGTTCCGGATGCTCTTCGGCCGCCCGGTCGATCTCCTCGCCGAGCGTGCGCCCGGTGACCGTCAGCGCGCCCAGGTTCAGCATGCCCCGGAGTTCCTTCAGGATGGGCGCCGCGCCGCCCGCCCGGTGCAGGTCCTCCATGTAATGCCGGCCCGAGGGCTTCAGGTCCACCAGCACGGGCGTCTCCCGGCCCATCCGGTCGATGGCGGCAAGGTCCACCTCGATGCCGAGCCGGCCGGCGACCGCCGCCATGTGGATCAGCCCGTTGGTCGAGCCGCCGACGGCAAGCAGCATCCGGAAGGCGTTCTCGAACGCCGCCGGCGTCATGATGCGGTCGGGCGTCAGCCCGTCGGCCGCCAGCGCCACGGCGCGCGCCCCGGTGGCTTCCGCATGGCGCAGCCGGTCGGCATGAACCGCCGGGATCGCCGCGCCGCCCGGCAGCATCATGCCGACGGTCTCGGTCATCAGCGCCATGGTGGAGGCCGTGCCCATCACCATGCAGGTGCCCGCCGTCGGCATCAGCCGCCCGCCGGCGAGCTCGATTTCCGCCTCGTCCATGTCGCCTGCCCGGTAAAGGCTCCAGAGCCGCCGGCAGTCCGTGCAGGCGCCGAGCCTCTCGCCCCGGAAATGGCCGGTCATCATCGGCCCCGTCACCTCCATGATGGCGGGAATGCCGGCGCTCGCCGCGCCCATCAGCAGGGCCGGTACCGTCTTGTCGCAGCCGCCGATCAGCACCACCGCGTCCATCGGCTGGGCGCGGACCATCTCCTCCGTGTCCATCGCCATGAGGTTGCGCAGGAACATGGAGGTCGGGTGCGAGAAGCTCTCGTGGATCGAGATCGTCGGGAAGCGGATCGGCAGGCCGCCCGCATGCATGACGCCGCGCTCGATGGCGGCAATCAGGTCCGGCACGGTCCGGTGGCAGCCATTGTAGCCGCTGAAGGTATCGGTGATGGCGACGATCGGGCGTTCGAGCGCCTCGTCGGAATAGCCCATCGCCTTGATGAACGCCTTGCGCAGGAAGAAGGAAAGTCCCGCATCGCCATATTGGGCGAGGCCGGAGCGGATGCCGTCGGTCACGGGTGAAGCGCCTTTCGGATGCCGGGGGTCGAGGGAGAGGCCGGATGTGTCATGTTTCGTCATGCGGCGCCATGATCCGTATGCGCGGCCCGGATGTCCAACGGCCCGTTCCGGCATGGAGCCGCCATGCCGGGCGGGGGCGCCCGGTATTCCTTCCGGTTTTCCCGGCTTCGCGTCTTCGGCATGGGCCTGTCCTCCCGATCCGTCCTCGTTCCGTTCTGTCCGCCGCCGGTTTGCCCCATGCGGCGGAACCCCTTTTCGCGCGAACCGGGGAGAGGATGCGGCCCGGCGGCGCCCGTCTTCCGCCGGGAGTCGGCGAGGCGTAGGCTCTGTCGCGGCGCGACGCGGAGAGGAACCCCATGCCCGATACCCTGGCCGACCTGGTGACGAAGCGTTACGGCCCGGAGACGCCCGGCGGCGCGGACATGCCGGCCGAGGGGCCGCTCGCCGCTATCCTCGACCGGCGCACCCACCGCCGCTATGCGGACCGGCCGGTCCCGGAGGAGATGCTCGACCTGCTGTTCGCCTGCGCCTTCTCGGCGAGCGCCAAGTCCGATCTCCAGCAGGCCTCCGTGGTGCGGGTCGCCGATCCGGCGCTCCGCGCGGAGGTCGCCGCGCTCATTCCGGGCATGCCGTGGATCGGCACGGCGCCCGTCTTCCTCGTCTGGTGCGGCGACGGGCGGCGGATCAGGCGCATTTGCGAGTTGCGCGGCAAGCCCTTCGCCAACGACCATTTCGACGCCGCCTTCAACCCGACCGTGGACGCCGCGCTCGCCATGCAGACCTTCATCCTCGCCGCCGAGGCCGCGGGCCTCGGCTGCTGCCCGATCAGCGTGATCCGCAACCACGCCTTCCGGGTGGGCGAATTGCTGGGCCTGCCGGAATGGGTGTTCCCTCTGGCGGGCCTCTGCGTCGGCTGGCCGGCGGCAGAGGGCTATATCTCCATGCGCGTGCCGCCCTCGGTCACGGTCCACACCGACCGCTACGACGACGACAAGCTCGCCGCCGGCATCGACGCCTACGACCGCCGCCGGGACGCGATTTACAGCATTCCGGCGGACAAGCAGCGCGACCCGGATCGCTACGGCAAGGCGGGTTTCTACGGCTGGTCCGAGGACAAGGCCCGGCAGGTCTCGCATACCGAGCGCGAGGATTTCGGCGCCTTCCTCCGCCGGCAGGGCTACCGGCTGGACTGATGGCACCTCAGGCCGGGGGCGGCATCGGGCGCGTCTTCGCCAACCGCAACTACCGCCTCTACTTCACCGGCAATGCGGTCTCGCTGGTCGGCACCTGGATGCAGCGCACGGGCGTGGGCGCGCTCGCCTGGGAGCTGACGGAGTCGGCGTTTTTCCTCGGCCTGGTCGCGACGGCGGAATTCCTGCCGTCGATCCTGCTCGGGCCGTTCGCCGGCGCGGTCGCGGACCGGTTGAACCGGCTCGGCATCATCGCCGCCATGCAGGGCCTGCTCTGCCTCCAGGCCTTCACCCTCGGCCTGCTCACCGTCGCCGGCCTCACGACGCCGGAATCGCTGTTCCTGCTGACCCTGCTGCTCGGCACGGCGACGGCCGTAGCGCAGCCGGCGCGCCTGTCGCTGGTGCCCTCGCTCGTCGGCCGCGACGACATCCCGTCGGCCGTCGCGATCAATTCCATAGGCTGGAACAGCGCCCGTTTCATCGGGCCGACGCTCGCCGGGCCGCTGCTCCTGCATTTCGGCCCGGTGTCCGGCGCCGGCTGGGCCTTCCTCTGCAATACGGCCACCTTCGCCGTCTTCCTGGTCGTGCTGCCGATGCTGCGGCTCAGCCCCCGGCTGCAGGCGGCCCGCCAGCGCCGGAGCCTCTTCGCCGAGATCGGCGACGGCTTCCGCTATATCGGGCGCCATGCCGGCGTCGGCCCGCTGATCCTGCTGCTGCTGGCGGGTGCGCTGCTCGTCCGGCCCTATGTCGAACTGCTGCCCGCCTTCGCCGATGTCGTGTTCGAGCGCGGCGCGGAAGGCTTCTCCATGCTGATCGCCGTCAACGGGCTGGGCGCGCTCGCGGGCGGCCTCTAGCTCGCCTGGCGCGGCAACCGGCAGGGGCTCGCCCCTATCGTGTTCGCCGGCTCTGCGGTGCATGCGGCCATGGTGGCGCTGTTCTCGGTCCTCGGACATTTCGAGTTCGCGCTGGCGGCGCTGGCGGTGGCGGGGTTCGCCATGCTGGTCATGGGCGTCGGCGCGCAGAGCCTGATCCAGATGGGCACGCCGTCCGACATGCTGGGCCGGGTGCTGAGCGTTTACGGCCTCACCTTCCGCGCGGGCCCCGCGCTCGGCGCGCTCGCCATGGGCGCGCTCGCCGACAGTTTCGGCCTCTCCTGGCCGGTGCTCGGCGGCGCCTGCCTCTGCCTCGCCGCCATCGCGCTGCTGCTGCGCCGCCTGCGGACGGTCCGCGCCGCGCTGGAGCCCGAGCGGTAGGCGCTTGTCGAAGACGCCGCCGGGAGCGATAATCCGGAACTGACGGCAAGCCGGGAGGCGGTCCATGGGATTCGCAGTTGCCATCGTCGCGATAGCCGTCCTGCTGTTCGTCCTCGCGTCCCGCGATTACCGGAAAATGGAGAGAGGCGACGCCGCCCTGGCGTCCGCCGGCCTTCTCGCCGCCCACGGCCATCTGGGCCACAATGCCGCTTCCGAGTCGTTCTTTGCGGGTTCGACGGCCCATTCGGCGATGGACCATCACCACTGGGGCGACTCCGGCACCTACTAGGCCTGAATTTCGACGGCCCTTCACGCATAGGCAGCGGGCCTTGCCGGGGGCGGGGCGATGGCGCACCATCGGCTGCGTTCCCGACGCGGATACCCCGTTCCCATGGACCTCGACTACCGACCCGACGCTCCCCGCGCGCTGGAAGGCGTGCGCGTTCTCGACATTTCCCGGCTCGTGGCCGGCAATGCGATTTCCCATGTGCTCGCCGACCACGGCGCCGAGGTCGTCAAGGTCGAGGACCCGGTCGAGGGCGACGCGCTGCGCCACTGGGCCGCCGCCGGGGTGGCCTGCAGCTGGAAGGTGTATGCGCGCAACAAGAAGAGCATCTCGCTCAACCTGCGCAGCGAGAAGGGCCGCGCGGTGCTGCTCGACCTGCTGCCGACGGCGCAGGTGCTGGTCGAGAACTTCAAGGCCGGTGCGCTGGAGCGGATGGGGCTCGGGCCCGACATCATGCTCGCGCGCAACCCGAAGCTCGTCGTCGCGCGCGTCAGCGGCTACGGCCAGACCGGCCCCTACGCCCACAAGCCGGGTTTCGGCACCCTGGTCGAGGCCATGTCCGGCTTCGCCTACAAGAACGGCTTTCCCGACAAGCCGCCGGCTCTGCCGCCGCTCGCGCTCGCGGACATGGTGGCCGGGCTCTACGGCGCCTTCGGCGTCATGGTGGCGCTCCGGGAGGTCGAGCTGAAGGGCGGCGAAGGCCAGGTGATCGACCTCTCGCTGCTGGAGCCGGTGGTGTCCATCCTGGGCCCGGACGCCGCGATCCACAGCGCGACCGGCAAGGCGCCGGCCCGCCTCGGCAACGCCTCGAACACCACCTCGCCGCGCAACGCCTACCGGACCAAGGACGGCGAGTGGATCGCCATGAGCGGCTCCATGCAGTCGATGGCGATGCGCATTTTCCGCACCATCGGCCGTGCCGACATGTGCGACGACCCGCGCTACAACACCCAGGCCGCGCGTTCGGAAAACCGCGAGGAGGTCGATGCCATCGTCGGCGGCTTCATCGCCGAGCGCACGCTGTCCGAAGCGATGGAGGTCTTCGAGCGCGAAGGCGTGACGGCGGGGCCGATCTATTCCGCCGGGCAGCTGAAGGAAGACCGCCATGCGCAGGAGCGCGGCGTCATCGTCAACCTGCCGGACGACGAACTCGGACGCCTGCCGATGCACAATGTCATTCCGCGCCTTTCCAGGACGCCGGGGGCCATCCGCACGCCCGCGCCCGGGATCGGCGCGCACAATGAGGAAATCCTGGGGGGTCTCGGCCTGGACCTCGACCGGCTCAGGGAGGAGGGAACGATATGAGCCTGCCCGTATGGCGTTCGCTGCTGTTCATCCCGGCGACGGCGCAGAAGTTCATCGAAAAGGGGCCGGGCGTCGGCGCCGACGGGCTGATCCTCGACCTGGAGGACTCCGTCGCGGCCAACGCCAAGGAGGCCGCCCGCGCCGACGCGCCGGACATCGTGCGCGGCTTCGCGGCCAGGGGCATCGACACGCTGGTGCGCATCAACCGCCCCTGGCGGCTCGCCGTGCGCGACCTGGAGGCGATCGTCATTCCGGAGCTCACCGCCCTGCTCTGCCCGATGGTGGACAGCGCCGAGCACATCGTCGCGCTCAGCCGGACGGTCGCCGAGCTCGAGGCCGAACGCGGCATGCCGGCGGGGCAGGTGCGGCTCTGCATCGCCGTGGAGACGGCCAAGGGCTATCTCAACCTCCGCGAGATCGCCCATGCCGACCCGCGCAGCGTCTCGCTGTCGCTCGGCTCGGAGGATTTCGGCCTTTCCATGGGCATGATCGCCGACGAGGAAACGCTCTACGGGCTGAAGCAGCAGGTGGTCGCCTGCGCGGCGGAAGCGGGGCTGCTGCCGATGGGCTTCGTCGGCTCCATCGCCGAGTTCCGGGACATCGAGGGCTTCCGGCGCATCGTCCGCCGGTCGAAGAAGATGGGCCTGCGCGGCGCATCCTGCATCCACCCGAACCAGGTGCGGGTCTGCAACGAGGAGTTCGGCCCGACCGGGGCGGAGGTCGAAGAGGCCCGGCGCGTGGTCGAGGCCTATGACGAGGCGCTGGCGCGCGGCGAGGGCGCCATCACCGTGGACGGCAAGATGGTGGACGTGCCGGTCGCCGAACGCGCCAAGGCCGTGCTCCGCTTCGCCGACGCGCTGGCGGCGCGGCAGGCCCGCTGACGGCTCAGACGCCCGCTGCGAAGAGGGCGAGGCCGGCCAGTGCGGCGAGCGCGAGCGTGCGGAAGGCGCCGAGCCGCAGGACGAAGAGCGCGGCGGCGGCGAGCACGGCCAGTGCGAGCGCCTTGATGTCGAGGCTCGCCGGGTCCGGCAGATAGACGGAGACGGGGCCCGCTTCGGTCCGCGCGCCTTCCGCGAACAGCACATTGAGCGCGAACCAGGCCGAGAGGTTGGCGATCACGCCCACCACGGCTGCCGTCACGCCGGCGAGCGCGGCCTGCAGGCCGGGCCGGCCCCTCAGCCGCTCGACATGCGGGGCGCCCGCGAAGATGAACAGGAAACAGGGCGCGAAGGTGACCCAGAGCGTGAGCCCCGCGCCCAGCAGCCCCGCGACGAGCGGGTCGAGCCCGCCCGCCTCGCGCCAGGCCGCGAGGAAGCCGACAAATTCCACCACCAGGATGAGCGGCCCGGGCGTCGTCTCCGCGAGCCCGAGCGCGTCCAGCATCTCGCCGGGCGCGAGCCATCCCCTCGCCGCGACGGCCTCCTGTGCGACCCAGGAAAGCACGGCATAGGCGCCGCCGAAGGTCAGCACCGCCATCTTCGAGAAGAAGACCGCGATGCCGGTGAACACATGCCCGCCGCCGAGCCAGGCGAGCAGCAGGGCGGTCGGCAGCAGCCACGCCGCCAGCAGGACGAGCGCCAGCCTGCCCGTGCGGGGCGCGGCCCGCGGGCGGGCCGGGGGCGCCGCCTCCGCGCTCCCGGTCCCTTTGCGGCGGAGCGCCGTGGCGCCGCCCGCCAGCGCCGCCGCGGCGATGACGGCCGGAAAGGGCGCGTCGAAGAGGAAGAGCGCCGCGAACGCCCCGCCGGCCAGCGCCCAGGCGAAACCGTCGCTGAGCGCGCGTGCGCCGATCCGGAGCAGCGCCTCGACCACCAGCGCCAGCACCGCCGCCTTGACGCCGAGAAAGGCCGCCTCGACCGCCGGCAGCCGCCCGTAGAGCGCATAGACCGCCGCCAGCACGGCCATCACGACCGCGCCGGGCAGGATGAACAGGATGCCGGCCGCAAGGCCGCCGCGTATGCCGTGCAGCAGCCAGCCGGTATAGGTGGCGAGCTGCTGCGCCTCCGGCCCCGGCAGCAGCATGCAGAAATTGAGCGCATGGAGGAAGCGCGGCTCGTCGAGCCAGCGCTTCTCCTCCACCGCCACGCGGTGCATGAGGGCGATCTGCGCCGCCGGCCCGCCGAAGCTGGCGAACCCGATCCGCGTCCAGGCGGCGAGCGCCTCCCGGAACGGGACGGGCGCGGCCGGCGGCGGCGCCTCTCCGCTCAGCCGTCCCAGACCTGCTCGGGAAGCGGCAGGCCGCGGAAATCCTCGTCGCCCAGCGGTCCGTCGGTCTCGATGCCGAGCATGTCGTGGATCAGCATCAGCTGCCTGACATGCTGGGCCGGGTGCCAGACGGTGCGCTCGAACACCTCATGCAGCGCGTGCGCGCCGTAATAGGTGTCCACCGGATCCGGCTTCGTTCCCGATTCCCACCAGCGGGCGACGCGCGCCCGCACCTCTTCGCCATAGGCCACGATGTCGGCGACGGTCTGCATGTCGTCCGGCGGCGGCGCCGTCAGCGCCTCGTAGTTCACCGGGCGGCCGCTCTCCATCGCCGAAACGGTCGCGTCGGCGATGTTGAAGATGTGGTGGAACAGGACCCGGTAGGCGCGGTCCCGTCCGGGCAGATTGTCGCCGAGCCGGTCGTCCGGCACCTGCGCGATGAAGCGGGCGGCGGCGTCCAGCACCATGTCCAGCTTCGCCGCAAGCTCGGGCATGGACAGCTCCGGCCCCACATCCTCGTCGAGGCCGAGAAAGGCCACCACGTCCGAGATCGCCTGGGCGAACACGAAATCCTTGCCGCGCGAGACCACCGGGATCGACCGCGCGCCCAGTTCGCGCAGCTGGTCCATGCCCGTCGGGTGCGTCGTCACGTCTATGCTGTCGAACTCGATCCCACGGACCGAGAGGAACTCCTTGGTTCTCAGGCAGCTGGTTCAGCCGGGCCGCCAGAAAACCCTGATTGCCTCGCTCATGCGCGTTCCTCCTTTGCCGTCGCGCGGTCCATCATAAGCGCATCGCCCGCGCCGGGCCACGGTTTCGCGGCAGGCCCTGTCCGGCAGCGATTCGGCGGGCGGAACCGCCCCGCCGGCGCGCGGCCGCCGTCAACTGCGGGCCGCGGCCTTCGGGGCGGGCTTGCGGCGCCATGCGAGGCGGCGGCCGCGCTGGAGGCCGTGGCGTTTCAGGAAGCGGTGCAATGCGGTCGCGCCGAAGAGGAGACCTTCGGCGGCGAGCGCCCGCTGCAGTGCGCGGACGGAGAGGTCCGGCCGGTCCTCCAGAAGGCGGAAAATCCGCTCCCGCTCCGGCTCGGTCCGCGACGGGCGGCCGCTCTTCGGGTCGTCGCGCAGGTGGCCGCGCCGCCGGTAGCGCCGGATCCACCGCCAGACGCTGGTCTCGCCCACCTCGAAAAGCTGGGCCGCGGCCCGGCCGGTCATCCCCTTCTCCAGCACCGCGGCGACCGCCCGGCGGCGCAAGTCCTGGCCGACGGGCCTGCCCCGTCTCCGCTCCGTCAATTCATCCGTCATCCGTTCCTCCCCGGCCGCGCCCGGCCCTGCTGTCTTCTCCAAAGGAACATTGCGCGCCGGCGCCCGGCCGGCGCGCGCAGCTTCCCCGTCTGCCGCCCGCGGCGCTTTCAGCCGCCCAAATCCCGTCGCATGGCCGCAATGCGGCTCGATTCACCAGGTCATTGTTCCTGTTTTATCCTTGTGTGAGCAGGGTATTAGTGTATATTTTCCCGAATTGCAACCTCTGGAAAGAAAATATCCACAGGGCGCACAGCGTCCCGCCCTCCGGAGCGGGGAAGCCGGGGCCTCGCGCGGCGGAGGCGGCGGGGCCGAAGCCCGGACGCGGTTTCGACAAGCCGATTGCGGCCCGCCCCTCCGTGCCCTAACCTCGCCCGAGGAGCGGAGAGGGGGTTCCCGACGCGATGTCATTCCCGGCAATGCTCGAAAGGCTCGAGACCGGGCTCGCCTGGGTGAACGACGGCATGATGGTGGGCCTGAAGTGGCTCGCCATCGTTCTCCTCGCCATCATGCTCATCATTGTCGATATCGCCGTGTTCATGCGCTACGTGATGAACGACGCGCTCGCCTGGTCGGAAGAGATCGCCAAGTTCGTCATGGTGTGGCTCACCTTCTTCGTGGCGCCGATCGGCTTGCGCATGGGCGCGCATGTCGGCATCGAGGTGATCCTCGGCCAGTTGCGCGGGCGGCTGCGGCAGTTCCTCATCATGATGATCTTCGCCGGCATCATCGCGCTCATGGTGGTGTTCATAAAGGAAGGGGCGTTCATGACCTGGAACGCCCGCATCCAGCGCGCCTCGACGATCGATATCTCGATCTTCTACGTCTATATCTGCATGCCCGTCGGCAGCTTCGCCGTCGCGATGGTGGCGCTGGAATACATGGTCAACGCGCTCCGGGGCGTCATAGACCCGGCCAATGCGCGGCCGACGCTCTCGCAGCAGGACGCGGTCGGCGCGGAATAACGGGGGCAGCGGGCGGAATCCATGGGCGTCACCTTCTTCTGGATATTCCTCGCCGCGATGTTCATCGGCATGCCGATCGTCTTCGCGCTCGGCTTCGCGCCGATGGTCGGCTTCCTGCTGGCGGAGAAGCCGATCTTCCTGAAGATGCTCTTCCAGCGCACCTTCGCCGGCATCCACCAGTTCCCGCTGCTGGCGATCCCGTTCTTCATCCTGACCGGCGAGGTGATGAACCGGGCCGGCATCACGATGAGCCTGGTGAACTTCGCGAACACGCTGGTCGGCCACCTGCGCGGCGGCCTCGCGCATGTCAACATCGTCACCAGCATGCTGTTCGCCGGCATCAGCGGCTCCGCCGTCGCGGACACCTCGGCGGTCGGCTCGATCCTGATCCCGGCGATGGAGAAGGACGGCTACAGCCGCAAATTCGCCGCCGCCATCACCGCCGCCTCCTCGGTCATCGGCCCGATCATCCCGCCAAGCCTCATCATGGTGGTCTATGCCTTCATCATGAATGTCTCGGTGGCGGGGCTGTTCGCCGCCGGGCTCATTCCGGGGCTCATGGTGGGCTTCATGCTGATGTCGGTGACCGGCATCATTTCCAAGCGCCGCAACTACCCGAAGGCGCACAGCCGCGCGACCGTCAAGGAGGTCGGCACTGCGGCCTGGGGCGCGGTGCTGCCGCTGATGACGCCGGTCATCATCCTGGGCGGCATCCTGGGCGGCATCTTCACGCCCACCGAATCTGCGGCGGCGGCGGCCTTCTACGCGCTGTTCATCAGCCTCATCGTGCTGCGCACCCTGAAGTTCCGGGACCTGCCGGACCTGTTCCTCCACGCGGCCGTCACCTCCGGCGCGATCCTGCTCATTATCGGCACGGCGACGGCGTTCGCCGCCATCGCCAGCCTCTCGCAGGTGCCGGTCCATCTCTCCAGTTTCTTCTTCAGCATCACAAAAGACCCGCTGCTGCTGCTGTTCTTCATCAACGTGCTGCTGCTGATCGTCGGCATGTTCCTCGACGCGGGGCCGGCCATCCTGATCCTCGGCCCGATCCTGGCGCCGACCATGACGGGCCTCGGCGTCGATCCGCTCCACTTCGCGGTCATCATGTGCATCAACCTCACGATCGGCCTGGCGACGCCGCCGATGGGGCTGATCCTGTTCGTTGCGTCCAGCATCTCGCGATTGCGGGTCGAAGTGATCGCGCTCGAAATGCTGCCGCTGCTGGCGGTGGAAATCCTGGCGATCTTCGTCGTCACCTATTTTCCCGTCATCTCCATGTCGCTGCCCTACTGGCTCGGCTTCGCCAGGAACGCGCCAAGCTTCTTTGTGTGAAGCGGCGGGTGAAGGCTTGACCGTGCCGGGCCGGCTACGACACACTTGCCGTTTCAGGCGCTTCCGCAGGGAGGAAGGAAAATGAAGAAACATACGGAGTTACTTGCTTCGGTCGGGCTCGGTCTGGCCGTTGCGCTCGGCGGAGCCGGCATGGCCGGCGCGGCGGACACGACCATCAAGATCTGCCATATCGGCTCGACCGACGACGAGGACCACAAGGGCGCGCTCGTCTTCGAGAACTTCATCGAGTCCCAGACCAACGGCGCGGTGGAGGTCGAGATCTATCCCGGCGGCCAGCTTTGCGGCAATTTCCGCCAGTGCCTCGAATCGGTCCAGCTCGGCACCTGCGAGATCACCGGCACGACCGTCGGCGGCATCGCCAACATCTTCCCGGAAATCCAGGTCACCGACCTGCCCTACATTTTCCCGAACGACCGCGTCGCCGAGAAGGTGATGAAGAGCCCGTTCATGGACGAGGTTCGCAAGGCGGTTCTGGAGAAGACGGGCACGCTCCGTCTCATGGGCCTCAACAATACCGGCGGATGGCGCGACTTCTTCACCATCGACGTGACCATCAGGACGCCGGCCGACCTTGCGGGCGTGAAGATGCGCACCATCGAGTCGCCGCTGCAGGTCGAGATGGTCAACCTGATGGGCGGCAACCCGACGCCGATTCCGTGGCAGGAGCTCTACACCTCGCTCGCCACCGGCGTCGTCATCGGCACCAAGAACGGCATCACCGACATCGTGAACATGAAGTTCCACGAGTTCCTGAACCGGGTGACGCTCGACCATCACGCCTACATGTTCCTGTTCTGGTGGATGAACGACGACTTCCTGCAGGGCCTTTCGGACGATCTGAAGCGGGTCGTCGCGGCGGGCTTCCACCACATGACCTCGATGGCCTCGGACGATCCGAAGTTCACGGCGCTCGCCGGCTATGCGGCCTTCAAGGAGCGCGGCGGCCAGGTCTATGTGCCGACGCCGGAGGAAAAGGCGCAGTTCGTCGAGTCCGTCCAGCCGCTGAAGCAGTGGTATGTGGAGCGCTTCGGCGACAAGTGGCTGAAGCTGCTTGAGGCATCCATCGCCCAGGCGGAGAAGGAAATCGAAGAGGAGGACATGCGGCTGCTCAACTAGCGGCGCCGCACTTCCCGCGAGTTCGCCCGCGGCCGGCGCCTGCCGGCCGCGGGTTTTCTTTTGCCGGACGCCGGGACGCCGTGTCCGCCCGCGCCCGTTATGCTATCTCTCGGCCGATACCCGTTCGCCCCGGGGAGAAAGGAAACGCCATGCTGACGAGACGCACTCCCGACACCGTCCACGCCCCGCGCGGTTATTCGCACTCGGTGGAAGCGCCGGCGGGCGCAAGCTGGGTCCATATTTCGGGCCAGGTGGGCATCCGGCCCGACGGCACTCTCGTCGAGGACGCGCGCGGCCAGATCGACCAGGTCTGGGTGAATCTCGGCCTGCAACTGGAAGCGGCGGGCCTCTCCAGGGAGAATATCGTCAAGGTCAACGTGTTCCTCACCCGCCGCGAGGACATCGACTATTACCGCGAGAGCCGGGGCGCCTTTCTCGGCGACAAGCCGCCGGCTTCCACCTTGCTGTTCGTGGCGGGCCTGGCGGACCCGGCGATGGTGGTCGAAATCGAGGCGATCTGCGCCAAATGAGTTTCGCCGCCCTCAGGGAGCGCTTCGGCGCGCGGTTCAGCACCTCGGAGGCCGTGCGCGGGCATCACGGCAAGGATGCGACCTTTCACGAGGCCCATCCGCCGGACGCCGTGGTGTTCCCGGAGACGGTGGAAGAGGTGCGGGCAATCGTCCGCGCCTGTCACGGGTCGGGGACACCGATAGTCCCGTTCGGCGCGGGCACTTCGCTGGAAGGGCATATCGGCGCGCTCGACGGCGGCGTGACCGTGGACCTGACCGGCCTCGACCGCATCCGCGCGATCCATGAAGAGGACATGACCTGCTTCATCGAGCCGGGCGTCACGCGCAAGCGGCTCAACGAGGAGCTGCGGGCAACCGGCCTGTTCTTTCCCATCGATCCCGGCGCCGACGCTTCGCTCGGCGGCATGGTGGCGACCGGAGCGTCCGGAACCAACGCGGTGCGCTACGGCACCATGCGCGAGAACGTGCTGGGCCTGGAGGTGGTGCTGCCGGACGGACGCCTGATCCAGACCGGGACGCGCGCGCGCAAATCCTCCGCAGGCTACGACCTCACCCGCCTCTATATCGGCTCCGAAGGCACGCTCGGCATCGTCACCGGCATCCATCTCCGCCTCTACGGCATCCCGGAGAGCATCGCGTCGGCGGTCTGCGCCTTCCCGTCGGTGGACGCCGCCGTGGACGCCGTCATCATGACGATCCAGTCCGGCATCCCGGTCGCGCGGATCGAGCTGCTGGACGAAGCGCAGATGAACGCCTGCAACCGCTATTCGAAGCTCGACTATGCGCCCTCGCCGCACATCTTCTTCGAGTTCCACGGCACACCGGCCGGCGTTGCCGAGCAGGCCGAGGCAACGGGCGCCATCGCGCAGGAATTCGGCGGCTCCGACTTCGCCTGGTCCGCGACCACGGAAGAACGCAACCGGCTCTGGCAGGCGCGCCACGACGCCTTCTTCGCCGCCATCGCGCTGCGGCCCGGCTGCGAGGGCTGGCCCACCGATGTCTGCGTGCCGATCTCGCGCCTGGCGGAGTGCATTGCCGAGACGCGCGCCGACCTCGCTTCCGCGCCCTTCCCGACGCCGATCGTCGGCCATGTGGGCGACGGGAACTTCCATGTGATCTTCGTCATCAGGACGGACGATGCCGAGGAGGTCCGGATCGCGACCGAGCTCAACGAGCGCATGGTGCGCCGCGCGCTCGCCATGGGCGGCACCTGCACGGGCGAGCACGGCGTCGGCTACGGCAAGATGCATTTCCTGGAGGCCGAACATCCCTCGGCGCTGCCCGCAATGCGGGCGATCAAGCGGGCGCTCGACCCGAAAAACATCATGAACCCGGGAAAGATCGTCCGGCTGTGAGCCCCCGGCTGCTGGTCTTTGCGGGGTCCGTGCGCCGGGACTCGTTCAACGCACGGCTTGCCCGCTTCGCCGCAGGCGAGGCCGGGGACGCCGGTGCGGAAGCGACCCTGCTCGACCTCGGCGATTTCGACCTGCCGCTCTACAATGGCGACCTCGAAGCCGAAGAGGGCCTGCCGCCCGGCGCGGTGCGGCTGAAGGCGCTGTTCCTGGCCCATGACGGCTTCCTGATCGCCTCGCCGGAATATAACGGCTCCCTCTCGCCGCTGCTGAAGAACGCCATCGACTGGGTGTCCCGTCCCGTGGCCGGGCAGCCGCGGCTGGTCTGGTTCACCGGCAAGGTCGCGGGCCTCATGGCGGCGTCGCCGGGCGCGCTCGGCGGTCTGCGCGGCCTCGCCCATGTGCGGCAGATCCTCTCCGGCATCGGCGTCGTCGTGGCGCCCGCGCAGCATGCCATAGCGCAGGCGGGAGCCGCCTTCGACGACCGGGGCGAACTGGCCGAAGAGCCCCACGGCGCGGCGGTCCGGCGCGTCGTCCGGGAGACCGTGCGGCTCGCCGCAAGGCTGGGCGACTGACGGTTGCCGGTGGCCGGCCCGCCGATCTTCACCCTGCGCGACGCCGAATTCGGGTTCGGCGGCGCGAGCCTGTTCTCCGGGGTGAGCTTCGGCATCGCGCGCGGCGACCGCGCCTGCCTGATCGGCCGCAACGGTTGCGGCAAGTCCACCCTGATGAAGGTGATCGCCGGCGAACTGGAACTCGATCTCGGCGAGCGCTATGCCCAGCCCGGCATCCGCGTCGCCTATCTCCACCAGGACCCGCCGGCCGACGCCGGGGCGCTTGTCCGGGACTATGCAAGCCGGCCTCCGGACGGCGGACCGCCCGCCCCCGACCACGCCGTCGCGGCCATGCTCGACCGGCTCGGCCTCGACCCGGACCGGCGCATGGCGACGCTGTCAGGGGGCGAGAGCCGGCGGGCCGAACTTGCGCGCGTGCTGGCCGTCGCGCCCGACATCCTGCTGCTGGACGAGCCGACCAACCATCTCGACCTGCCCGCCATCGAGTGGCTGGAGCGCCTGCTGCGCGGCTATGAGGGCGCGGTCGTCGTCGTCAGCCACGACCGCCGTTTCCTCGCCGGCGCCACCGACCGCATCCTCTGGCTGGAGCGCGGCCGGCTGCGCCAGACCGGGCGCGGCTTCGCCGCCTTCGAGGAATGGTCGGAAGCGGTGATCGCGGAGGAGTTGCGCCGCCAGGAGAAGCTCGACCGTCGGATCGCCGAGGAGACGCACTGGCTGCATCGCGGCATCACCGCCCGCAGGAAGCGCAACCAGGGCCGCCTGGCCGCCCTGAACGACATGCGCGAACGCCGCGCCGCCATGCTTGGCGTCCCGCAGCGCGCCCGCATCGTACTCGAGGAAAGCGAGATCAGGAGCCGCATGGCGATCGAGGCCGCGAATGTCGCCAAGCAGTTCGGCGGCCGCTCCATCGTCGAAAGCTTCAGCACCCGCATCCTGCGCGGCGACCGGATCGGCATATTGGGGCCGAACGGCGCCGGCAAGACCACCTTGCTGCGCATGCTGATCGGCGATTTGAAGCCCGATTCCGGCAAGGTCCGGCGGTCCGCAACCCTGCAATCGGCCTATTTCGACCAGCGCCGTGCGGCGCTCGACCTCGACGCCACGCTCAAGCGCACGCTCTGCCCGGAAGGCGGCGATACCGTTTTCGTGCGCGGCCGGCCCCGCCATGTGGTCGGCTACCTGAAGGACTTCCTGTTCGATTTCGACCAGGTCGAAAGCCCGGTCGGGTCGCTGTCCGGCGGGGAGCGCAACCGCCTGCTGCTGGCGCGCACGCTGGCGCGCAAATGCGACCTGCTGGTGCTGGACGAGCCAACCAACGATCTCGACATGGACACGCTCGACCTGCTGACGGACGTGCTGGGCGATTTCGAGGGGACGCTGATCCTGGTCAGCCATAACCGGGACTTCCTCGACAAGACCGTTGCCAGCGTCATCGCGCTGGAGGGAGACGGGTCGGTGCGCGAATTCGCCGGCGGCTACAGCGACTACCGGCGGAACAGGCCGGCCGCCCCGCGCCCGTCCGACCCGAAACCGCGGTCGAAGGCGGCGTCCGTCCGCAGCCCGCGGCCCGCGGCCTCCAAGCTCGGCTTCCGCGAGCAGCGGCGCTGGGACGAGCTGCCGGGGGAAATGGAGCGTGCGCAGGAACGGGCCGGGAAGCTGGAGCGCATGCTCGCCGATCCCGGTTTCTACGAGCGGGACCCCGAGCGGTTTGCCCGCGCGGCCGATCTCCTGGACCGGGCGCGGTCGGAATTCGCCGCGCTGGAAGAGGAGTGGCTCGAACTCGCCCTCTTGCGCGAAGAGCTCGAAAAGGTCTGAATGGAGCCTCGGTTCAGAAGGCCGGACGGCCGCGCCGGGCGCCGCGCCCGGTGAGGAAGGTCCGGGCTCCACGGAGGAACGGTGCCGGGTAACGCCCGGCGGGGGCGACCCCAGGGAAAGTGCCACAGAAAACAAACCGCCGGCCCGCCGGGCACGCCCTGCCGGCCGGCAAGGGTGAAACGGGGCGGTAAGAGCGCCCCGCGGCCCCGGCAACGGGGCCGGCAGGGTAAACCCCACCGGGAGCAAGACCGAATAGGAGCGGCAGGCCGGAGCGTCGCGCTCCGGCCGGCGGCCTCCGCGCCCGCCGCTCGGGTTGGTCGCACGAGGCGTCCGGAGACGGGCGTCCCAGACGAATGGCCGTCGCCGCCCGGAAACGGGCGGTACAGAACCCGGCCTACAGGCCTTCTGAACCGTCCTCTTGCGGCCTTGACCGCCGGTCCGCAACCGGAGCCGGTGAAACCGTTGCCGGGTTCATTCAGGAACAAAATCTGAAATATAGAACGAATTGCGACTTCAAACCGCAAGCCGACCGAGCGGGAAGGCCGAAAACAGTTTCCCGCAAGTCGTGAGTTTACCGGCCTTCCCGTATGTCCGGCGCTACACGCAGCGAGACCGTTGCAAACCCCGGACAGTATCGTTCGCAGCTCTCCGGAGCCCGATCCGACGGGACGGCTCATACCAAGGGTCACTGTTTAGAACCCATTGGCCCATTTTCGTGTACCGATAGAGGCGATCCGTTCTGGCTGTGAAACGAGATTGTTCCAGGCATTGCAGCAGTGATCGAGGATATCGTCGTAGTTCTGGAAGACGCGG
>JAJDYL010000141.1 GCA_022825195.1 Alphaproteobacteria bacterium
CGCTTGCATATCGTGGGCAGTCCCGCCGATACTCCCGGCGAGCGGTTTCGGTCCAGGGCATATGTGGCTCCGTTCAGCTTCCTAACCGAACTGAATCACAATCCCTTGAAACCGCTCAACTCTTTTTGGGTCAGGCTCTCAAACTGCAGCTAAAATGGTTCAACGCTGCATTCTGATGACCACCGATCCTGGCGATCTCGTGCTGGACCCAACTTGCGGCTCCGGCACCACGGCCTATGTCGCCGAGCAGTGGGGGCGGCGCTGGATCACCATCGACACCTCCCGCGTGGCGCTCGCCCTGGCGCGGGCGCGGGTCATGGGCGCGCGCTATCCCTGGTATCTGCTGGCCGACAGCCCGGAGGGGCAGCGCAAGGAAGGCGAGATTGCCCGCCGCGCGCCCTCGGAAGCGCCGACCGGCGGCGATATCCGGCAGGGCTTCGTCTATGAGCGCGTGCCGCACATCACGCTCAAGTCCATCGCCAACAATGCCGAGATCGACGTGATCTGGGAGAAGTGGGAGGAGGAACTGGAACCGTTCCGCGCCATCCTCAACAGCGAGGTCGGGGAGAGCTGGGAGGAATGGGAAATCCCGCGCGAGGCGGGGGACTGGCCGACGAAGGCCATTGCGGCGCATGCCGCATGGTGGAAGGCGCGCATAGCAAGGCAGAAGGAAATCGACGCCTCCATCGCTGCGAAGGCGGACACCGAATATCTCTACGACAAGCCCTATGAGGACCGGTCCCGAATCCGCGTCGCCGGCCCCTTCACGGTCGAGAGCCTGGCCCCGCACCGGATGCTGGCCGTGGACGAGGACGACGAACTGTTCTCCACGCTCGGCGAAAGGGGCGGCCATCACTACGGCGAGGCGCCGGACTTCGCCACCATGATCCTGGAGAACCTGAAGACCGCCGGCGTCCAGCAGGCGCACAGGGAGGACCGCATTACCTTCTCCTCGCTCGCGCCCTGGCCGGGCCGTTATGTCTGCGGCGAAGGCCGCTACGAGGAGGCGGACGGCAAGCCGCGCCGCGCCGCCATCTTCATCGGACCGGAATTCGGCACTGTCGCAAAACCCGATCTGGTTGCTGCCGCCCGCGAAGCTGCGGAGGCCGGGTTCGACGTGCTGGTCGCCTGCGCTTTCAGCTACGACGCCCATGCCAGTGAATTCGAAAAGCTGGGCCACATCCCCGTGCTCAAGGCGCGTATGAACGCCGACCTGCACATGGCCGACGACCTGAAGAACACGGGCAAGGGCAACCTGTTCGTCATCTTCGGCGAGCCCGACATCGACATCTTGGACGAAGGCGGCGACGAAATCAGGGTCAGGATCAACGGCGTGGACGTGTTTCACCCGAATTCCGGCGAGGTGCGCAGCGACGGGCCGGACGGTATCGCCTGCTGGTTCGTGGACACGGACTACAACGAGGAGAGCTTCTTCGTCCGCCACGCCTATTTCCTGGGCGCCAACGACCCCTACAAGGCGCTCAGGACGACGCTTCGGGCCGAAATCGACGAGGACGCCTGGGCCACGCTCAACAGCGACACCTCCCGCCCGTTCCCGCGCCCCGCCTCCGGCCGCATCGCCGTCAAGGTCATCAACCATCTGGGCGACGAGGCGATGAAGGTGTTTCGAGTGGATAGTGGCTAGTGGCCGGTGGATAGTGGATGGCGGTTGCAGGCCGGCTTCGGCCGGACTATCCACTAGCCACTGACCACTAACCACCGGCGGCCGCCCCATGGACCTCAATTTCGCCCCCGAAGACGAAGCCTTTCGCGACGAGTGCCGTTCCTTCCTGGCCGAGACGCTGCCGGGCGACGTGGCGCGCAAGGTCGGGCTCGGCATCCAGCCGACGCTCGACGAGGTGATGGCCTGGCACCGCGCGCTGCACGAGAAGGGCTGGATCGCGCCCAACTGGCCCACCGAATGGGGCGGGCCCGGCTGGACCGTGACGCAGAAATATATCTGGGACGAGGAGCAGGCGCTCGCCAATGCGCCGCGCCCGATCCCCTTCGGCCTCTCCATGTGCGGGCCGGTGCTGATGGCCTTCGGCACCGAGGAGCAGAAGCGGGACAACCTGCCGCGCATCCTCTCCGGCGAGCGCATCTACTGCCAGGGCTATTCCGAGCCGGGCGCCGGCTCCGACCTCGCCGCGCTCAAGACCCGCTGCGAGGTGCATGACGACCGCTTCGTCATCAACGGCCAGAAGATCTGGACGACCGCGGCCCACTGGGCGAACTGGATCTTCTGCCTCGTGCGCACCTCCTCGGAAGGCAAGCGGCAGGAGGGCATCTCCTTCATCCTGATCGACATGGCCACGCCCGGCATCGAGGTGAAGCCGCTCATCACCATCGACGGCCTGCACGAGGTCAACGAGGTGTTCTTCACCGATGTCGTGGTGCCGCGCGGGAATCTTGTGGGCGAGGTGGACCAGGGCTGGACGATCGCCAAATACCTGCTGGGCCACGAGCGCATGGGCGGCGGCGCGCTCGGCAGCCAGAAGAACGGCCTGCGCTCGCTCAAGGAAATCGCGGCGGACCAGGGGCTGGACCGCGACGGCGCCTTCATGCGCAAGGTGGCGGAGGTCGAGATCGAGCTCCAGACGCTGGAGATGCAGATGCTCCGCATGCTCGCCGCCGTCTCGGCCGACAAGGAGATCGGCGCCGAATCGTCGATGATCAAGATCCGTCGGACGGAGATCCAGCAGCGCCTCTCCGAGCTCAAGATGGAGGCGGCGGGCTACGACGCGGGTCCCTACCAGATCGAGGCCATGGAGCATGGCTGGAACGAAGAGCCGGTCGGCCCCGACTACGCCAACGCGCTCGCGGCGAAATATTTCAACGACCGCAAGCACACGATCTTCGCCGGCTCCAACGAAATCCAGCGCAACATCATCTCGAAGCGGGTGCTGGGCCTTTGACCCGGCCCTTTCCTGCAGGCCTGCCGGACTCACGCATCCGCCCTCCGGCGGCATCCTTACCGGCTTCATACATCCCGTCCCGACCCGTATCCGGCGCGTCGGCAGGCCCGGCTACGCCCCGCTCCGCGCCGCCTTTGTCACCCCGGCCCCCGAGCCGGGGTCCAGTGCGGCCGTTGTGGCGGGCCCGACGGTCGCGCCCGCTCTCCAACGGCGGCGGCGGTCGGGAAAGCCGCGGCTGGACCCCGGATCAAGTCCGGGGTGACAAAAGGGGGACCGGGGCGACAGTTGGGGGCTGGGGCGAGAGTTGAGGCCACGCGGTGCGAAGCCGATGCCGGAAGTGTGTGTATGCGGTAGGGCGGCGTCCGGTCCTCGGCCTGAAAGACATGATTCGTTCGGGAATCGAGAAATAAATCTGGATTGAGGCTTGACTTCTGGGAAAATATCCTGCAATAGGGGCAAAGGAAACGGCGTCCGCGGGGCCGGTTCCCCGCTTTCGCGCCGGCGCGAAAAAACCCCGAAGAAACGGAGGGGAGAAGTGTGTCCTGCATCCGGCTCGCGCGCGCAATCAGGCGCGCGAGCCGCGCCGGCGCGAAACGCCCGCCCGGACGCGCGCGCAGGCGGGCGCGCGATACGCGCGAAACAGGGTCCGCGCGCCCGGCCCGGCCGGCGGGAGCGCGGAGGGAGCGAAACGCGATGGAGGAAAGGCCGCCGCAAGGGCGGCGCATGACAAAACATGACATTTCATGACATTCCCGTGGAGTGGGTCCTGAGTAGCGGCGCCAGCCGCGTATCGAAAGCATGTCCTGAGCCTGTCGAAGGGAACGGCTCCGCCGCCTCGCGCACGCGGGCGCGCACGCGCAGCCGGGCGCGCATTATGCGCGCGGGAGGAGCGTTCCTCCGGCAACGGGGCGTCCGGGACCGCAGACCGGCAAGGAGGCTGCAATGCCTTGCAAACCAGCGGGGCGGAGACCGGCCCCATGACAAAACATGACATTTCATGACATCTCCCGGGGGGTCGGCCGGCCATGAGCGGTCCCCGGCCCAATCTCGACCTCGAAAGGCTGGCGGACCGGCATCGGCGGATGCACCGTATCCGCGCCTTCGAGGAACAGGCCGTCGCCGCGCTGGAGGAAGGGCTGGTGCTGGGCGCCATCCACCCCTCCATCGGGCAGGAGGCGTGCGCGGTCGGCGCGGTCGGCAGCCTCGCGCGCGAGGACCTGCTGCTCTCGACCCATCGCGGCCACGGCCACACGCTGGAGAAGGGCGCGTCGGCTGCCGCCATGATGCGTGAGCTTTTCGGGCGCGAAGGCGGCAATTGCGGCGGCAAGGGCGGCTCCATGCACATCGCCGACTTCTCGGTCGGGATGCTGGGCGCGAACGGCGTCGTCGGCGCCAACATCAACATCGCCGCCGGCGCGGCCCATGCGGTGCGGCTCAAGGGTGAGCGGCGCATCGTCTGCTGCATCTTCGGCGACGGCGCCGTCAATCGCGGCCCCTTCCTGGAGGGGCTGAACTGGGCGCGGGTCTTCGACCTGCCGGTGCTGTTCGTCTGCGAGGACAACGCCTTCGCCGCCACCACGCGGACCGAGGCGATGACCGGCGGCCCCGGACCGGCGGCGCGCGCCGAGGCGCTGGGCATTCCCGCCCGGGCCGTGGACGGCAACGATGTGGACCTGGTGGCGGAGGTGACGACGGAGCTGCGCGGGCGGATCCTCGACGGCGGCGGCCCGCAATTCCTCTGGGCGAAGACCTGGCGGCTGACCGGCCACACGGCCGTGGACAAGGCCGCCTACCGCGATGCCGGGGAGGTCGAGGAGCGCTGGAAGGACGACCCGATCGCCCGCGCCGCGGAGACCTTGCGCGCGCATGGCGTCGCGGGGGAAACGCTTTCGGGCCATCGCGAAGCAGCTGTGGAGGAGATGCGGGCCGCCTTCGAGGAGGCGAAAGCCGCGGACTGGCCGGAAGACGGCGCGCTCTACGCTGACGTGCAGGATGTCGGCGACCCGCGCGAGGCGGCATTCCGATGGTGATGACGAGCTACATGGAAGCCGGAAAGCGGGCGCTGGCCGAGGAGATGCGCCGCGACCCGACCGTGTGGGCGGTCGGCGAGGACCTCGGGCGCGGCGGCGTGTTCGGGCAGTATGCCGGCATGGTCGAGGAGTTCGGGCCGCTCAGGATTTCGGATGCCCCGATTTCCGAGGCGGCGATCCTCGGCTCCGCCGTCGGCGCGGCGCTGGCGGGCACGCGCCCGGTGGTGGAGATGCGCTTCGCCGATTTCGCGCTCTGCGCCGTGGACGAGCTGGTGAACCAGGCGGCCAAGGCGCGCTACATGTTCGGCGGGCAGGGCGGCGTGCCGCTGGTGGTGCGCGAGCCGATGGGCATGTGGCGTTCCTCCGCCGCGCAGCACTCGCAGTCGCTGGAGGCCTGGTATGTGCATATTCCGGGCCTGACGGTGGTGGCGCCCTCGACGCCGGGGGACAATCTGCGCCTGCTGAAGGCGGCGATCCGCAGCGACGACCCGGTCGTCTATCTGGAGCACAAGGACCTCTGGGGGATCGAGGAGGAGCTCGGCGAGGACGAGCCGCCGGGCGCGCTCGGCAGCGCGCGGATCGTCCGGGAAGGCGATGACGCCACGGTGGTCTCATGGTCGGCCATGGTTCGCAATGCCGCCGCTGCAGCCGAGGCGCTGGCTGAGGAAGGCGTGTCGGTGGAGGTGATCGACCTGCGCACGCTGTGGCCCTGGGACCGCGAGGCCGTGCTGGCGTCCGTCGGCAAGACCGGACGGCTGGTCGTGGCGCATGAAGCCGTCTCGGTCGGCGGCTTCGGAGCCGAGATCGCCGCCGTGGTCTCGGAAGCCCTGTTCGGCAGCCTGAAAGCGCCGGTGAAGCGCCTCGGCGCGCCGCGCATCCCGATTCCCTACGCCAAGCCGCTCGAGGACATGCTGCGTGTGCGCCCGGACGCCATCGCGGAAGCGGTCCGCGCGCAGTTGTGAGCCCTTCTCCCGGAGAGGACAGGAAAACGATGACCGATTGGCAGGAGGACCTGTACCGGGTCCTCAAGGAGTTCGATGTCAGCCAGGTGAGCTATGTGCCCGATGCGGGCCACCGGGTGCTGATCGACAAGTCGCTTGCGGACCCCGAAATGCACTCCGTGCCGCTGACCACGGAGGAGGAAGGCATCGCCATGCTCGCCGGGGCCCATCTCGGCGGCGCGCGCGGCGTTGCGGCCATGCAGTCCTCCGGCATCGGCAATTGCGTCAACATGTTCTCGCTGGTGAAGAACGGGCTGTTCCCGATGCTCGTGCTGGTGTCGATGCGCGGCGATTTCGGCGAGGGCAATCCGTGGCAGATGCCGATGGGCCAGGCGGTCGAGCCGGTAATGCAGGCGATGGGCTTCGTCACCGTGCGGATCGACCGGCCCGAGGATGTCGAGGGCGCGGTGCGGGCGGCCTGCACGATGGTGTTCCAATCGGGGCAGGCGGTGGGCGTCCTGCTGACCCAGAAATTGATTGGTGCCAAGGCATTTTGACGGGGAGTGGAAGCGATGAATGAGGCATTCCGGGCCGGGACGGCGGCCGCGATGAGCCCCGTCGGCACGCTCGACAGGCGCGAGGCCGTGCCGGCGCTGGTGGGCAACCCGCAGGACTGGCTGATCGTCGCCGGCCTTGCCGGCACGGCGAGGGACACGGCGGCCCTGTGCGAGCCCGAGGCCAATTACTTCGCCTGCGCGGGCGTCATGGGCGGCGCGGTCGCCATGGGATTGGGGCTGGCGCTGGCGCGGCCGGACCGCAAGGTGCTGGTGCTGACGGGCGATGGCGAGCTGCTGATGAATGTGGGCTCGCTGGCGACGGTCGCCATCCTGAACCCGCCCAATCTTTCCATCGTCTGCGTCGATAACGGCCATTACGGCGAGACCGGCTACCAGAAGAGCCATACCTCCCTCGGCGTGGACCTGGGCGCGATGGCCTCCGGGGCGGGAATCCCGGCGGTCCGCTCGGTGTCCGAAGCGGGCGAGATCGAGGAGGCGGGCCGGCTGCTCCGCGAAGCCAACGGCACGTCCTTCGTGCTGCTCAGGGTGACGCCCGACGCGGGGCCGCCCGCCATCAAGCGCTCGCTGGACGCGGCCCTCGCGAAGGACCGCTTCCGCGCGGCGACTCTCCCGGCGGGATGAACATACTCGTCATCGGCGGGTCGGGCTTCGTCGGCCACGCCATCGTCCGGGCGCTCCTGGCGGATGGGCACGGACTGTCGCTGCTGAACCGCGGATCGCGTCCGGTCGCGGGCACGGTCCAGCTGACCGCCGACCGGAACGACCCGTCGGCGCTGGCGGCCGCGCTCGGAGACCGGCGGTTCGACGCGGTCGTGGACACGAACTGCTATACGCCGCGGCAGGCCGGCCTCCTGATCGAGGCGCTGGGCGAGCGCGCGCCGACCGCCGTCGTGATTTCCAGCGTTGCGGTCTACGCCGACAATGTCCGCCAGCCCCCGGCCGAGACCGAACCGACGGGCGGCGCGTCGGCATGGGCCGACTACGGGCGAAACAAGACCGGGGTCGAGCATGTCTATGCCGCCGGCGGGTTCGCCGCCGCAACGGCCTTGCGCCCGCCCTATATCTGCGGGCCGAACGACAATCTGGACCGGGAGACCTGGTTCTTCCGCCGGATACTCGCCGGCCGGCCCGTGCTGGTGCCGGGGTCCGGGGACGCGTGGTGCCAGTTCGTGCATGAGGACGATCTCGGCGCGGCGGTGTGCGCATGGCTGCGGCGCGCCCCGGCGGGCTTTCGCGCCTACAATGTCGCCGATCCGCAGATGATCGCTTCGGCCGAGCTGGTCGGCAAATTCGCCAGGGCCGCGGGCCGCACGGCTGAGGTCAGGTGCGTCGGAACGGCCGGCGGAAATGCAAGGGCAAGGGACTGGTTCCCCTTCCACGATGTGCACTGCACGGGCGACCCGACCGCATTTTCGAACGCGTTCTCATGGGCGCCGGCGGTCGATCTCGACACGAGGTTCGCGGAGATTTTCAGGGCGTTGTCCGAAGCCGGCGGCATACCCGCGGACGACTGGACGCCGCTGGAGGAGCGTATCCTCGCCGGCCTGGACGGGACTGCGGGATAGCGACCGGGCACGGCGCGGACCGCGTCCCCGGCGGAAAATCCGGCTTACCGTTCGCCGCTGCCGGTGATCTTCGGGCGGAAAGGGTAGGGTTTCCTGGCCGAGCCGATGCCGGGAATCGGACGCGCCGGGGCGCCTTCATGCGCCGCCGCCATGAAGTCGTGCCAGATGCGCGCCGGCAGCCCGCCGCCCGTGACCTCGTCCATCGGCGCGCCGTCATCGTTGCCGACCCACACGCCGGCAACCAGATTGCCGGTGAAGCCCACGAAGAAGGCGTCGCGGAAGGACTGGCTGGTGCCGGTCTTGCCTGCCGAAAGCCGGTCGGAAAGCCGGGCGGCGTTGCCGGTGCCCTGCGAAACGGCGGCGGTCAACAGGTCGTTCATGGAGGCCACGACGCCGGGCGCCACGGCTTCGCCGGCGCCGGTGCCGGCCCGCCGGAACACGCCTTCGATCTCCTGGACGCCGTAGGGGATCACGCCAGCGCCGCCATTGGCGAAGGTCGCATAGGCGCCGGCCAGTTCGATGAGCCGCACGCTGCTGGAGCCGAGCGCAACGGTGAGGTCGGGCGCGAGGTCGGATGTGATGCCGAGGCGGCGCGCGGCTTCGGCGACGCGCGCCCGTCCGGCCCGGTCGGCGAGCCGCACGGCGGCGGCATTGAGCGACTGTGCGAACGCCTCCCGCATCGTGACGGAGCCGCGGAAACGGCCGTCGAAATTTTTCGGCGCCCATCCGCCCACATCGACCCGCGCATCGGTCACGGTGTCATCCGGGTGCAAGCCCCGCTCCAGCGCCGCCAGATAGACGAACAGCTTGAAGGCGGAGCCCGGCTGGCGGAGCGCCTGCGTCGCGCGGTTGAACTGGCTTGCGCCATAGTCCCTGCCGCCCACCATGGCCCGCACGGCCCCGTCCGGCGACATTGCGACAAGCGCGGCCTGGGACGGGTTGGAGCTGCCCGCCAGCGCTGCGGCGACCGTTTCGGCCGCCAGCCGCTGCAGGCCGGGATCGAAGGTCGTGGCGATATGGAGGTCCCGGTCCACCAGACCCATGCGCCGGTTGACCTGCGACAGCACCCAGTCCGCGAAATAGCCGCGCCCGTCGGGCTCCGTGCTTGTCTGCAGGGTGGAGGCCGCGGCGCGCTCGGCCTGCTCGGCCGAAATGAAGCCGGACTCGGCCATCGCCTTCAGCACGAGCCGGCCGCGATCGCCCGCGCCGGACGGGTTGGCCGCCGGCGAAAGGCGGCTCGGAGCTTTCAGCAGGCCGGCGAGCACGGCCGCCTCCCAGAGCCCCAGCTCGGCGGCAGGCTTCGAAAAGTAGCGCCGCGCGGCCGCGTCGATGCCATAGGCCCCCGAGCCGAAATATGTGCGGTTCAGGTAAAGCGAAATGATGTGGTTCTTGTCGTAGCGCCACTCCAGCCAGAAGGCGAGCAGCGCCTCGCGGATCTTCCGCTCGATGGACCGCTCCGGCGTGAGGAAGACGTTCTTCGCAAGCTGCTGGGTGATCGTGCTGCCGCCCTGGCGCACCCTTCCTTCGACGATGTTGACCCACAGGGCTCTGGCCAGGCCGATCAGGTCGATGCCGCTATGGTCCAGGAAGCGCCGGTCCTCGATCGCGATGACCGCGTGCGGCACATGGTCGGGCAGTTCGGCCGCATTCACGGGGTCGCCGTAGAGGTCGCCCTTTGCGAGAACGGGATTGCCGTCCACATCGTTGAGGAAAATGCCCGGCCGCCGGCCGCTTTCCGCAGCCTGCTCCACGTCGGGCAGCGTGTAGGAGAAATAGCCAAGCACCGCGATAACGGCGACCAGCCCCCAAACGCAGACAACCGCAGTTCCGGAAAGAAGCCGCCGCAGGAGCGACCGCCCGGTTTTTCGCCTGCCACGGCTCCGACCCGGCGATGCCCGCCCCGTTGTCCTTTTGCCGGCGGCGTTTCCCGATAGAGTGCGGCCCGAAGAAGCCGGCGATTTCGGTCCCGGTTTCGACGCGCCGCCCGATCCTTTCCGCAAACTCGGCCCGTCCCGGCGTCGTTGCCCCGAGCCTCCCTTGCCCCTTCTGTCGCCCTGACGCGCCATGGCGTCATATAGGCCCAAGGTCCGGCCTTTTTCTAGGCCCCGGCGCGGTGCGCCTGACTGCGCGGCAGCACAAGCAGGTTGCCAACCAGCTGCATGCCCCTGTCTTCCTCGCCGGCCGCCCGTTCGCGCAGGGCCAGCAGCGCGTCGCCGGCCGCCGTCTCGCCCCAGAACCAGTCGGAGAGTTCGTGCGAAGCCGCAGCGCCGGGCTGCGCCGTCGCGGCTTCGGTGTAGAAGGCCATCAGGTCGTCGCAGGCGAGTTTCAGCGAGCGCGA
Organism: Alphaproteobacteria bacterium; assembly: GCA_022825195.1. GTDB lineage: Bacteria > Pseudomonadota > Alphaproteobacteria > Bin95 > Bin95 > Bin95. Next base: position 10,368 of record JAJDYL010000141.1, read on the forward strand.
CAGCTTGCGCTCGGGGCCCGGATCGTCCGGCTCTCCGCCATCCGCGTAGCGGCAGACCATCCGGGCCGCCGCTTCGATGTCGTAACCGCTGGCGCCGACCGTGGTGCGCCCGCGCCGCCCCCTCGCCAGGTCCCACCAGGGCCGCAGGCGCGCGACTTCGTCGGCGACGAGCCGTTCGTGGCCACCGCCGGCAGGAGCTTCCGGCCGGGGAAGGGCTATCGGACAGGCCCAGCCCTCGTAATCCGCCGGCTCCGGCGCCCGATCGGGAAACTCCTCCAGGACCGGGCCGTGGGGCCGGTCGAGCAGGGCAAGGGCGGCCCGCAGCACGCCGAGCTGGAATTCCGGGTTGTCCGGTACGCCGAGCGGCCGGCCGAGCTCGAACGGTACCGACAGCGTGCGGGGATTGGCGATCGCCTCGGCATGTTCGTGAACGAGGGCGACGACCACCGTGGCGATACCCATGCGCTCAAGATAGTGGGCAAGCGCGCACACGGCGCGCGTGCAGTTGGGTCAGACGGGGACAAGGAGCGCGGCGTCGACGCCTTCGGCCTGCATCGCGGCCGCGACATCCTCGGCGAAGGGCTGCATCGACGCGGGGTCGCTCGCGCCCATGAAGGAATAATGGTGGTCCGCGACACCGCCGATCTCGCCGCGGGCAGCCATTTCGTTCAGGCGTTCGACCGGATAGACGATGTTGAGGTCCTGCTGGAAGCCGGTCCGGTCGTAATTGACCGAGATATGGCTCATCACGATGTCGTTGGCATCGAGGTCCGACGGCAGCACCCGGTAGTCGACGGCCCCCGGGCCGAAGGGGCGGTCGCCGCGCCTGCCGAGGCCGGCGGAGGAGACGACGGCGATCCGGCGTTCGGACAGCGGCGGGCCGGGCACGAAAGCGCCGCCCTCGATTTCGGGAAGCGGCAGGCGGGCCAGGTGCCTCGCCATGCCTTCCGGCATGTCGGCATAACGGGTCATGGACGCTCCTTGCGGAATCTGCAGCGATGCGCGAAACAACGGGATGACGCTACATAGAGTGAGGCAAGATGCAGGTCAAAGCCATCCAGATCGACCGGCCGGGACCGCCGTCGGCGATGGAATTGCGCACGGTGACGGTCGGTAAGCCGGGTCCCGGCCAGGCGCTGATCCGCCATACGGCCATCGGCCTGAATTACATCGACACCTACCACCGGTCGGGACTCTACGAACTGCCCATGCCGAGCGGCATCGGCACCGAAGGAGCGGGCATGGTCGAGGCCGTGGGAGAGGGCGTCGAGCATATCCGGCCGGGGGACCGGGCGGCTTACGCCATGGGTCCGCCCGGTTCCTACTCGGAAGCGCGCATCATGCCTGCCGACCGTCTGGTGAAGATGCCCGACGAGATCGACGACCGGCAGGCGGCGGCCATGATGCTCAAGGGCATGACGGTCGAATATCTGCTGAACCGCACGTTCAGGGTTTCCGCGGGCCAGACCATCCTGTTCCATGCCGCGGCCGGCGGCGTCGGCCTGATCGCCGGGCAATGGGCCAAGGCGCTGGGCGCGACCGTGATCGGCACGGCCGGCGGGCCCGAGAAATGCGCGCTCGCGGCGAAATACGGCTACGACCATGTGATCGACTACAAGAAGGGCGGCATCGCCCACCAGGTGCGCGAGTTGACCGGGGGCGCGGGCGTGCCGGTGGTCTATGACAGCGTCGGCAAGTCGACCTGGGACGAGTCGCTGGACTGCCTTGCCCCGCGCGGGTTGATGGTCTCGTTCGGCAATGCTTCCGGCCCCGCCGAGCCCTTTGCTCCGGGCATTCTCGGTGCCAAGGGCTCGCTCTATGTCACCCGTCCGTCGCTCGCGCATTACGCCGTAACGCTCGAGGAAGTGCAGCAGTCCGCCGGAGCGCTGATCGACATGGTGAAATCGGGGAAGGTCAGGATCGAGGTGAACCAGACCTATGCGCTCGCCGATGCCAGGAAGGCGCATGAGGACCTGGAGGGACGCCGGACCACCGGTTCGACCGTCCTGCTGGTGGAGTGAGCGCACGATGTCCGCAGACACGATCCTCTACGAGGTCCGCGACGGCCTCGCCCATGTGACCCTCAACCGTCCCGACACAGCCAACGCCTTCGACCTGGACTTCGTCCGGGCGTTCCACCGCGTCATGATCGACTGCGACAAGAACAGGGCCGTGCGGGCGGTGTTGCTGACAGGCGCCGGCAAGATGTTCAGCGCCGGCGGCGACCTGAAATTCTTCCTCCAGGCGGGCGACAAGGTGGCGTCCCTGCTGGCGGAGATGACGACCAGCCTCCATACCGCGATTGCGGTGATGAACCGGATGGACGCCCCGGTCGTGATCGCGGTCAACGGCATGGCGGCCGGTGGCGGAATGTCGCTCGCGCTGACGGGCGATGTCGTGTTCGCGGCCGAGAGCGCGCGGTTCACCATGGCCTATACCGCGGGCGGCCTCTCGCCCGACGGCAGCTCGACCTGGTTCCTGCCCCGGCTCGTCGGTTTCCGCCGTGCGAAGGAACTGGCGCTGACGAACAGGATGCTGGGCGCCGCCGAAGCGATGGAACTCGGCATCGTCGACCGCGTGGTTCCCGACGCCGACCTGATGGCGGCAGCGGAAAAGCAGGCGCGCGCCTTTGCCGAAGGTCCGACCGGGGCCTATGGCGCGGTCAAGCGGCTGATGATGGAGAGCTTCCAGAACGGCCTCGAAACGCAGATGGAACTCGAATCCCGTTCCATCGCCGCCCGCGCGTCCAGCGCCGACGGGCGCGAAGGCGTCGGCGCCTTCGCCGAGAAACGCAAGCCGATCTTTTCCGGGGAATAACCGTTCATGAACGCCGCCGAACTCCCGAAGTCCTTCGTCGAGGTGAAGGGCAAGCGAATGGCCTATGCCGAAATGGGGGAGGGCAACCCCGTTGTCTTCCTCCACGGCAACCCGACCTCCTCTTATCTGTGGCGCAACATCATGCCGCATGTCGCGGACCGGGCCCGCTGCCTGGCGCCCGACCTGATCGGCATGGGCGACAGCGACAAGCTCGACGAGCCCGGACCCGGCAGTTACCGCTTCGTCGAGCACCGGGAATATCTGGACGCTTTCCTCGATGCCGTGGGTCTCGGCGGCAATGCCGTCTTCGTGGTCCATGACTGGGGTTCGGCGCTCGGTTTCGACTGGGGCAATCGGCATCGCGACCGGGTCAGGGGTTACTGCTACATGGAGGCGCTCGTCCGGCCCGTTACCTGGGAGGAATGGCCCGAAGCGGCAAAGGCCGTGTTCCAGGGCTTCCGCTCGCCGGCGGGCGAAGGGATGGTGCTGGAGAAGAACGTGTTCGTGGAGCGCGTGCTGCCCGGCTCGATCCTGCGGAAGATGTCCGAAGAGGAAATGGCGGTTTACCGCCGGCCTTTCGCGACGCCGGGCGAGGACCGCCGTCCGACTCTGACATGGCCGCGCGAGATTCCGATCGCCGGCGAGCCTGCCGATGTCGTGGAGATCGTGCGCGCCTACTCGGAATGGCTGGCGGCTTCGGATGTTGCCAAGCTCTTCATCGACGCCGAACCCGGAGCCATCCTGACCGGCCCGCAGAGGGAATTCTGCCTCGGCTGGCCGAACCAGACCGTGGCGAAGGTCAAGGGAAGCCACTTCATTCAGGAAGACTCGCCCCACGAAATCGGCGAAGCACTCTCGGACTGGCTGAACGGCTTGCCGCGCTGATTCGCCGCGACGATGCGGCCCGGCTCGATTACGGCGTCTCAGCGAACCGGGCGGCGAGTTCGAGCTTGCGGACCTTGCCGGTCGCGGTGACCGGGAGGGCCGCGCGCTTGACGAGTTCGATGCGCCGCGGTGTCTTGTAGGCGGCCAGTTCCGCCCGGCAGGCCCGCCTGAGCGTCTCCGCATCCGGTGACGCGCCGGGCTCCGCGACAATGACCGCCACCGGCACCTCTCCCTTCACGGAGTCTGCAAGGCCGACGACATAAGCTTCTGCGACGCCCGGCTGGTCCTGCAGGAACATCTCGATCTCGCGCGGTGCGATGTTGATGCCACCCGATTTCAGCATTTCCTTCAGCCGTCCCCGGAAGAGCAGGCGGCCGCCATCGTCCCACGCCGCGAGGTCGCCGGTCCTCATCCAGCCGTCTGCCGCGAAGATTTCGGCATCGCGCTCCGGGTCGTTGTAATAGCCCGGTATGTTCCGCCCGCGCAGCCAGATCTCGCCCTGTGGACCGTCGAGTCCGGTCTCGGGATCAACCAGGCGGAACTCCTGCCCCGGCAGAGGCCGGCCGCATGTCGTGTGCCGGACCTCGACCGGGTCGTCATAGTCACAAACCGCCGAATTCCCATAGGCTTCCGTCAAGCCGTATACCTGAAGGATACGGGAGACGCCGAGCCGCTCGATCAATGCCATCTCGCCGGGCGAGCCGATGGAAAGGCCCGTTCGCAACGAGGAGAGATCGCGCGATAGCCGGTCGGGATGCTCCCACATCGCATAGGCCATGTTCGGCATGCCGTAGAAGACGGTGCAGCGCTCCCGTTCGATCAGCGCCATCGCCTCGCCCGGCTCGAAGGCGTGCTGGAGGACGATTGTCGCCCCGTGAGTGAGCGCCGCCCCGAGGGCGTTGGCGGCGGCGAAGCTCCAGAAGAGGTTGATTGCGAGCCAGACCCTGTCCTCCGGCCCAAGACGCATCCGTTCGCCGATGGCGCGCATGTTCTCGATTATGCCGCGGTGGGTGAGTTGCGCGCCCTTCGGCATGGCGGTCGTGCCGGAGGTGAAGAGGATTTGCGCCATATCGTCCGGCTCCGGGCCGGGGAAGGTGCCGGGCTCGCGGCGCAACGCGGAATAGGGCAGGGCGCCGGGCGGCGTATTGCCCAGAATGACGACGGTTTCCACCTGTCCGAACGCGCCGGCCTCGCGGAGCAGGGCGAGATAGTCCTGGCGGAGATAGCGGTCGGAGGCGACCAGCAGCTTGATGTCCGTCCTGGCGAAGACATGGCGAAGCTCGTGGGTGCGGAACCAGGTATTGACGGCGACCGCCCGCGCGCCGAGCGAAAGCGCCGCGAACATGACCGCGAGCCACTCCGCGCAATTGCCCATCAGCAGGCCGACATTGTCGCCCCGCCTTATTCCTTGTGCGGCAAGCCCTGCCGCGAGCCTGGCGGTCTCCTCGCGGAACGCGCCGTAGGTCCAGCGCTCATCGCGATAGACCAGAAATTCGCGGTCAGGCGCACTGTCCGCCAACGCATCCAGCAGGCTGGGAACCGTGCGAGCGGCCCGGACCGCCTCCGCCGTCATCTTTCGCGAGCCGCCTCGACAACGGGAACCGCACGCCCGTTATAGACATCCGGTTTACGCACCCGGACGCGGCACCACGCCACCCTGGGGTCCTGCATGCATACCTCGAGAAGCTCGTCCACCAGCGTTTCCAGCAGGTCGGTATGCGGGCGGGCGGGCCACTCCGAAGTCACATGCGCATAGACGCGGTCATAGTCGAGGCAGTCGTCGAGGCTGCGGGCCGGCCCCCACTCGGGCCGGGTCATCTCGACATCGACGAGCAGGCGCTGACGCCTGTCCGGGTGACGCTCCCAGTCCGCGACGCCGACCCTGGCCTCGACCGCAATGCCTTCGAGTGCCACACGCTGCCAGGTTCGCGTCATTCCTCGATCATCGCCGTCTCGACGTCCTCATAGTCCTGAAAGCGGAATCCGGCGTCAACATAGAGCGTCTCGCCGGTCACGCTCTCCGTTTCCACCAGATAGCGGACGGCCCGGAAAAGGTCGTCCAGCGCAATCTCGCGCTTGAGAAGCGTGGAGCGGACAACCGCCCGGTACTCGTCGGCGCTCTGGCCCCCGCTCGGCAGCACGACGCCCGGGGCAACCGCATTGACCCGCACGGTGGGCGCCAGCGCCTGGGCCAGCATCGTCGTGGCGTTCTGCAATGCGGTCTTTGCGAGCGTGTAGGAGAGGAACGAGGCGCTCGGCCGCCAGACCTTGAAGTCCAGAAAGTTGACGGCGACGGCCGGGCGCCCGCGCGCGGCCACGGCTCGGATGAGATTGACCGGCGCTGCCAGGTTCACGGCGATATTGCGGGCCCAGGTGCCGGCTTCCAGCGTTTCCATATCGTCATACTCGAAGGTGGAAGCGCAATTGACGAGCACATCGACCGGACCGAGCGCGGCCTCGCATGCAGCGATCAGGGCCTCCGCAGCCTCCCACTCCGCAAGATCCGCGGGAAGCAGCGCAGCATGGCCGATCCGCCCGGCGAGCGTTTCCGCCTCGCGCCGGGAGCCGTTGTAGTGAATGCCGACGGAACAGCCCGACCGGCCGAAGCCGAGTGCCAGATGGCGGCCGATCCGCCTGGCCGCGCCGGTTACCAATACGACCGTCACGATGCGAGCCAGGCTTCCAGGTTCTCGACCGCGCCCGACTCGCGGGCCTCCCGGAACGCCTTGTTGGCCACGGCATTGGCGGCGAATTCCTCCCGCGCCGCCGCAGCGACTTCGGGAGAGAGGTCGAGCGCCCCTGCGTCGATGGCGGCGATTATCGCGGCATAGCCGCGAGCGGCCCGGTCGGCCGTGTCCGGCGACTGCGTGATCGAACCGTCGCGCTTCACGTAGTCGTAGCCCGTCCAGGCTAGTCCCCGGAAGTCCGGGCATCGGCTCAACAGTTCGAGGTTGAACACGACATCGCTGCAGAAATCGAACGCGCGCCAGCCATCGCCTGCCAGCTCCCGGCGGAGGACGGCATTCAACGGCAGACGCGGCGCAAGGATCGCTTCAGCAGTCAATCGGAAGTCCCCGGCGTCGGGCGGGAATGCGGTCTTCGTCAGCCTGCCCTCGATCCAGAGCGCCGTATTGTCCACCGCCGCGCCACAGCGCTCCGCATGGGGCAGCATATGGGCGAGGCGCTCCGGACGTATCGTGTCGTCGGCGTCGAGATTGGCCACGAAACGCCCGCGCGCGGCTGCAAGCGCGGCATTGCGGGCGGGTCCGTCGCCGCTTCCGGCCCGTCCTGTCGAAACCTGCCTGAGGCGCGGGTCGGCGCAGTCAAGGATGGCCGCATAGTCCTCGCCATCGTCGGAGGCGAGGACAACCTCAAGGTCGTCGAATGTCTGGGCAAGCGCGCTCGCGACAGCCTTGCCGATCGTTTCGGCGGCCTCGAAACACGGGACCAGAATGCTGACGGTCGGTGCTAGACTGGGCGCCAGGAAGCCGTCCTCCTCACGGGCGGCGGCACATTAGCAGTATCGGAGAGAACCCGCATGACCGGCCTGCCGTCTTACGATGTCCTTGCGATCCGCTACGGGGAACAGAAGGAGCGGCCCGAAGGCTCGACCTTCATGGGAGGCGATCCGGCAAAGATGATCCCCGGCCTCGATTTCTTCACCTATGTCATCTCCGGTGCGGGCCGGACCTGGATCGTCGATACCGGCTTCAAATCCGACATTTCCGGCGAGGGCGGGCGCATGTTCCTGCACGATCCGGCGGCGGTACTGGGCCGCCTCGACATCGATGCGAAGACGGCGTCCGACGTGCTGCTTACCCACGCGCATTTCGACCATGTCGGCAATCTCGCCGACTATCCGGCGGCCTCCTTCCGCATGCATGCCGAGGAAATGGCGTCGATCACCGGGCCGGATATGACGCATCCGGCCTTCCGCCACGCCTACCATCTGCGCGACACGAAGGCCCTGGTGCAGCTCGTCTATGAAGACAGGCTGCGCTTCGACACCGATCCGGTCGTCGAAATCGCGCCCGGCCTCGAATCGCACCTGATCGGCGGGCACGCGAGGGGTCAGACCGTCCTGCGCGTCCACAGCAGGCGGGGCTGGATCCTGCTGGCCTCCGACGCCGTGCACCTGTTCGAGGAAGTGACGGACGAGCGGCCGTTCGCGATCTTCTACGACCTGGCGAAGATGGTCGAAGGCTACCGGCGCTGCCTGGCGCTCGCCGGCTCGCTCGACCGCCTCGTCCCCGGCCACGATCAGGCGGTGACGGCCCGCTATCCGGCCCCGAGCGCCGATCTCGAAGGCGTCGTTTTCGATCTGGGCGCAGAGCCGTCGGCGTGATCCGCCTGCGGCGCTTGCGCCGACGGTGCTGGCGGCTATAGTCGCGCGTCCTTTCGGAGGGACCTTCCCATGCTGATCTCACCGGCCTACGCGCAGTCGGGCGGCGGCGGAGACATGATGACCGGCCTGTTGCCGATCGTCCTCATCTTCGTCGTGTTCTACTTCCTGCTGATCCGCCCGCAGCAGAAGAAGGCCAAGGCGCATCGCGAACTCGTGGCCGCACTCCGGCGCGGCGACAGGGTGGTGACGGCCGGGGGCATCATGGGAATCGTCGCGCGGGTCAGCAACGAGCACGAAGTCCTGGTGGAGATCGCCGAGGGTGTGCGGGTGCGGATGGTCCGCTCGCAGATTACCGACGTGCTTTCCAAACCCGCTCCCGGACAGGCTGCTGCGCCGGCCAGCCAGGCAGGCGGCGGCGGGCTCCTCGGCGGGCTGTTCGGCCGGTTCGGCGGCAGGGGCAACTAGCCCGACAATGCTTTACTTTGCCAGGTGGAAGATCGTCGTCATCCTGGCGGTGTGCCTGCTCGGCCTGATTTATGCGTCGCCGAATTTCTGGCGGTCGGACAATCTCGGCACGAACCTGCCGAGCTGGATACCGCACAAGACCGTCAATCTCGGACTCGACCTTCAGGGCGGGGCGCACCTGCTGATCGAGGTGCAGACAAGCGCCGTACTGCAGGAACGCCTCGAGGCGGTGGAAGACAATGTTCGTCGCAGCCTGCGCGAGGCGCGTATCGGCTATCGCGGGCTGGGCGTGCGCGACAATGCCGTCGTGTTCACGCTGCGGGAAACCGGGGACGCCGACCGCGTCCGGCAACTGGTTCTCGAACGCGACGGCCTCGTGACGGTCGAGATCGATTCCGCCGGGGCGGGGCGGCTGGAATATCCGCCCGAGGTGGTCGTGGATGTCGAGGGCGCCGCAGTCGAACAAACGCTGGAGATCCTGCGTATCCGCCTGAACGAGCTGGGCCTCAGGGAACCGACGATCCAGCGCCACGGGGCGGACCGCATCATCGTGCAGCTTCCGGGCGTGGACGATCCGGACACCATCAAGGACCTCCTGACCCAGACGGCCAAGCTGACATTCCACCTCCTGGACCAACGGAATGCAGACCCGACCGCCGCTGCGCCGCCCGGGGCACGCTGGCTGAAGGGCACGGATGCGCTCGGGCAGGTGGTCGACTATCTCGTCGAAAAGCGGGTGCGGGTTTCGGGCGAACGCCTGGTCGATGCGCAGCAGACCTTCCAGGACGGTCAACCGGTCGTCAGCTTCCGGTTCGATTCGGTCGGCGCCCGGCAGTTCGGCCGCACCACAGGCGAGCATGTGGGCCGGCCCCTGGCGATCGTGCTCGACAACGAGGTCATCAGCGCGCCCCGCATCAACGAACCGATCCTGGGCGGCTCGGGCATCATCTCGGGATCGTTCTCGCTGACCGAAGCGCAGAACCTGGCGCTGCTGCTCCGCGCCGGCGCGCTGCCGGCGCCCCTGGTCTATCTGGAGGAGCGCACGGTCGGCCCCGGCCTCGGCCAGGACTCCATCGACGCCGGCAAGGCGGCCAGCATTATCGGCATGGTGGCCGTGCTGGTCTTCATGGTCGTGATCTACGGCCTGTTCGGCCTCATGGCGAACATTGCGCTGGTCTTCAACATGGCGCTCATATTCGGCGCGCTGTCCCTGCTTCAGGCGACGCTCACGCTTCCCGGCATCGCCGGCATCGTGCTGACCATCGGCATGGCGGTGGACGCCAATGTGCTGATCTTCGAACGTATCCGGGAGGAAGCCCGGGTCGGACGCGGCGTGATCGGAGCCATCGACGCCGGCTACGACCGGGCGCTCAAGACGATCATCGACGCGAACCTGACCACCCTGATTGCCGCGGCGCTCCTGTTCTGGTTCGGCTCCGGTCCGGTCAAGGGTTTCGCGGTCACGCTGGCTATCGGCATCCTGACCTCGATGTTCACTGCAATCTGGGTCACGCGGCTGATGGTCGTTTTCTGGGTCCGCCGCCGGCGCCCGCAATTGTTGCCGATCTGAGGGGCGGGCTGGGACAATGCGACCGTTGCGGCTGATTCCACCGGACACCAATTTCCAGTTTATCGCGTTTCGCAAGCGCGCCTACATCGTCTCGGTCCTGTTGATCCTGGCTTCGGCAGTCTCGCTCGGGGTCCAGAGCCTGAATTTCGGAATCGACTTCGTCGGCGGCACCCTGATCGAAGTGCGGACCAAAGGGCCGGCCGATATCTCCGCCATGCGGCAGACGCTCTCTGCACTGGACAGGGGCGAAGTCGGTCTCCAGGAATTCGGACAGCCGACCGATGTGCTGATCCGCATTCAGCAGCAGCCGGGCGGCGATGCGGCCCAGCAGGCCACCGTCGCTGCGGTCAAGGAGGCACTCGGCGACAGCGTCGAGGAATACCGGAGGGTCGAGGTCGTAGGCCCGAAGGTCGGCGGGGAATTGATCGAGGCCGGCGCCATTTCGGTGGCGCTCGCGCTGCTCGCGATCATGGCCTACATCTGGTTCCGGTTCGAGTGGCAGTTCGGTGTGGGCGCGGTGCTGGCGCTGGCGCACGATGTCATCACGACGGTGGGCATCTTCTCGATCCTGCAGCTCGAGTTCAACCTCTCCACGGTCGCCGCGGTGCTGACCATCGCGGGCTATTCGATCAACGACACGGTCGTCGTCTTCGACCGGGTGCGCGAGAACCTGCGCCGCTACAAGACCCTGCCGATGACGGACCTGCTGAACCGGTCGGTGAACGAAACCCTGTCGCGCACGGTCATGACCTCCGCGACCACGTTGCTGGCGTTGCTGTCCCTGTTCTTCCTCGGCGGCGAGGTTATCCGCGATTTCGCGTTCGCGATGATCTGGGGCGTCATCATCGGCACCTACTCCTCGGTCTGGATCGCCTCGGCGACCCTGCTGTGGATGGGTGTCAGGCCGAACGAAAGCGACCAGCTGCCCGACGACGCCGAAGTCGCCCGCACGCTCGGCGACCGATGACCGACATCAGCCCTGTCGTCCCGCAAGGCCGGCAGGTGGTCGAAAGCTACGGAGGCGGGCGTTTCAGGATTTCGGGCACCGTGTGGACCGGCTCGGTCCTGCTGCGGCCCGCCGCGGCATCGGCCTGGCCCGTGGCTCACTTCCGCGAGCTCACGCTGGAAAGCCTCATGCCGTTGGCGGAAAGCGGGGATGTTCCCGAGATCCTGTTGATCGGTTGCGGCAGCCGCACGGAATTTCTGCCCCGGCCGCTTCGCGAAGCGATCCGGGCCGAGGGCATGGTCGCCGACGCCATGGACACGGGCGCGGCCTGCCGCACCTACAATGTGCTGATGGCGGAAGACCGGCGCGTCGCCGCTGCGCTCATCGCCGTCGAATAGAGCGCGAACCACCCGGATAGAAACGCGGACGTTCGCTGGGCCTCGACCGTCGCCCCGGACTTGTTCCGGGTCGCTCCCTCCACCGCTCCATGAAAGCATGAGGGGGTGGGCACGCGGTTCCATAAGCGCATTTTGTTCGCAATATATGAAATAATTCAAGAAACGGATTGTTTTCTGAATCGCCTGTGGCTATATGAGGCGGGAGGAGAGAAGCGGCATCCGCGCGGGGCCGCTTCGTCTCCCGGTTCGCGCCGGCGCGAAAAAACACCCTCGAGAAACGGACGGGAGACGCGTGCCTTGCGCCTGCCTCGCACGCGCGGGCAATCAGGCGCGGGAACCGCGCCGGCGCTAACGGGCGCGGGCGCGCGCCCGCGATACGCGCGAAACAGGGTCCCGCCGCCCACAGCACCCGGCGGCGGGAAGAGCAGAACAAAGAGGGTACAAGGAGGGGAGACCCATGCCGAAGATGCGAAGCCGGAGACACCGGAGGAAATACCCGCAGTTGCAAGCTGACAGGGACCGCCTCATGCCCGAAAGGACCATTGCCTATGCGCGATGCGCATGCAGATCATGACATTTCATGACATATCGCCCGGTGTCCTTCCGATCCCCATGACAAAACATGACACCTCGCACCCACTCCTGGCGGTCGGGCGGCGACTGTTACAATCCCTGGCGCACCTTGGGGAACACGTCCTCGGCAAGGCGCTGCAGGGTCTCCAGCGCGAGGCTTTGCGGCATGCCGGACCACTGGACGCTCATCACGATGTGGTTGACCCCGGTGGCGCGGGCCAGCGCGATCATCTGTCCGGCCACTTCGTCCGCAGACCCGACAAGGAAGCGGTCGCGGGCCAGATCGTCGAAAGCCGCGGTCAAATCGGAGTCGCCTGTCGGCATCGCCTTGTCCTGGCCCCAGGAAGCATAGACGGCGTATTTGCCGGCGAGGTGAGGGCCGCAGAGACGGATCGCATCCTCTCGGCTGTCGGCGACGAACACCTCGCGCCGGATCGGCAGCTCCTCCGGCATCGGCTTGCCGAGCTCGTCGAGGGCCCGGCGATAGACCTCCATCTGTTCGAGGATCGTCGAAATCCGGTTGTGGGGATTGATGTACCAGCAGGTTCCGAGCCGGGCCGCCCGGCGGATGGCGGCGTCGGCATTGGCGCCGATCCAGATCGGCGGGTGCGGCTTCTGGACGGGCTTGGTGGGGCAGGACGCCTCCCGGAGCGTGAAATGCGAGCCCTCCATGGTGACGGTGTCCTCCGTCCAGAGCCGCTTCATCGCCTCGAGGTTTTCCTCGAAGCGGCGAATCCGTTCCGGGCGGTTCGTGCCGAAGCCGTCGAACTCCACATCCCGGTAACCCAGGCCGACGCCGACAATGACGCGCCCGCCCGACATCACATCCATCGTCGCCAGCTGTTCGGCCAGATCGAGCGGCTTGTGCAGCGGCAGCAGGATGATACCGGCATTGAGTCGCAGATTGGGGGCCTCCGCCATCATCCGGGTGAGATAGGGCAGTTGCTGGAAATCCTGGTAAGGATGGGCGCTGTAGTGGGAGCCCTTGGTAAGCGACGCGAAGCCGAGACTGTCCGCGAGGCGCACCTGTTCGGCCAGCTCGGCGAAACGCTGCTGCATGTCGTCGCCAAGCTTGTACTGGCCGCGTGTCATCAACCCGAATTGCATGGCCTACAATCCCTGCTCCACAAGCGGAACGACCTCTTCCGCCATGACATGCATCTGTTCGAGAACGAGTTCCTGGGGCATGCCGGGCCACTGGATCGGCAGGGAAAGCTGATTGGCGCCGGTCGCCTTCATCATGCCCACGATCTGTTCGGCCACCTCGTCGGCGGAGCCGAACAGGAAGCGGTCGCGGGCGAGGTCCTCGAATTCCTGGCCGAGGTCATTGTCGCCTTCCGGCATCGCCTTGTCCTGGCCCCAGGCGTGATAGGCCTTGTATTTGGCTTCGAGATAGGGCCGGGCGAGCCGGATCGCCTCGGCGCGGGTCCGCGCCACGAACATCTCGCGCGCCAGCGGCAGCGTTTCCGGCCAGGGCTTGCCCGCTTCGTCGAGGCCGCGCTTGTAAACCTCGATCTGGCGCAGGATCGTGTCGATGCGGTTGTGCGGGTTTATCATCCAGCTGTCGGCGATATGAGCGGCGCGGCGAATTGCCGGGTCGGCATTGGCGCCGATCCAGATGGGTGGCGGGCGCCTGGGCTTCAGGGAGCAGACAGCGCCGTCGAGTTCGAAATGCGAGCCCTTCATCGTCACCTCGTCCTCGGTCCACAAGCGCCTGATCGCCTGGATATTCTCGACCATGCGCGGCACCCGCTCCTGGCGTGTGGTGCCGAAGGCCTTGAACTCGACATCGCGGTAGCCGATGCCGACCCCGAGGATGAAGCGCCCGCCGGTGAACAGGTCGAGCGCCGCGGTCTGTTCGGCAATCTCCAGCGGCTTGTGCAGGGGCAGCAGCACGATGGAGGTGATGAAGGTAAGGCCGGGCGCTTCCGCTGCTGCACGGGCGAGAAACGGTATTTGCTGGATTTCCTGCCAGGGCGAGGAGCTGTAGTGGCAGGACTTGGCGATGCCGGTGAAGCCGAGCCGTTTCGCCAGCCGGACCTGTTCCATCAACTCCTCGAAGCGCGCACTCATGTCGTCTCCGGGCGGAAACTGGCCCCGGATCGCCAGAACGAACTGCATGGAAGGCAATCCCCCGATCTTCGTTGCCGGCATTATGCACGAATTGCCGGCCCCGGCCGGTATGGCAGGCTACGGATGGCGCGCGGTGCGCCGGCGTTCCCGCCAGATGGCGAAGAGGCCGCTGGCGACCACGACGGACGCCCCGCCAATCGTCCAGGAATCGGGAAAGGCGCCGAACCCGACCCAGCCCCAGAGGGTCGCCCAGACGAGGAGCGTGTAGTTGAACGGCTGCAGAACGGCCGCCGGCGCCTCTCTCGCTGCAAGAATGAGCAGGCCGTGCGTGACAATTCCAAGCACCCCGACCGCGCCGAGAAGCATCCATCCGTAGGCGTCCGGCGGATGCCAGGCGAAGGGCACGGAGGCGCTCCAGACCGCGAAGCCGATGATGGCCGTGTAGAGCAGGGTCGTCTCGGGCCGGTCTTCGCGCAGGCGGCGCAGCAGCAACTGGTAGTAAGCCCAGCCGAACGCGGCCACAAGCGGCAGGACGGTCAGCGGGTCGAACACGCCGATGCCAGGGCGAATTACGACCAGGGTGCCGGCGAATCCCAGCATCACCGCGACCCATCTCCAGGGGCCCACGCGCTCGCCCAGCATTGGAACGGCAAGGGCGGTGGCTATGAGAGGCGAGGCCGCCGCCACGGCATGAACGTCCGCAAGCGGCAGTTTCGAGATCGCATAGACGAACAGCCACATCTCGAACGCCAGCACGAAGGAACGAAACAGCTGAAGGCGCCAGTTCGGCGTCCGCAACATGGGGCGGACACCGCCGCGCCGGGCTGCGAGCGCCAGCGCGAAAGCGAGGAACATGGCGAAACGCAGGAACAGCACCTGCGAGACAGGGTAGGTCTGGGTCGCGAGCTTGCCGACAGCGTCCAGGCCGGCCAGCATTGCCATCGCGACGATCATCAGGGCGATCCCGCGCCCTGGCCGGTCGGGGCTCATCGCAGCGAACGCTGTGCGGGACGGGGATACGGAAGGCTCATGCGGCGGTTTCGCACGACCCGGCTCGGTTGTATCGCTCCAAAGCAGCAGGCAATATCCGCCGCTCTCTCTTCCCCGGACAAAGCATGACCCCCGAACAATTGGAAAAGCTGGAGTCCATCGAGCGCGTCCGCGAAGGCTATGCGGACCTCGGCTATATCTGTTCGCGCCAGATTGCAACGGCGATCTATGTTGCCGGCCACCTGGGCAAACCGGTTCTCGTCGAGGGCCCGGCCGGCGTCGGCAAGACCGAACTCGCCAACACGACGGCCGCCTATCTCGACCTGCCGCTTATCCGGCTGCAATGCTATGAAGGCCTCGACGAGGCCAAGGCGCTCTATGAGTGGCGCTATGCCAAGCAGCTCCTCTACACGCAAATCCTGCGGGACAAGCTCGGCGAAGTTCTGGGCGAGGCTCAGGGGCTGAAGGAGTCCATGGACCGGCTGCACGCCCATGCCGACGTCTTCTTCTCCGAGCGCTTCCTTGCGCCCCGACCCTTGCTGAAGGCCCTGCGCGAGCCGGGCGGGGCGGTTCTGTTGATCGACGAAGTGGACAAGTCCGACCACGAGTTCGAAGCGTTCCTGCTGGAAAT
Organism: Alphaproteobacteria bacterium; assembly: GCA_022825195.1. Classification (GTDB taxonomy): domain Bacteria; phylum Pseudomonadota; class Alphaproteobacteria; order Bin95; family Bin95; genus Bin95. The sequence continues at coordinate 26,061 of JAJDYL010000141.1, forward strand.
CCTGTCCGAATTCCAGGTCTCGATCCCGGAGCTCGGGACGATCAAGGCCGGACGCCGTCCAGTCGTGTTCCTGACCTCCAACAACACGCGCGAAATGAGCGACGCGCTCAAGCGGCGCTGCCTGCATCTCTATGTGCCGTTCCCCGATGCCCCGCTCGAACGGGAGATCATCCAGGCGCGCATTCCGGAAATTCCACGCCATCTGAAATACCAGCTCGTTTCCTTCGTGCAGCAGGTGCGGGAGCTTGACCTGAAAAAGCACCCCTCGGTCAGCGAATCCATCGACTGGGCGCGCGTGCTGCTGTTGCTGCATGCCGACGAACTCGACGCGGACATGGTGCGGCAAACCCTCAACGTGTTCCTCAAATTCGAGGAGGACATCCAGTCGGTCGATGCGGAACTCTACGGGTTCACGCGCCAGGCAAAGAAGGCCGACGGCGCGCGCGCCTGATGGAGCGCACCTTCACCAACTTCCTTTCCGCGCTGCGCGGAGCCGATATCCGGGTTTCGGTCGCCGAGACGCTAGATGCAATGGAAACTGCGCGGCTGATGGGCTGGTCGGACCGGCAAAGCCTGCACGACGCCCTTGCCATGGCGCTTGCCAAGACGCCCGAGGAAAAGACCGGCTTCACCCGTATCTTCGACGAGTTTTTCGCCTTCGAAAGCTTCCACGACCGCCGGGACGGGCAGGAGACGGAGGAGAACGGACAGACGGACGGCGGAGACCTGCTGACCATGCTGGAGGCCGGCGACCGCGCCGCGCTGGCGTTCGCCATGCAGGATGCGGCCGTCGAGGTCGGGGTGGAGAACATCCGCTTCTTCACCCAGCGCGGCCTCTACACCCAGCGCGTGCTCCAGCAAATGGGCGTCGAGGGTGTGGATGCGCAGATCCAGGCGATGGGCGGGCAGGGCGTCGGCGGCAGCGCCGGGCAGGCGCTGCGGGAAAGCCGGGCCTGGCTGTTCGAGCAGGTGCGGAACTATGTCGAGCAGCAGCTTTCGCTGCAGGGCGCGGCCACCTCGCAGGAGCTCCGCGAAGACCGGCTGCGCCGCTCCCGGCTCGGCAATCTGGACCGCCGCGACCGCGAGCAGATGCGCCGCATCGTGGAGAAGATCTGCCGCCGGCTGGTGGCGCTGCATTCCCGCCGGCGCAAGATGAAGAACCGGGGCCAGTTGGACATCCGCCGCACCATGCGCCGCAATTACGGCAATGACGGCGTGCTGTTCGAACTGGAATGGAAAAAGCGCAAGCTCGACCGCCCGCGGGTCATGGCGATCTGCGACGTCAGCGGCTCCGTGGCGAGCGTCGCGCGGTTCCTGCTGCAGTTCCTCTACGAGCTGCACGAACTCCTGCACGACATTCGCAGCTTCGCCTTTTCCGGCTACCTCATCGAGGTTTCCGAGCACTTCAAGGACAACATTGCGGACGAGGCCGCCGACAAGGTGATGCAGAAGGTCGGTTACATGCCGACGGACTACGGCGAATCGCTGACCAATTTCCGCGAGAGCTTCCTGGCGGACGTGGATCGGAACACCACGATCATCATTCTCGGCGACGCCCGGTCGAACAACACGGACCCGAAGGCCGAATATCTCAAGGAAATGCACGAACGCTGCAAGCGGCTCATCTGGCTCAATCCCGAACCGCCGCCGCTATGGGGCACGGGCGACAGCGAGATGCGCCGCTACCGGCCCTATTGCGACCTCCTGCGTGAATGCAACACACTCAATCATTTGGAGCGTGTTGTTAACGATCTTCTTGAAACAGCGCAGAGAGCCGCCTGAAGCCGGGGCGATCAGCCGCTCTCCGCCGCTTCCTCGGTCCAGTGACGGCGGAACACCGGGATCTGCGCCAGCGAAAAGGCGAATGTGAGGCCGATCGTGCCGAACAGCTTGTAATTGACCCAGAAGTCCGTGGACTGCGTGCGCCACACGATCTCGTTCAGCACCGCCATGGCGATGAAGAACAGCCCGAAGCGCAAGGTCAGCTTGCGCCATCCGTCATCGTCGATTTTCCAGACCGCGCCGAACAACGGCTTCAGCAGCGGCCTGCCGAAAGCCAGCCCGCCGAGCAGCACGGCCGCGATGAACGCCTTCACGATGGTCGGCTTCATCTTGATGAAGGTCTCGTCCGCCAGCAGCAGGGTGAGCCCGCCGAACACGGCGACGATACCCGCCGTCACCAGCGGCAGGGGCGCCAGGCGCCGCTCGAAATACCAGGAGACGCCGAGCATGACGGTCGTGGCCGCCATGATCGCCGCCGTCGCCCACATGATGCCGGCGGCGTAGTAGGCGGCGAAGAAGACCAGCAGCGGTCCGTAATCGACGGCAAAACGAAGGCCCTTCGGCGCGGTATTCGGCTCAGACATTGTAGATATCCAGGGCCACGTCGACTCCGTCATTCAGGAAGGTCACGGTCTTGGAGGCGATCCGCCATTCGCCGTGCTCGAGACGGAGCCGGTAGCAATAGCGCCCTCCGTGCACCCGCGCGCCCTTGAGCGAAGCATATTGGTGCACGGTCCAGGACGCGACGGCCTCCACCCCGTCTTCTTCGGCAGCCAGGATCAGCACATTGCCGACCACATGGCACGAACGCGGCATTGGCAGCGATGCGTAGCTGTCCCGCGTGCCGATCCGGAACACCCGGTCGTCCAGCCCTTCCTTGCCCTTGATGTAGATGAGGGCAAGCTCGGTTTCCGGGTCGCGGGCCAGCGTTTCCTCACCCGTCCATGCGGGAACCCAGAAGGTCACGTCATCCGTGAACAGCGCCAGCCAGTCCTCGAAGCGGCGCTCGTCCAGCAGCCAGGCGTCGAGATGGATGACGCGCTCGACGGCGAGCTGGAGCTCCGGGTCGATCTTCACGCTGCGGCCCTGCCGGCGCGGGCCATCAGGCGGCGCCACTGGCGGTATTGCCCGTGATAGAGCGTTTCATGGTCCCAGCGCGGGCTCGTCGAAACCGGACGGATACCGAGATCGGACGCAGCGTCGTCGCCGCCCTCCAGCATGGCGGAAAAGCCGCGCGAAAGGTCGTTCCAGCGGTCGAGACGGCCTTCGCAGCCTGCCTGCGTGTCCTCCAGCGCCGCCGAATCGTCCGGCGTCGCCAGCCCGCTCATCAGGAAGAAGTCGCGGAACTTCGACAGCCTTGCCGCGCGCGCAGTCCGGCTCTCGCCCTTCGGCGCGATGCAGTGGACCGTGACTTCGGTGCGGCTCGCCGAAATCGGCCGGATGACGCGAATCTGCGTCGAGGACTGGTCCATGAGGAAGACGTTGGGGAACAACAGCAGGTTGCGCCCGCGCGCGCACATCCAGGTCCATTTTCGCTCGCCGACGAGCGGCAGCAAACGGTCCCGCGCTTCCCACAAGGGCGCCGATTCCGGCATCCCGCGCTCGGTCCAGATCAGGTTATGGCCGTTGCCGAGGTCGTAGCAGCCATTGCGGGTCGCGCCCATGAAGCGCGTGTTGTCGGTGCGCCCGGTTCCGGTCGCACCCGATTTCAGGTCGCGCCGCTGGACCGTGGTGACGAAGTTCCGATGCACCGTGGAGACGTGGTAGCCGTCCACGCCGTTTTCGGTCTGGAGTTTCCAGTTGCCGTCCACGACATAACTCGCCTGCCCCGGAACGACCTCCATGCCGTCCGGCGACTGGTCGGCGAGCAGGTCGATCGCCGGGAGCGCCTCGCCCAGATGTTCGGCAAGCGGCGGCGAGTCGGGGTTGAGCGAGCCGAAGATGAAGCCCTTGTAGCTCTCCACCAGCGGCACGGCCTTGAGGGCGAAATCCGCCCGCGAGGCGCCGGCGGGCAATGCGGAGGTGCGCTCGTCCTTGATCTTCGTGCAGGCGCCGAAGGTGTCGTAGCACCAGCCGTGATAGCGGCACACGAACGTGGTCGCCTTGCCCTGGCGGGTGGGCGTGAGGCGGGCGCCGCGATGGGCGCAGGCGTTCAGCATGGCGCCGACCGAACCGTCGGCCCGCCGGTTGACGATCACGGGCTGGCGGCCCATCCAGACGGCGAGGTAATCGCCGGGCGACGCGATCTGGCTCTCATGCGCGAGATAGATCCAGTTGCCCTCGAAAATCGTCTCTATCTCGGCGGCGAAGACCTCGGGGTCGGTATAGACGGCGCGGTCCACCCTGAAGACGCCTTCGCCGGCGCGGTCGTCCACGAGCGATGCAAAGGCGCTCATCGCATTGCGTCTCCCCTGCGGATCACGCTCTATACCGCAAAATGCCAGCCGCGGGGGAGGGAGGCGCATGGCGCTCCGGCTCGAAGAGGGACTGAAACTCGGCATCCAGACGATCCACCGCCAGGGGGATTCCGAAACCGGCCCGTGGCAGCCGCGCATCGACGATCTCGTAACCTTCGTCGAGGACGCGGACGCGAAGGGGTTCGACGAGATCTGGCTGGGCGACCATGTCTCCTTCGCAATTCCGTTTCTCGATCCCCTGCTGATGATCGCACAGGCGGCGGTGGCGAGCCGGAGGCTGGTTTTCGGCACGGGCGTCTATCTTCTGCCGCTGCGCCATCCGGGACCGGTGGCCAAGATGACGGCCACGCTCGACCACCTGACGGAAGGGCGCTTCATCTTCGGCGTCGGCGTCGGCGGCGAGTTCCCGAAGGAATACGAGGTGTGCGGCGTGCCCCGGGAAGAGCGGGGACGCCGGCTGACCGAGAGCATCGAGGCGGTCCGCGCGCTGTGGTCGGGACGGCCGGCAAGCTATCGCGGCCGCCATTTCTCCTTCGAGGACGTGCCGATGCTGCCGGCGCCGAGGCAACCGGGCGGTCCGCCCATCTGGTGCGGCGGCCGGCGCCCGCCGGCATTGCGGCGGGCGGGGCGGCTCGCCGACGGCTATGTCTCCTATGTCGTGACGCCGGACATGTTCCGGCGGGCGCTGGACGAGATCGCACAGGCGGCCGCGGCGGCCGGGCGGGGCGAGGCGCCGTTCGGCACCGGCCATCTGCTGTTCGCGCGCATCGACGACAGCTATGAACGCGCGCTCGACATCGCAACCGAGTCGCTTTCCCGCCGTTACGCCATGGACTTCCGCAGGCGGCGGCGCGCTACGCGGCGCTTGGCACCGGCGAACAGGTGGCCGAGCGCATCCGGGACTTCCACCGGGCGGGCGCCAGGCATGTGGTGGTCGACCTCGTCGGCCCCTACGACCGGCGCTCGCAGCAGATCGAACGCTTCGCCAGCGACGTCATGCCGCTTCTGGCCGACCTGAGGACATGACCGGCAGGTGTCATGAATTGTCGTAACTGGCCAGGAGGGGGTTGACGGTGGAATCGAAAAATGAGTCAACCTTTGGATGCGTCGTTCCGAGCCGTTTGACCCGTTGAGAGTGTCGGGGTCCGAGCCTTCCGGTCAGAAGATTGCGCGTCTTGAGT